>JALGUJ010000089.1 GCA_029820945.1 Candidatus Zipacnadia bacterium | reverse complement strand
CTTCCGCCGCCTCTTCGCGCCGGCAGTGCGCTTCAACGTCGAGAGCGCTCACGCCGCGGGGCTGGACTTCTTCCAGCACTCTTGCGGCGACTTCCGACCCATCATCGACCAACTCACCGACGCCGGGATCGACTGCATGCAGTCGCTGCAGCCGAGCGCGGGCGTCACGCCGGCGGTGGTGAAGGAGCTTTCAGGTGGCCGCATGGCGGGCTGGGGCGGCATGGACGTAGCGGTGCTGGTGGACGGCACCCGGGACGACGTGCGCACCGCCGTGCGCCAGACCATGCGCGAGTGCAGGCCCGGCGGCGGCTTCATCATGGGCGCCACGAACTCAGTCGCCTGGGGCACCAAGTACGACAACTTCATGGCCTGGCTCGACGAGTTCGAGAAGACGCGGGACTACTGACGCCCATCAGCCGCGAGGGCCGCCCTGCGCCCCCATGAGGCTGCTGCGACGGGCCTGGCCGCGATAACCTCAGTCCTCATCCGCATCCTCCTCGACGTCCTCGTCCCTCTCCTCTGCCTCCTCGTCCGGTTCCGCCTCGTCCTCACCTTCTTCGGGGCGGATGACGAACTCCTCGAGCCGCTCGCGCCCGGGCTCCCGTACGAGGTCGCTCTCCACCGTCCATGTGCCGTCCTGCTCCTCGAAACAGGGATAGAGAGCGAGGAGCGACGCGATCTGCCACCGGGAGGTCCGGCGCACCACGTTCATCTCGGCCCACAACGCGTTGAAGGACAGGCCCGCCTCATGGTCCTGCATCAGATCTACCATCAGGTCGAAGATCGAGATCGGCCGGTGGCTGACCCGCTCGCGCCTGTGCTCGAGCCTCGCCATGCGCTCATCATCAGGCGCCAGATCGTCCTCGGTGTCCCCGTCGTACTCCACCAGGTAGCAGTCAGGCTCCTCCGTGCGGACGATTCGGAAGATCCCTCCGCTCTGCGGCAGGTGGCGCTGGTACCAGCGCGACAGGCCAAACAGCAGCCCCAGCTCCTGGTTGAGCCATGCGGGGTACACGTCGCGGTCCTCGTAGCGCATCAACACCAGCGTGAGCGGGGCCTCCGTGGCGAAGAGCTCACGGTCTATGGCGCGGATCGCCATCGTGCCCATGATGTAGTGGTGATGCAGCAGGGGGTAGTCCGTGCTGTCGGTGGCGAGATAGTCCTCCTCCGGCGCGATCTCGACGCCGCACGCGATGTCCTCGAAGAGCGGGTCGAGCACCTCGTCGCGAAGCTGGTCCGACAGTGCCTCGAGATGGAGCAGCACGTCGCGCTCGTCCTCGGTCTGCACCGGGATCAGCGGCTCGGGGATCTCGTGCACCCAGTCGGGCACCGCCTGCCGCGAGAGATACCGGCCCGGAGAGACCTCCATCAGGTCCGCTTCGCCATGGAGGGCCTCCTGCAGGGCCTGGGCCGCCGCAACAAACTTCCTCTGGTCCGGCGTGATGTCGAGCAGGTCGATGACCAGCTCATCAACCCCGATGGGCGTCTGCGTCTGGCTGGCTATCGACAGCACATTCGCCCGATCACCTTCATCGACCGCGTAGGGGGTGGACGGCGGTTCGGCGGCCAGAACCTCCTCGAGGTCCACCGCCGGAACCTGCTCGCCCTCGCCAACCACTTCGTCCGAGGCCTTGCGCAGCTCCTCCAGCAGCTCCTCGAACTGCTGTTGCCCGACCCAGCGCCCGGCCACCGGGACCACGTCGTCACGATCGAGCACCTGGCCGACGAACTCGACCGGGTCGAAGATCTGCGGGTGGTGCAGCCAGGTGAGAAAGGCAAGCTGGCGTGGACCGATGGGACAGTCGAAGGCCTCCAGGATGTTCGCGGCGGTCAATCCCGGGTCGCGTTTACGCAGGTCTCTCTTCTCGCACGCCTCCCACAGCTCACGCAGCTTCTCGTCGTCCTCGAGGAAGTTGTGGAAGAGGACCCGCTCCTCGTCCTCGTCCTCGAGAACCAGCACCCACTCTGAGCTCAGCACGTATTCACGGGAGAAGACGATCTCTCCTGTGGCGGCCTTCCAGTTGCCGAGCAGCTCCCGGAAGTAGTCCGGGGATCCGCCCCTCAGCCGCGAGAGGGCCGTTATCAGCAGCGACAGAGGCATGGGGCGGCCGTAACCCGCCAGCAGTGTCAGAACGGCCCCACCGAACGGACGCCGGCCTATCGCCTCCCGGTCGGCGATGTCGAAACGTCCCGCGATCTCGACGAACCGCTCATTGTCCTCCAGCACCTGGCGGAGAAGCGCCACCCCGACGCGCACGCCGTGCGGCAGCGACCTGACCAGATCGGACGGTCTCACGGCCCCTGCCTGCCCGAGCAGCCCGCCGTACAGGCAATCCGTCAGGTAACGCAGAGCAAGCTCCCTGTCAATCGCCATCCGGGCAATTCCCCTTCCTCGATGCACCGGCCCGATCGCCGCGGGATCTGCCGCGCAGGTCGTGCGCACCGGCACCGGATACCTCGACCTCCACGAACTCGCCCTGGTGCCGCTGCGCCACGTTCTCGACCAGGACCTGTCCGTCGATGTCCGGCGCATCCCGATATGAGCGGCCCAGCATCTGCCCCGGGGTCTCCGCACGCTCCTCCAGGAGAACGCGCATCCGCGCTCCCAACAACTCCTGGTTCATCCGCCGCGAGATGCCCTCCTGGAGCATCATCAGCTCCTCGAGCCGGTCCTGCGCCTCCCCGGGAGGCACCTTGTCCGACTGCGTGTGCGACCGCGTCCCGGGCTCGTCCCAGTAGCGAAATGCCGAGAGGCGGTCGAACCGCGCCGTCCCGACGAAGCGCAGCAGGTCATCGAACCGCCGCCGGGTCTCGCCCGGGTATCCCACGATGAGCGTGGTCCGCAACGCAGCCCCGGGCACGGAGGCGCGGATCCGCTCGGTCAGGGCGAGGTGCTCCCGTTCGCTCCCACCACGTCCCATCCGCCGCAGCACCTCCCGGTCGCAGTGCTGAAGCGGGACGTCGAAGTAGGGCACCACCTGATCGATCTCCGCCACCGCCGAGAGCAGCTCGTCGCTGATGCCCTTCGGGTGGAGGTATTGCAGGCGCACCCAGCCGTCGTAGCCGCGCAGGTCCAGGCCGCGCAGCAGGTCGGCCAGCGATCTATCGCCCTCCAGGTCGCGCCCCCATGCAGACGTGTCCTGGGCGATAAGGCAGATCTCCCGCACGCCCTCACCAATGAGGGCGCACACCTCGGCGCCGATGTCCTCCGGCTGTCTGCTCCGGTACGGCCCGCGCAGGCTCGGTATCAGGCAGTAAGCGCACCGGTGACTGCAGCCGTCCGCGATCTTGACGTAGGCCAGCCACTCCCTGCCCGTTCGCACCCGCGGCGTGTCCCAGCGGTAGAGATATGGAGGCATATCGGCCGCCACCACGCGCTCACCGCCCAGGCACCGATCCACGACCTGCGCGATCCGGCCGACCGATCCGGGCCCGACGAAGCCGTCCACCTCCGGCAGCTCCGCTACCAACTCCTCCCCATACCGCTGCGTGAGACAGCCGGCGCAGATCAGACAATGCGCACCGTCGTCCTTAAGCTCGGCCAGGTCCAGCAACGCGGCCACGGCCTCCGCCACGGCCGGCTCAATGAAGGCGCAGGTGTTAACGATCACGACCTCGGCGGCGGTCACGTCCTCGACGATCTCGTAGCCCGCGGTCTCCAGAAGCCCGAGCATCACCTCAGAGTCCACCAGGTTCTTGGGGCAGCCCAATGACACCAACGCCACGCGCACGGCCATCGACATCCGCCGCTCAGCCCTGCTTGCGGAAGATCAGGCAGTAATGATGGTGGTAGTTGGGCACAAAGGTGGTCGGGTAGCCCCAGATGCCGAGCCGCTTGCTGTTCTGACACCAGATGCGTTCGCCCTGGAAGCTGAGCGTGTGGCTGACGCGACGCGCCAGGTCCCACGCGAGCGGCCGCACGAAGCCGTCCGGTACTCGGACGTTCTGAGCGACGATGACCAGGTACTTCTTCGCCCGGAGCAGGCGCGCACAGGCGTCGAAGGCCACCCCAAGCTGTTCGATGAACTCCCCGTAGTCCTCGATCAGCCCCAGGTTCCCCGGCGCCTCGCCGTAGTCAGTGTCGAGGCCGTCATCGGCCCGCTGCTTATGCGTCGAGTGCACGCCGCCGCGGCTCTTGCGCAGCATATTCCAGTAGGGCGGGGAGGTCATGATGAAGTCGAAGCGTGGCAGCCCGTCATCGGACCTCGGCGGCCCGTCCACGTGCTCCCACGCCTCGGGGGCATCGAGAGCGCGCGCATCGCCTCGGCTTACCAAGGCGTGCCCCTCGTAGCAGCCCGCGATCTTCGCGACGCGCCTGAGTGCCATGTCGGCGTAGTGCGCGCTCACGTCCACCCCCACGCCGTTGCGCCCCTCCTCCAGCGCCGCGACAAGGGTGGCGCCGCTGCCACAGAAGGGGTCGAGCACCCAGCCGCCACGCTTGGTGAAGAAGCCTATGAACTCGGCAACAAGCTCCTCGGGGTACCTGGCCGGATGCATCTCTGTGTCGCGGTTACGCTGATAGCGCCTCGAATCGCAGATCAGCCACGACTTGGTGGCCCTGATCCACTGCCGGCCGCTCAGATCGTTGAGAGTGTTGCGAGGATGGACCGCCTGCTCGCGATCCTCTTCGCCCTCGCTCTCGATGTCATCAAAGAGCTGGAGGTCATCTCTCGCCATCGGGGTAAACCATTCGACGCCCACGGCCCGGATTCCTGCGTCCGGGCGTCTCAGGCGGTCTCCGCGCGGGGCTCGTCCTCGGCCATCTCCCCCTCGGCCGGCATCTCCGCCGCGTCCCCCTCCGCCCCCTCCCCGGTCTCCTCCAACAGCTCGGCGGGCGAGGGGTAACCCCCACCGTCGAGGTGATGGTGCAGGGCCGAGGGGTGCAGCAGCACCTGGCGCGGCTTGGGGCCCTCGTGCGGCCCCACCACGCCGCGCTGCTCCATCGCGTCGATGAGCCGGCCGGCACGGGCATAGCCGATCTTGAAGCGCCGCTGCAGACCGGACACCGAGGCCTCCCCCTCCCCCACCACGTACTCGACCGCCGCGGCATAGAGCTTATCGCTAACCTCGATCTCGGCGGCGAAGTCGTCCTCATCCTCGTCGGGAAGCTGCGGGATGATCTCGAACTCCGGCTCGCCCTGCGAGCACAGGAAGTCAACGAGGCGCTGCAGGTCCGAGCGCGGAATGAAGGCGCCCTGCAGCCGCCTCGGCTGGTTGGCGTCGATGGGCGAGTAGAGCATGTCGCCCCGCCCGATCAGGCGCTCGGCCCCCTGCCCGTCCAGGATGGTTCGCGAATCGTGCTGGGAGGTCACCGCGAGGGCGATCCGCGAGGGGATGTTCGCCTTGATGGTCCCTGTGATGACGTTGACCGAGGGCCTTTGGGTGGCGAGGACCAGATGGATCCCGGTCGCGCGCGCGAGTTGGGCCAGCCGGCAGATCGAGAACTCGAACTCCCTCCGCGACTGCATCATGAGGTCGGCCAGCTCGTCGATGATGATGACCACGCGCGGCAGCGGCTCGAACTCCTCGTCCCGGTGCTCCTTGGGCTGCGCCGCCAGCTCGTTGTACTCGTCGATGTCCACGACGCCCTTCATGGCGAATTGATCGTAGCGCTTGTCCATCTCGCGGATGACCTTGCGCAGCGCGTCCGCGGCCTCCTTCGGGCTGTACACCACCGGAGACATCAGGTGCGGCATTCCCTCGTAAAGCCGCAGCTCGACACGCTTGGGATCAATCAGGATGAACTTGGCCTGATCCGGCCTCGCGCGCATGAGGATGGAGCAGATGATGCTGTGCAGGCAGACGCTCTTACCCGAGTTCGTGGCGCCAGCGACCAGCAGGTGCGGCATCCGCGACAGGTCCGCCAACACCGGATGTCCGGCGATGTCGCGCCCCAGCGGCACCGCGAGGATCGACGGGTCCGACTGGAACGCCTCCTCCTCCAGCAACTGGCGCAGGCTCACGATCGCCCGGTGCTCGTTGGGCACCTCAATACCTACCGCCGACTTGCCCGGAATTGGCGCCTCGACACGCACATCCACGGCCGCCAGCGCCATCGCCAGGTCGTCGGAGAGGTTGACGATCTTGCCCACGCGGATGCCGGGGGCGGGCTCCACCTCGTACCGCGTTATGACCGGGCCGCGTTCGTAGGCCACCACCTTCGCCTCAACGCCGAAGCTCTCCAGAGTGTCCTCGAGCTTGATGATGTTCTCAGTCGCCTCTTCGGTCGCCGCATCCCCGGGCTGCTCGTCCGACAGCTCCCGCAGCAAAGACAGAGATGGTGGCGAGTAGAGGTCGCGGTCCTCCAGCAGCACGGTCTGCTCCGCGTCGGTGTTGGGCGACCGCTTCGTGTCCGCCGTGCCCGGGTTGGGCCTGGGCTGCGCGGGCTCGTCCCCTTGCGCCTCCTCCGCCGCTGCCTCATCACCCAGTTCCAGCTCCACGACGGGGCCGCGGTCGGGACGCAGCGGCCGGGTGTTCCGCCTCTGGCTGCGGGCACGGCCCCTCCTCGCCCGCGCCGCCGCCTCAGCGGCTTCGGAGAACCCCTCCGCCATCACGTCCCACATCGACACGAACATGCCCCGAATCGCGCGCCCAACGGCCTGTAGGAGCTGCGTCACCGAGGTCTGCGTCGCCATGACCAGCCCGATGATGGCCAGCCCCGTGAGCACGATGTAGGAGCCCATCACACCAAGCGCGCCCAGGAAGGCGTAGGCCAGGCCCGCGCCCACGTAGCCGCCGTAGAGCGCCACCCACCGAGGATCGAAGCGGGACTCGCCGGGCACGTACATCGCCGTGGTCGTGAGGATGACGAGGAACAGCAGGCCCGTGCCCGCGAGCGACCTCGCCGACGCCATCTGCGGGCACTCGAGCGCGAAGAGGACACCAACGACGACCAACACGAGGGGCACCGCGTAGGAGCCGACACCGAACGAGAGATTCAGAGCCTGTGCGATGACCGCGGGGAGGTAGCCGCTTCCCTGGCTCAGCCCCCCCTGACTGCTGTAGAGGAGGCTCGCGAACGTGAGCGCGGCCGCGGTAATGAGGCCGATCGCCGCGACCTCGCGTCGGAGCTTCTTAACTTCTTCTGTCGTGCTGGCCACAGGATGTACCTCCCTTCGCTGTTGCTGCGTGCAATGCTGCGAGAATGCCTTGTATCACGTGCGACACGAGGTCGCAGCGCCTGTGGGAGACCCTGTGTGCCCCGCATTATAGCACACAGCACGGGAGGCGGCAAACGCCGCGAACGGGCGCGGCAGCATCCAGATTCGTGCGGATGCGCGCACCCAAGGGCGGCGTCCCGTGCCTGCGCATCCCGCTCCCGGGCGGGAGGGAGCGGGGGGTGAGGCCTGCCCCCTCCTACGGCCAACGGCGCGCGGACGGGGGCGTCCGTGTGTCATCCACAGGAATCTGGATGCTCTCAACGGGCGCGAACGGTGCGAACCGGTGCAGGAACGGGCGGTGAGGCTCACAGGGCGTACTCGCGCACGATCTCCGTCACGGCGCGCACACGCTCGATGTCGCCAGGTGGCGAGATCTCGTCCGAGATCCCCAGAATCACCCTGGGCGCGAACAGGTCCAGGAGGCCGACGGTAATTTCCTCCAGCTCGGCAACGGAGCACTCGGGGAGGAAGCTCCAGCACGGGATGCCGTCCAGCAGGAGCTTCTCCCCCATGGCCTCGCGTAACTCCTCCAGGGCGACGTCGCCCTGGGGCAGCGGCGTCGGGGCCTCGATCCCGTGCTGAGGGAGCTGCGAGAGGTACGGTAGCAGCGGCTTGAGAGCGCCATCCATGTGAATGTGAGTGAACTTCCCTGCCGCGTGGAGCTGCTCGCACCGCCGCTCGTAGACGGGCATCAGGTAGCGCTCGAACAGCGGCGGCGGGGTGAGCCACGCGTCGATGTTGTCGCCGAAGTTGAGTATCCGCGTCGGGCTCGCGCACAGCACCTCAAAGAGCTGATCGTCGCAACGCTCGATATGCCCCATGAAGCGCTCGGCCCGTTCCGGGTGGTCATGCAGCAGGAAGATCGTCTGCTCGAAGCCCACGTAGTTGATGATCAATCGCATGAGCGGCGAGCGCGGGAAGTAGAACTGGCACACTCCGCGGTCCCCGAGCCGATCCTCAATCGCCTCGAACTGCTGGTCATCGAATCGCACGCGCTCATCGGAGAGGAAGTACTCCATCACGTCGATGTCGCCGAGGCTCTGGATGGGGAACCTGCTGCGGTGGGCCGAGGTGCCTTCCTCCCCGTAGTGCAGCACCTCCGTGAGCGTGCCAATGGGGGTCTCGTAGTAGGTGACCCGCCCGCTCTCGTCGCCCTCGCTGCGCAGCGAGCAGTCCTGATGCTCGAAGACCAGCGGCCGGCCCGCGTAGCGCACCGAGCAGCCGAGATCGTCGTAGACCTCGAAGAGCTCCGCGTCACGGTAGCGCTCCGGCAACGTCCCGAGCTTGCGGCGGTAGTTGTACCAGTGCTCCAGCCGGGGCTGCCAGCAGATCCGGTCCACGGGCTCGCCCGCGAAGGTGCGCAGCACGCGCTCCCGGTCGGTCATCGCCGTCTCCCTCACTCCCTGATGGGCCTTGGCGTCCGCACGCCACTTCAATTGGCGGGCCACCGGCACCTTCAGGCCGGCGGAAGCGCGGCCACAGGGCCCCGTGCAGGTGCACGTCGGCCGGGCGCGGAATTGGGGCCGCAAGCTCACTGCTGAGAAACGGCGTGCCGAGTCCAGCCGCAAGGTGACGCCCCCAGGGGGCTCACACAGAGGCATAAGGAGGCCTAGCATGCGCGACAAGCTACGTGTTGGAGTCGTCGGCACCGGAGGTATCGCCTGCGGTAACCACATCCCGGCGTGGCAGCAGATGCCCAACGCCGAGATCACCGCCATCTGCGACATCAAGCCCGAAGCCGCGGCGAAGGGCGCCAAGCTCACCGGGGTGGACGACGAACGCGTCTACGACGACTACGAGGAGATGTTCGACACGGAGGAGCTCGACGTCGTGAGCGTGTGCACCCCCAACTGCGTGCACATGCCAGCGACCGTCGCGGCTCTTGAGGCGGGCTGCCACGTAATCGTGGAGAAGCCTGTCGCCACCTCCGCCGACGAGGTCCGGCAGATGATCGCCGCTCGTGACAGGTCGCAGAAGCTCCTTTGCGTGGTCCAGAACATGCGCTACAGCAACGAGGGCCTCGCGGCCAAGCGCTTCGTGGATGAGGGTGGCATCGGAAAGGCCTACTGGGCGAAAGCCGAGTACCTGCGCGCCCGCGGGGTGCCGGCTTGGGGCGCCTTCATCGATGCCGAGCAGTCGGCGGGCGGACCATGCTACGACATCGGCGTGCATGTCCTCGACCTGGCCCTGCATCTCATGGGCTTCCCCGAGCCGATCTCCGTCAGCGCCAACACCTGGCTGGAGATCGCGAACAGGCCGTCGGTGATGAAGCACGACCCGAAGAAGTACACCGTACCGGAGGAACTGGCCGTCGGCTTCATCCGGTTGGAGGGCGGCGCATGTGTCTCCCTGGCCGCGAGCTGGGCGCTCAACGCCCCAGGCAACCAGAACAACGTATCGGTGTACGGCACCGAGGGCGGCATCCGGATGCGGCCCTTCACGCTCATCAGGGAAGAGCGGGGGATGATGCAGAGCTGCACGCCGGAGGTCATCGGGGAGAGCGGCCTGGGCGGCCACGCCGAGGAGATCCGCCGCTTCGTGGACGCCATCACCCGCGGCGGGCAGGCGCCCGTGCCGCCCGAGCAGGCGCTCATCACCCAGCGTATCCTGGACGGGATCTATGCGTCGGCCGAGGCGGGCGCGGAGGTCAAGGTCTGAGCGGCCATCTCGCGCGGTGGGCTCGGTCCAACTCCATTGACCGGGCCCACCTCATCGCAGATCTGCCGGTGTCTAGCGACGCATCGCCAGGTAGAACCCGGCTGAGAAGCCGCCGGTGAAGGGCAGGTTGTAGGTCAGGATCTTCCACAGGGCGCTGCTCGCGCTCTGTGCGGCGGTGGCGGCGGGGCCGGTGACCAACTCCGCGACGCGGTCCCAATGCCATTCGGCCAGGCCATAGTAGGCCAGAAGCTGCATCAGGATGAATATGACTCCGATGAGACATCCGACGATGCGCGTCACCGAGCGCACCGCGACGCCCGCACCATAGCCAAGCAGGCCGCCGACGCCCAGTGTGCTCAGAATTGCCGTGACTGAGAGCATGCTCGCATAGACCCTTCGGCGTTCAGACCGTCCCATCATGGTAGTGCGCAGGGGGAGAGATGTCAACGAGCGGCGAACATGAGAGAGGGACGCTCTCGTCCCGCGCAGCGACGCCCGAGCAGTCGCCCTGCGTCCCGCCCCAGTCGCCGGTGCGGGCTCTCATCGTTGCGCCGGCGGAGGAGCACGAGATCATCGCAATGGTCGTGGCCGACCTGGCGGCCGAGGTCGAGACCACCACGGCGCCCGATCGGCTGGTGGAGACGCACGCCGACCTTGTCGTGCTCAGCCACCGCATCTGGGAGAGCGCTCCCGATCAGTTTCGCGGCGACGTGCTGGCGCGGTGGAAGGGCGACCCGATCCAGGTGCGGGTCCTCGTGGACGCGCCGCGCCGGGCACGGCTCCGTGGCCTGCTTGACTGCGCGGACCTGGCCGTGGGCGAGCGCTTTGCCGCGTTCGAGCTGTCGGCGCAGCTCCGGGCGCTGTGGCGCAGGCGGCGCGTGGAGCGCGATCGTAGCCCGCTAACGGGGCTGCCGGGCAACTGGTGTCTGCGCGAACACATGCGGCAGCGCCTGGCCGAGGGCGAGGCCGTGGGGGTGCTGCTGCTGGACATCGATGACTTCAAGGCGTATAACGACCGCCACGGCCACCTGCGCGGGGACGCGGCGATCCTGCGCCTCGCCGAGGTGGCGAGAGCGGTCGAGCAGCAGGTTGCAGACACCTTCGCCACCCACGTCGGGGGCGATGACTTCGCCATCGTGACCGATCCGTCGGCGCTGGACCGGGTGGCCGCACGCTGCCTGGAAGGCGTCAGGGAGATGCAGGCACACGAGGGCGCCTTCCCGCCCGACCTCTCCGTCACGCTGGCGGGAGCCGTGGTGGCGGCCGAAGGGGCGGAGGAGTTGGAGGAGGTCTTCGCCCGGCTGGCGCAGCTCAAGAGCAGGGGGAAGGGCCGTCCGGGGAGCAACTACGTGCGGGACGATGCCTGACGTCGCTCAGAGGCGAGCAAGCAGCGGGTCACCGTACCGGGCGCCAGCCCTCATGGCAGCCCAATGCAGAGACCGTGCCAAGATGCGAGGGGAGAGCCGATGGGCAAGCAGATACTTCTGGTCGATGACGAGCGCGACCTGGTCTTCTACACCAAACTCTTCCTGGAGGAGCAGGGCTATGAGGTCATCGAGGCCTACGATGGCGAGCAGGCCCTCAAGATCCTCGAGAGTCATCGGCCGGACCTCATCGTGCTGGACGTGGCCATGCCAAGGCTATCGGGCTGGGATGTGCTCAAGCAGCTCCAGGAGGACATGGAGATGGCCGACATCCCGGTCCTGATGCTTACCGCCAGAAGCGAGGATGCAGACAAGGCGAAGGGCTGGGAGCTGGGCGTAACCTGGTACCAGACCAAGCCCTTCGAGCTTGACGAACTCGCCCTGGTCATCGAGCGCATCCTCGCCACGGTCGATGATGACTGGTGATAGGTCGGGGACCAGGCGGGGCCGCTCCGCCCCACGAGAGGCCCTGTGAAGATACCATGCGCAGGTGGCTGTGGCCGATCGCACTGCTGCTCATCGTCCGCCTCCAGCCCGCGGACGCGCTTCAGATCGCCCGGGCTGGAGAGGCCCTGCTGCCCATCGTGACCGACGGCACCGAGGGCATCGACGCGGCTGTGGCCGACCTGCAGCGAGTCCTTGGCGAGATCACTGGCGCGGAGTTCAGCGTGATCGAGGCTGAGCAGCACCGGGGCGGGCCCGCTATCTTCGTTGGAGCCACCGGCTTCCGGCCGAGCGAGGCCGACCAGGCACGCGAGCGGTGGACTCTGCAGCAGGTTGCACAGGTGCAGACCCGGGAGGAGAGTCTGCACATCACGGGCGGCGGGACGATGGGCTGCACCTTCGCCGTCTACGCCTTCCTCGAGGATGTCTGCGGCGTGAGGTTCTTCCACCCCGGGGAGCTGGGCACGCACGTTCCGCATGAGCCTGATCTGGCTGTCGAGGACGTCAACCTCCACCAGGTGCCGAGCTTCATGTACCGCCGCATGTGGCCCAGCCCAAGGACGCCCGACCGCCGCATGTACAACGAGTGGCGCACCTGGTACCGGCGTTCGCGGCAGGGCGGAGCCTCCGTGAGCATGGGACACAACCTCTTCCGCATCGTGCCGCCGGAGCTCTACGACGATCACCCGGACTACTTCCCGCTAATCGGCGGGGTTCGAGTCGATCCGCGCAGCGGCGCGGCATGGCAGCCGGAGCTGGCCAACCCGGGCGTCATCGAGCTTGCCGTGCAGAAGGCCCGCGCCGCCTTCGACGCGAATGCCGACAGCTTCTCCTACTCGCTGAGCATGAACGATTCGTTGGGCTGGAGCGCATCGGAGGAGGCACTGGCCCAGGACCCGCCGGAGTTCCGCCACACGCAGGACCGCGGCAAGGCACGGAGGATGCTCGTCTTCGCCAACGCGGTCGCCGAAGAGGTGGCGAAGACACACCCCGACCGCTGCCTGGTCTTCTACGCGTACAAGAGCACGCTTGAGCCGCCCGATGAGCCCGCCGCGCACCCGAACGTCATCCCCGCGATCTGCCATTGGGGGATGGCGGCCGACCCCTTCCATCCCATCACCGCGCCCGCACAGGCCAGTCCGCAGAACGTGCTCTACCGGCGGGCCATTGACGGATGGGGTCGCCTCGCCGGCAGGCTCATTGCGCGCGAGTACTGGACCGCACCCCGCGCGGATCCGCTGCTCAAGGCCGGCGTCGCGCCGATCCTGTTCGAGGACATCCCCTACTACCATCAGCGTGGCTTCATCGCCTGCAGCTCAGAGGCCAACATCGACTGGGGCAACCTGGCGATCAACCACTACGTGGCGGCCAGGCTCATGTGGGATGTCGCCCGCGATCCCGAGGAGCTGCTGCAGGACTACTTCGCGAAGTACTACGGAGCAGCCGCGGAGGCGATGCGGGAGTACTTCACCCGCATATGGGCCGTCGCCTACCGCCACCACCTGCCCGAGGAGCGCAGGGCCAAGATCTCGGACGAGGACGTCGCGTTCCTCGACGCGCAACTGCGACAGGCCGCCGATGCTGCGGCGGGCGACCGACTGCGGGCCGCGCGGGTGAGCATGGCCCGGGACTTCTTCGACACCTGGCGCATGCAGCGCGCGCTCAGTGAGGGACGCCCTTCGGACGAGGAGATCGCCGCCTACATGGCGAGGCTGGACGCGCTTGCCGATGCGGGGACCGACGCGCTGGTCGTCGAGAGCTACCGCCGCGCCTTCATGGCGCCCATCCCCGAGGCAGAGCCCTACGCCGGGCCGGAGCTGGAGGCCGCTCTGCCCGGGGGCCCCATCGACAGCTCCGAGGCGCGACCGCTGATCGCCCGGCGCGGCGGCGACTGGCTGGTGCTTGTGGGCAACGACAGGCGGGTGCAGGCGACGGTGATGGGCGTCCGCGTCGGGGCACAGTACGCGCACCGACCCTCGTGGCGGCTCGTCTCAAGCCAGGGGGAGCCGATCGCATCAGGGCACACGCCCCTGCCCGGATCCGCCCACATCGACGTTGAGGTGCCCAAGCCGGGCCTGTACCAGGTCCGGATGAACGCCGGCGCGAACGGCTGCGGCCTGGTGGTCGAGAACGGTCCCGCGGTCATGGTGGGGCCGGGCTTCAGGCTATGCGAATGGCCTGGGCAGATGTACTTCTGGGTCCCCGAGGGTACGGACCGCTTCACCATAACGCTGTTTGCCGGCAAGGGCGAGAGCGCGCTCATGCGCATCTTCGACCCCTCGGGGACGGTCGCGTTTGAGGGCGACTCCCTCGCTCGCGACGCCGTACCCGCGCGCGTGACGCCGGCGCCGGAGCACACCGGTCGCGCGTGGGCAGTCGAGATCGCGCAGGCGCCGGAGGGGATCCTGGAGGACTACCAGCTCCTTCTCGGGGAGGCGCTGCCGCCGTACCTGGCGACGTCACCGCAGGCGCTGCTTGTTCCCGCCCGGTGACCCCAGGCGCAAGGACGCCAGACCCGTGACGTCCAGCAACAGGAGGGATCGAGTTGGCCGACAACCAGCAGGAGAAGAAGAGCGACTTCCGATATGCGACGGGCGACGCGCAGGTCCCCTGGGCCGCCATCGGCGAGCATGTCTGGCATCAGGACCTCATGGGCCTCGTCCGGCTGCTCGTCAAGCCCGGCGAGGATGAGGGCGCATTCAACGGCGCGCTGGCGAGTGTCGAGGAGGCCCTGTCTGAGCTGTGCGCGTGCGGACAGCCGGTCGCGAAGCTCAGCCTCGGCGACACGGTCAAGCGGCTCGAGGACGAAGTCGCCGAGTTCCTCGGCTGCAAGTACGCCTGCTTCGTCACCAACGCCACCGCAGGCTTCCAGATCGGCCACCAGTTCGCCGATCTCGGCCCCGGCGATGAGGTCATCCTGCCCGGGATCACCTTCATCTCCACCGGCATCTACCCCCCGCTGGTCGGGGCCAAGTGCGTCTTCGCGGACATCGACCCGCGCACCGTGAACATGGACCCCGAGGACGTGGCGCGCAAGGTGACCGACCGCACGAAGGTCATCATGCCCGTGCACATCGGCGGCTACCCGGTGGACATGGACCCCATCATGGAGATCGCCGAGGAGCACGACATCGTGGTCATCGAGGACGCCGCGCACGCCTTTGGCGGCCGGTACAAGGGGCAAATGCTCGGCACCATCGGCCACTTCGGCTCCTTCAGCTTCCACGAGGTCAAGAACATCAACGCCTTCGGCGAGGGCGGCATCGTCTGCACCAACACCGAGTTCGGGGAGTGCTTCAACCAGGCGCGCTTCTGCGGCGTGGACATGAGCCGGCAGATCGAGAACTGGCTCTACGACGTGGTCGCGCTGCCAACCATGGGCGGCCCGCAGGTGGCCGGGAACCACTCCTCCACCGAGATCCAGGCCGCCTGCCTGCTGGGGCAGATGGGGCGGCTTCAGGAGATCATCCGCATCCGCCGCGAGCGCGCCGAGTACCTCCACGAGCGCTTCGAGCCGGTCGAGGGCCTCGTGCCCGCCCCGCTCGACACCGACGACATCCAGAGCACCTACCATCTCTACCTCCTGCAGGTCGAGCCCGAGGCCCTCGGCGGCGACATCCGCGAGTTCAAGCAGCGGCTGAGCGACAAGGGAGTCACGAACATCCCGCACTTCGCGCCCCTGTATCACTTCACGCTCTATACGCAGCTCGGCTACGACCGCGAGGCCATCGCCCAGAGCTGCCCCAACGTCGAGGACGTCTTCTGGCACCGCTTCACCCACCTGCCCCTGTACCCGCTCACCGACGAGCAGGTGGAATTGATGGCCGACCTGGTCATCGAGACCGCGGAGGAGATGAAGGGAGGGAGGTGACCTCCCGCGCGGCAGGTGCTGCGCGCGGGCCGCGGGCGGGAAGCTCTCGGCCTGTGTGAGACTGACGGGAGGCGGTACCAATGCGCGTGATGCTCATCTGGGTGCTGATCGCACTCACCTGCCGCTGTCAGGCCGCCGAGCAGGCCACCATCGTGGTCCGGCCCGCGGACGAGATCGGGCCCGTCAACCGCCTCGTCTTCGGCAACAACCAGCTCGCCTACATCGACGCGCGCGACGAGTACGGCAACCGCGGCGCGGGCATCTGGGACCCGGAGACGCGCGCGCCGGTGCCACAGTACGCCGACCTGGCGCGTGAGGCCGGGATCACCGTCAACCGCTGGCCGGGCGGCTGCGGGGTGCACTACTACGACTGGAAGCGCACCGTTGGTCCGCTCCAGGACAGACCCGACCAGCAGTTCGGCCTCCCCGAGTTCCTGCAGTTCTGCGCCGCGACCGACTCCATCCCCATCCTGACCATCGCCGACTACCGGGGCGACGAGCGGGACGCGGCGGACCTCGTCGAGTACTGCAACGCCCCCAACGACGGCTCGAACCCCGGTGGCGACAAGGACTGGGCGGCTGTCCGCGCCGCCGACGGCCATCCCCAGCCCTGGGGCGTCCTCTGGTTCGAGTACGGGAACGAGACCTGGCATGGCGGCCACGGGCGCAATGACCGCGACTCTCCGCGCCCGAAGCTGGCGCCCGAGGAGTACGCTCGCCGCTACCTGGACTACCGCGCGGCCATGCGCGCGGTCGATCCGTCGGTGAAGCTGGGCGCGGTCTTCCTCTACGCACTCGACGAGTGGAACCGGCCCGTCCTGGAGATCGCCGGCGAGCAGATGGACTTCGGCATCCTGCACACCTACATCCCGGGCTTCCGCGGCGACACCGAGCCTGAGAGCTACCGGCGGCTGATGGAGGCCTGCGTCGCCTGCGGCCCGCAGATCGAGCATCGCTACGATGAGATGAACGCGCTCGTTCGCGAGGTCACCGGCCGCGACGACCTGCAGTGGGCAATCACCGAGTACAACGGCTCCTTCGTCGGCCAGAGGCAGTCGCCGCCCTTCCGTCAGTCGCTGTGCAACGCCCTGCGCAACGCCGAGCACCTGCGTGTCATGCTCCAGCCGCGGCACGGCATCGCCCTGGCCAACTTCTGGCAGTTCGCCAACGAGTACTGGGGCATGGTCCGCGGTTACGTGCATGAGGGCCAGCAGCCCGTCCGCCAGGCCAACTTCTACGTCTTCAAGCTCTATCGCGAGCACTTCGGCGACACGCTCATCGAGTGCGACGTGCAGTGCGGGAGGTGGGACTTCGCGGGAGGCGCCCGTGTCAACGCCCGGTTCGGCGAGCCCCGCGAAAACGAGATCGCTGAAGAGAACCTGCTGCCCGACGACTACCAGTGGCGCCTCAGCGACAGCCCTGTCGTAAACCAGCGCGTTGAGGACGGCACTATCATCGCCGAGTTCTCCGGTCCTGACACCAACTACTACCACGCGACCGTCACCATCCCCGCGGAGCCACACACGGGTTACCTGGTAGAGGGCGAGATCAAGACGGTCGGCCTGGAGACGAGTCGCGGCGTGGGCTTCCAGGTCGGCGATGCGCGGGGCTGGACGCAGACGCGCTCGGCGGTCAACCACGGCGACCTGCGTGGCGACACGGATTGGACGCCCGTCACCGCCGAGTACGTCACCCTGGAGGATACGGAGGCCATCGCCATCACCGCCCGGCGCATCGGCCACGACGGTGGCGAAGACACGATCACGGGCACGGCGATGTACCGACTGCTCGCGGTCCGGGAGTTCACGGCCTTCAACGCCGGTGCGGTGCCGGAGCTCTCCGTCAACGCCGCGAAGCGCGCCGATGGGACCGTCACCCTCATCATCGTCAACACCAACCTCGACGAGGCCGTGCCCGCCACCATCGCCATCAGCGGAGGGGAGGGCGGGGCCGCCTCAGCATGGTCGCTGGTCGGTTCGGAGCCCTGGTCACACAACGCGGGCAACGAGGAGCAGGTGAGCCTGGTCGAGACGCCTGCGGAGCGCGTCGAGCAGGGCTGGCGGCTGGTGCTGCCGAAGCACTCACTAAGCGCGGTCGAGATCCATCCGTGAGGGGTGGCGGAGACGATGGCGGAGAGACGGGGGCGGCCGGCCCTGAAGGTCTGCGGCCTTATGCGGGTCGCCGATATGCGGGGGGCGGAGGCCGCGGGCGCCGACTACTGCGGCTTCATCGTCGAGATCGAGCGCTCGCCGCGCAGCCTCACGCGCGACCAGGCCACGCTTCTGCCGCGAGGTTGCCGCGTGCGGCCGGTCATCGTGGTCGAGGACATGCCCGCGGCGGAGGTCGCTGAGCTCGCGGAGGCGACGGGGGCGGTCGCCGTCCAGCTTCACGGAGGCGATGCCGGCTACGTCCGCGAGGTCGCGCAGGTGCTGGGCGGAGCCGCCGACACCTGGCGGCCGGTCGGCCTCCCCGAGGAGTCTGACGACCCCGAGACCGCGGCTGCCAAGGCGATCGCGGAGATCGAGCAGGCGCTGGCCGCGGGAGCCTCCACGATCGTTCTGGACACCCGCACCACGGTGGGCACGGGAGGCAGCGGCAGGACCTGCGACTGGGAGGCGGCGGCCGCGATCGTGCGGCGCTGCCAGGCGCCGGTGCTGCTCGCGGGCGGCCTCGGCCCCGAGAACCTGCGCGAGGCCCTGGAGGCTACCGGCGCCGCCGGCCTCGATCTGTCCAGCAGCCTCGAGCGAGAGCCGGGGCGCAAGGATCCCGCGCGTCTGCGCCAGCTTGCGGTGGCGTGGCGCGAGATCATCGGGGCCTGACGCACCGACCGCCGGAGGCAGGTATTGCACGGACCGGAGAGAAGCTTCATGTTTGCAGTCGCGCGATCGACGGGCGTCATCAACCTGTGGGAGGAGATCCTGGATGTCAGACGAGAGGCTTGCCATCGATGGGGGCACGCCGGTACGGACCGAGGAGTTCCCTCCGTGGCCGTACTTTGAGCAGGACAGCATCGACGCGGCCATGGAGCCGCTGAAGACCGGGCAGGTCAACTACTGGACGGGCTCGCGGGGGATGGAATTCGAGGAGAAGTACGCGCAGTGGTGCGGTCGCGAATGGGGCATCTCCACCTCCAGCGGCACCACCGCGCTCCACACGGCGCTGGGGGGAATGGGGATCGGGCCGGGCGACGAGGTGATCGTGCCCAGCTACACCTTCATCGCCTCCTCGATGTGCGTGGCGCAGGCTGGGGCCATCCCGGTGTTCGCCGACGTCGAGAAGCTGACCCACACCATATCACCCGAGTCCATCGAAGAGAAGATCTCGCCACGCACCAGGGCGATCATCCCCGTGCACCTCTACGGCTGCATGTGTGACATGGACCCCATACTGGACATCGCAGAGCGGTACGGCCTCTGGGTGCTGGAGGACTTCGCCCAGGCTCCCGGCGGGGAGTACAAGGGCAGGAAGGCCGGGAGCATCGGGCACATCGGGGCCGTCTCGTTCTGCCAGAGCAAGCATTTCACCACCGGTGGCGAGGGCGGCATGGTCGTCACCGACGACGAGGACTGGGCGTGGGAGTGCCGGGGCTTCCGGGACCACGGCTACGATGTCTCCGAGCGCATGCGGCTGCTGGAGCTGGAGGCCAAGCTGCCCTACATCCACAACCGCATCGGCTTTAACTTCCGGATGACCGAGATGCAGTCGGCCATCGGCCTGGTGCAGCTCGAGAAGATGGACACCTGGCATCTGCCGATGCGCCGCCGCAACGCCAGTATCCTCGACGAGGAGCTGGAGGGCGAGGAGTACATCCTCGCGCTGCCGATCAACACCGAGGAGCGCAAGAACGCCTACTGGCTGTACCCAATCATCCTGGACACCGACAGGCTGAGCGTGGAGGCGCGCCGCTTCTTCGAGGCGGTAGGTGCCGAGGGGGTTCCCGCCGGGCCGGTGCAGTGGCCCCAGGGCTACAAGGAGAAGTGCTACAGCCAGCATCGGGGGTTCGGGGACCTGAAGTACCCGTTCCGCGACCCCAACGCGCGGCAGGAGGCGGTGGACTACATCCACGCGTTCTGCCCCAACGCGGCCTGGGCGGAGGAGCGGACGTTCTTCGTGGCAGTCCACCCGACCTACGAGGAAGAGGACATGCGCGACATCGCCGCGGCCATCAAGAAGGTGGGGCGGGCCTATCTGAAGTAGCGACGAGCGACGGCGTTCTTGCCGTGCCGTTTGGAGGAGCGGGGCTACGCTCCCGCCCTGCCGTTGCATGGAGAGGCCGGACCCCGTTCCGGCCTGTGCCGTTGTCGTCGGCCGTCGTCGTTGTGCCGCCGGCGCCTCGCCGGCGGGCCGCCCGCAGGGCGACTGTCGTCGTCGTCAGCGATGCGCGAACGACGCACGGGCGAGGTGCCCGTGCCACGGAACGACGAGGATTCCTGCGCGACAAGCGGCCTCACCTGACGCGCGAACCGGCGGGCGCGGCGGAGTTCCGCCGCGCTGACCCATAGTTGGCCCAAATGGGCCAACACAATCACGTCCTGGGGGCGCTATAGGAGCGTAACGCTCTTTTATCGGTACCTGTAGCGGGGATGGCTAGTGGCACACGCGTTTCTCGATGCGATTGAGGCTCTGAGGTCGCGTAGCTATGTGCTGTACGCGATCGCGGTTGGGATCATGCTTACGAGCTGCCTCTACGGCCTCACGGAGGAGAGCTTCTGGGTCGATGAGCAATGGTCCGCAG
>JALGUJ010000015.1 GCA_029820945.1 Candidatus Zipacnadia bacterium | reverse complement strand
CGACGGCTCGGTGGTCGAGAGAACCGCCACGGCGCGCCAGCAGGCAGGCGCGGACCGCTGCGCCCTCGACCTCGACCTTACTGCCCAGGAGGCCGTCGTCCTGCGCTTCGCGGCGGAGTGAGCCCGCGGGAAGGAGACCTTCCCCTCCGGGGCGAAGTGGAGTTGCTGATAGTAGATGGGCCTGTTTCGGCCCCTTTCGCCGCGTTGACATGCCCGCGAGCCGTGTCGTATAATGCCGCACGCACGGGCGACCGTGGCTCTGAAGGGAGCATAACCGGATGACGAGGACCAGCCGCGTCCGCGGGCTTATCGGCGTGTACGCCCTTCTTGCGGCCCTGCTACTGTGCGGGCTCGCCTGGGCGCAGGACGTGGATCGCGACTTCGCCGAGGGCGTGAGGCTCTTCCACGAGCGCTCCTATCCCGCGGCCATTCGCAAGCTCGAGTCAGTGGTCGCCGACAACCCCGAGCACGAGGCGGCGTGGTACTACCTGGGCGCCAGCCGCTACCACCAGGGGGATCTCGAAGAGGCCCTTGAGGCCCTCAACAAGACCGCCGAGATCCGCCCCGGCCGACCGGGAACCCAGCTCCACATCGGACTGATCTACGAGAAGCTCGGGGCCTACGACGAGGCCATCCGCGCCTATCAGGACGAGCTGCGCAACCGGCAGTTCAAGAACCTCGCTGAGGTCTTCAACGTCCTGGGCCGGGTCTACTACCTCGCCGGTCGCCCCATGGATGCCATCGAGGCAACCAGCCAGGCCATACAGCACAGCCCAAACTACGTGGAGGCCTACTACTACAGGGCTCTCGCGCACCATCAGCGCGAGGAGTACAAGCAGGCGCTCAAGGACTTCGAGCAGGCCGCCGAGATCATCGACGAGTGGGACCGCAGGCGGCGCAGACTCGAGCGCCTGATCCTTCGCGAGGGCGAGGGCGCGCTCACACCCGAGGCGCAGCGCAGCAAGCAGCGGATCCAGGAGGAGCTGGCGCAGGATTACGACCGGGCCAGGGAGTTCGTCCAGGAGCTGACCATGTGGCCCGTGCTCTACCAGGCGATGGGCGACAGCGCCGAGGCCAGCGGCGACTGGGCACGCGCCCGCATCAGCTACCGAACAGCTCTCGACTCCCACCACGGCGGCAACCCCGCCGACCCCCTCCCCTACGTCCAGATAGGCAACGCCTACTTCGGGGAGGCTAAGGAGACCTTCTACGAGGACGGCCTGCTCTACACCGCCATCTCAACGGTCGACACCGCTATCGCGTCCATCGATGAGGCCATCATGCTCGATGCGGGCTTCCCACCCGCACACAAGGCGCTGGGCGACGTCTTCTCCTTCCAGGCGGCCACCTACGTCTCCGACCCGGAGCGCGAGATCGAGTCGCATACCTTCGAGGAGGCGATCGCGCGCTACGACGAGGCCATCGCCAATGCTCCCGACTACGTGGAGGCCTATGAGGGCCGCGCACACGCACGGCTGGCAATTGGCGAGCCGGACAAGGCCATTGAGGACCTGCGCGCGGCGCTGGCACTGGCCCCGCGCAAGCCCGCGCTCTACGCCGCTCTGGCCGAGGCCTACATGCACCAGGAGGACTATCAGGAGTCCATCAGCGCGGCGCAGACAGCCCTGAACCTCGACCCCGAGAACGCACAGGCCCATAACGCCGCGGGCCTCGCACACTACTACCTGGGTGAGCTGGGCCTCGCAAGCGAGCACTTCTCGGAGGCCATCGAGGCTGACCCGACGCTGCACCAGTCCTACACGAACCTCGGCAACGCCTTCTTCCAGATGGGCTCCTGGCACCGCGCGCGAACGCAGTACGAGGAGGCGCTCAAACGCATACCCAAGCCCGCCATCGCGAACACGGCGGTGCAGCGCAGCTACCTGTACTACCTGATCGCCCGAACCTATCACTTCTCAGGCCAATACGACCTTGAGGTCGAGACGCTCAACCAGGCGCTGGCCCTCGATTCGGCCTATCTCGACGCCCTCCAGCAGCTCGCTGAGGCCTACACCGAGTTGGCTCAGTTCCAGGCCGCCGCGCAGGCCCTGCGCACGGCCCTTGAGGTGTCGCCCGGCCCCGAGCAGGACGCCGCGCTCTACGTGCAGATGGGCCGGGTGTATGAGGAGGAGGGGCGGCCCTACGAGGCCATCACCGCGTACGGAGCCGCCCTGGCCGCCCAGAGCGATAATCTGGAGGCCAGGGAGGCTCTCAAGCGACTCACCTCCGGATAGCGACTGTGACAGCCATCCCGGCGCTTCTTCTGCGCGGGGCGCAGTTCCGCTGGGCTCTGACGACGCTCCTGCTCGCCGCCGTCTCCGCGGCAGCCGCTGCGCCGGTGGGGCCGACGGGTGCGCTAAAACGCCACCTGCCCAACGGTCTGCGGGTGATCGTTCAGGACAACGAGCATACCGCGACCGTGGTCATCTGCGGGTTCGTGCAGGTGACGGCCCTGCACGAGGCGCGTGTGGCGCCGGGCATTCGGCAGCTCACGCAGATGATGGTCGCGCGCGGCGACTGCTGTGACCAGGATCTCCGCGGCGCCGCCGCTCGAGTTGACATTTCGGTGGCTCCCGACTACGTCGAGCTGGTGCTGGCTGCACCGGCCGAGTCAGTCGGCGAGTGCGCGACGCTCATGCGCCGCATGCTCTTCCGACCGGAGCTGTCGGAGCAGGCGCTGGGGGCCGCCAGAGACAGTCTGATTCGCAGCCTGGCGGCCCGCGATGAGACGCCGACAGGCGCGGCTCTGGAGCGCTTCTACAGCCTGGCCTACCCCGGTGTGGGCGCCGGGGATTATGGTAGTGCCGACGCCGTCGCGGTCGCGGGAATCACGCTTGGGGAGATCAGGCGCTTCCACACCAGTCACTATCTGCCGAACGCGACCGTCGTCACCGTGAGCGGCGGGGTTGATGGCACGCGCGCACTCGACGCGGTGTCGAGCGCCATGAGTGGCCTGCTGCCCGGAGCGCTGCTCGATGAGGCGCCGGAGCCGGCGCCGGTCCAGCGCCCCGGGGAGGTGGAGCTTCCCGGTGTCGGGCCGACGTCGGTCTACGTGGCCGGTGGCCGCGCAGTGTCGCTGGAGTCGCCGCAGTATCCGGCGATGGCCGTGGGCATGACGCTCCTGGGCTCGGGGATGGACAGCAGGTTGTATCGCGCGCTGCGGATCGAGCGCCCGCTGGCCTACACGATCGCCCAGCACTACACACCGTCCAGGAGGGTTCCGTCCGCTTTCGTGCTGGCGACCTGCGATCGCCAGCGGCTCGACGAGGTCGCGCGGGCGATCGACGCGGAGATTGAGCGCGCGAAGTCCGAGCCGGCCGACGCTCAGGAGCTGGCGCGGGCCAAGCGTTACCTGATTGGCCGACAGGCGCTGCGGCGGCAGCGTAACCGTGAGATAGCGCACTACCTCGGGATGTTCGAGCTGCTTGGCGGCCCCCAGGGGTACAGGCGTGACGCGCAGCTCGCCGGTGAGGTCGCCTCCGTTGACGCTCAGGACGTGATGGGGGCGATGGCGCGGCTGTTCGACAGGACCTGGGCCGTGCGGCTCAGCGGCCGCCAGACCCAATGACAGGCGACCGATTTGTGGAAGCTGGAGGGACGGCTATGCGATCCGGTTCTGCAATCCTCGTACTGCTTGCGATCTGCGCGGCGGCGGCCTGGGCGCAGGACGCAACGTGGCTGGCGCGCTATGACGAGGCCAGCACCGGCGTCTCCGACGCCCCGCTTGCGGTGCCCGTGAGCCTGCTCTGGAAGCACACCATCGAAGCGGAGGGAGTCACTCCCATCGCCACGCCTGCGGTGGGCCCCAATGCGGTCTACGCTCCCGTGGGAGACACCATCTACGCCATTGATCGCGTCACCGGCGACGTGCTGTGGGAGCAGGCGACCGGTGGCGAGATCTACTCCAGCCCCGCCCTCGTTGAGGGCATCCTCTACTTCGGCAGCCGGGACAACAACCTGTGGGCCGTGAATGCCGAGGACGGCTCCGTGCAGTGGCGCTATCCCACGGGCGGGCCGGTGGACTGCACGCCGGTCGTCGCCTACGGTGTGTGCTACTTCGGCTCCGACGACAACCGCCTGACGGCGCTGGACCTGGAGAGCCGCCGGCCGATCTGGCAGTTCGAGGCCAACGGGGACATCAAGGCACCGCCGCTGGTCTACCGCGACGTCGTCGTCGTCGGGTCGCTGGACCGCAGGATCTACTGCCTTAACAGCCAGGGCCGGCCGCTGTGGTCGAACGCGGTGGCGCGCAAGACCTTCTTCGCCTCACCGGTCGGCGAGCGCACCAAGGTCATCTATGCCTCCGGCAAGGAACTGGTTGCGCGCGACATCTACTCCGGCCGGCTCGTCTGGGGTCGCCCGTTCAAGGCCGCTGACCTGATCGTGGGAGCCCCCTGCGTGCTGGGCAGGCGCGTCTACATCGGCACCCGGGCCGGGGCGGTCTACGCAATCGACGCCAATCGCGGTGAGGCCATCTGGAAGTGGCCACCCGAGGGCGTCGTCGGGCCCATCACCAGCTCGCCGGTGATCGCCGACGACAAGCTCGTGTTCCGCGCCGGCGAGCGCGACCTGATCGCCATCTCCCTGGATGGGCGCGAGATGCTCTGGAAGTACACGCTGCCGCCGACCGCCGAGAAGGTGGAGAAGCAACCCAAGGGCGGCGGGCTGGTCATCGGCGAGGACGAGTTCGACATGGAAGGCGGGCCGATTGACGCGCCGATGCTCGACATGCCGGATGAGGGCGGGCCCGGCGTGGGCCGTCCGACCGAGCAACAAGAGGAGACCTTCGAGAATGTCGTGGACCCCTCCATAGCGGTCGTCGAGAACGCCCTCTACGTCATCGGCGAGGACGGCGTCATCTACGGCTTCGAGACCGACGCTCCCGACAACACGCCGCCGACCATCTCCGCCCCGGTGCTCGAGGTGCCGGGAGCCGGCAGGCAGCGCGTGCAGTTCACCCCGGTCCTCAGCGACGAGGAGGAGTTCCCCGAGCGCTATGCGGAGGACATCCAGATACCAGGCACACCGCCCATCTTCCTGTCACTGATGCTTACCGACGAGGGCTCGGGCATCAACCCCGACGCCGTCACCGTGACCATCAACGGCGACCCCGCGGACTTCACTTACGACTCCCGCGAGGGCCTGATCTGGTACATCTACGACCCACGCGGGGCGGCGGCCAACCTGCCCAACGGCGTCAAGCGCCTGGTGTTCACGGCGGAGGACTGGCGTGGGAACCGCAGTGCCAGGACCGTGGCCTTCACCATCGATAACAAGCTCAAGCCGCCCGCTCCGCCGAAGCCCAAGCGCCCTGAGTTCGAGGGATTCGCCCCGGGCGACGAGTTCCCCGAGGGAATCCTGCCCGAGGACATGCCGCCCGAACCGATGGATTAGCCGGTCACGCTCCCAATCACACTGGTCGCAGGGGGTCGGACAATGGCCCAGGCCATCGTGACAGTCCTGCTCGTCATCCTGTTCGCGGCATACGCCATCTTCTTCGCACTCTGGAACCCCGCGATGGTGGAAGTCGTCGGGTTCTATGATGGGACGAACGCGTGGGGCGCTCCCGTGCCCCTCTTCGTGCTGCCTCTGGCCGGCATGGCCATCGGCGCGATCCTCATGGCCATCGCCATGGTCGCGCCCTGGCGCTCGGTGAGGCGCGACCTTGCTCAGACGCGCGAGCGCCTCGCAGAAGAGGAGAGGAGGAGCACCAGCCGCGGCAAGACAATCCGCGACCTGCGGCAGCAACTGGGACGGCCGCAAATGCAGGTCGGGCCCGCCGAGCGTACCGCGGAGGAGCAGGAGCTGTCCGACGTCCCCACAGACGATGTGTAGAGCTCGGCGATCGGCGTGCCACAGCCAGCCAAGGGGCCGTCACGGCCTCTTGGTGTCGTTCTGCAATGGCCTGTCGGTAGCCAGCGTGTCCGGCCGTCGCGCGCCGCGGTGAGTGAACCATGGGGGATGAAGCTGCGTCACAACGTGATGCCTGGCTGATACTGAGTTGCAGCGGCCTCTCGCCCGCGCGCCAGTTGATGCTCATCGATGCCTTCGAGACTCCGCAAGCGGTCCTCGGTGCGAGCAACGATCAGCTTCGGTCCGTGAGCGGCATCACGGCAACGCACGTGCGCAGGCTGCGCGCTGCCGAGGCTGAGGCCGACCTGCCGCGCCTGCGCGCGCTGCTGGACGAGCTGGACTGCCACCTGGTCTCGATCGGCGACGACCGCTATCCGAAGCTGCTGCGCGAGATTGACGATCCGCCGGCGCTGCTCTACGTCAGAGGCGGCCTGGAGCCGCGCGATGAGCTTGCAGTCGCCATCGTCGGCACGCGCAGGCGCACCGACTACGGGGAGATGATTGCCCGCCGCCTTGCCGCCGATCTCGTCAGGCGCGGCTTCACCATCGTTAGCGGGCTGGCCATGGGCCTCGACGCGGACGCGCACGAGGCGGCGCTCGAGGCCGGCGGGCGCACCATCGGCGTCCTCGCCTGCGGCATCGACGTGAACTACCCCAGCGCGAACGCGCAATTGCGCGAAGGGATCGCCGCGCAGGGCGCGGTGCTGACCGAGTTGGCGCCCGGCACTCCGCCGACGCGTGACCGCTTCCCGCAGCGCAATCGCATTCTCAGCGGACTCTGCGTGGGCACCATCGTGGTCGAGGCGCCGCTCAAGAGCGGAGCGCTCATCACCGCACGCTTGGCCGTGGAGCAGGGGCGCGAGGTCTTCGCCGTGCCGGGCAACGTGACCAGCCCCACCAGTCGCGGCTGCCACGACCTGCTCCGCCACGGCGCGGCGCTGGTGGAGACCGCCGAGGACGTGGTCGAGGGGCTCGGCATCATGCTCGAGGCCGTGCCCGAGCGCGAGCCGGACCAGGAGCGCCAGCGCAAGCTCGCCGACCTGCCCGCCGACCAGCGCGCCGTCCTGGAGGCCCTGAGCCATCAGCCGCGGCACATCGACCAGGTCTCGGACGTGGCGCAGATGCCGACCTCCCAGGTCTCGGCCGCGCTGATGCTGCTGGAGGTCAAGGGCCTGGTCAAGCGCTTCCCGGGCAACCAGTTCGTACGCACATGACAACGGGCGGCCGAGCGCCGCATGCAGGGATGATACGGTGGCACGCAAAATAGCGATCATAGTCGAGTCGCCGACCAAGACGAGAACGCTCTCCAGCTTCCTGCCGGAGGAGTACAGCCTTCTCGCCTCCATGGGTCACGTACGCGATCTGCCGGAGGACGAGATGGGCGTGGACGTCGAGGGCGAATTCGAGCCCGAGTACGTGGTGTCGGGCGCAAAGGCCATCAGCCAGCTCAGGAAGGCCCTCAAGGACGTGGACGAGGTCTATCTCGCCACCGACCCGGACCGCGAGGGCGAGGCCATCGCCTGGCACATCGTGGATGAGCTTGGGCTGGAGCGGGCGCGCCGTATCCAGTTCAACGAGATCACCCGCGAGGCGGTGCTGGAGGCGCTCGAGCAGCCCGGCGAGATCGACATGGACCGTGTGCAGGCCCAGCAGGCCCGCCGCATCCTCGACCGCCTGGTCGGCTACAGCCTCAGCCCCGTGCTATGGAAGAAGATCGGCGGCGGCCGGCCCGACTCGGGCCTGAGCGCCGGGCGGGTGCAGTCGGTTGCCCTGCGCCTCATCACCGACCGCGAGCGGGAGCGCGACGCCTTCGACCCCGAGGAGTACTGGTCCATCTCCGCGCTGCTGCGGACCGAGGGCGGGGAGCAGGTCAAGGCCGAGCTCAGGACCATCGGCGGCGAGGAGATCGACCTGACCTCCGAAGCCGACGTGGGCCCGGTCGTCGCGGAGATGGAGCGGGAGCAGTACCGGGTTAGTGAAGTCGAGAAGCGCCAGGAGCGGCGCAACCCCCGGCCACCATTCATCACCAGCAGCCTGCAGCGCGCCGCGTCGAACAGGCTCCGCTTCTCCGCCCGTAAGACCATGCGCATCGCCCAGCAGCTCTACGAGGGCGTCGAGATGGGCGATGGCAGCCACGGGCTGATCACCTACATGCGCACCGACTCCACGCACATCGCCGCGACCGCGCGCAGGCAGGCGGTCGGCTTCATTGAGGAGCAGTGGGGCAAGCAGTTCGTCGGCCCGGGTGCCCGGGGGAAGAAGGCCAGGGGCGCACAGGAGGCCCACGAGGCGATTCGGCCCACCAACGTCACGGATACCCCCGAGAGCCTCAGAAGCACGCTCGATGAGGACCAGCTTGCGCTCTACGAGCTGATCTGGCGGCGCTTCGTGGCCTCCCAGATGGCCCCCGCGCTCGTCGATGCCACCGGCGTTGACATCGAGGGAGGGCGGTTCGGGCTGCGGGCCACCGGCCAGGTGGTCGTCTTCCCCGGCTGGTACGCCGTGGCCGGGCGCGAGGACGACGACAGCCCGCTCCCCGAGCTCGAGGTGGACCAGGCGTTGGAGCTGGTGGCGCTCGACCCCGAGCAGCACTTCACCCAGCCCCCGCCCCGCTACACCGAGGCCTCGCTGGTCCGCGAGCTTGAGTCCAGCGGCGTCGGGCGCCCCAGCACCTACGCGGACATCATCGACACGCTGCGCCGGCGCACGTACGTGCGCATGGAGCGGCGCCAGTTCGTGCCCACGCCGCTGGGCTTCGCCGTGTCCGACTACCTGGTGGACAACTTCCCCGAGATCATGGACATCGAGTTCACCGCTAACGTCGAGGAGGACCTCGACACCGTCGAGCGTGGTGAGCGCGACTGGCGCGAGGTGCTGCGCGAGTTCTACGACCCCTTCGCCGACGAGGTCCGGCGCGCCGAGCAGGCGCCCCCCGAGGTGCTCGAAGGCGAGCGGTGTCCTGAGTGCGGCGGCAGGCTCCTGCTCCGTTATTCCCGCCACGGCAAGTTCGCCGGCTGCGAGAACTACCCGGACTGCGAGTACGTACGCGACCTCAGCGGCAACGAGCCGGAGGAGACCGAGTACACCTGCCCCGAGTGCGGCTCGCCGCTGGTGATCCGCACCGGCCGGCGCGGCAGGTTCTTCGCCTGCACAGGGTACCCGCAATGCCACTACACTGCCGACGTCGGCGAGGACGGCGCCCCGCGCGAGCGGGCCAGGCCCAAGGCGACGGCGGAGACCTGCCCCGAGTGCGGCGGCACCCTGATCCTGCGCGACGGGCGCCGGGGCAAGTTCCTCGGCTGCTCCAACTACCCCAAGTGCCGCTACACGCGCGACTACGCGGGCGAGGAGATCGTGGGCGAGCCCGCGCAGGTCGTTGAGGAACCCGACGCGCGCCAGGAGCGGCCCGCCGACGATGATCGCGTGCCCGTGGTCTGCGACGAGTGCGGTGCCCCGATGGTCTTGCGCCGCAGCCGCCGCGGCAGGTTCCTGGGCTGCTCCAACTACCCGAGCTGCAAGGCCACCAAGCCCATCAGCGCCGCCATCGCCGCCGGCTGGGAGCCGCCTGAGCCGGAGAAGCTGGACGAGACCTGCCCCGAATGCGGCAAGCCGCTGGTGGTGCGGGAGGGCCGCCGCGGCAAGTTTATCGGCTGCAGCGGGTACCCCAAGTGCCGTTACACGCGCGACTTCGAGGCCGGGAAAGAAGGCGCCGACGCTGACTGAGCGCCCGCCGCTGTCCCGCTCGGAGGTGCCCGCCGGCGTGCTGGCGGGCGTTTTCCTCACCGCCCTTTCCGCCCTCACCTTCGAGGTCGCCCTCACCCGGGCATTCAGCGTCCTGCTGCGCTACCACTTCGTCTTCCTGGCCATCTCGCTCGCGACGTGCGGCCTCGGCGTCGGGGGGCTCCTGGACTTCCTGTGGCTACGGCGCCGGGGCGAGGGCGGTGCCGGGGCGCTCGCCACCCTCGCCGCCTGCGCCTCGGTGAGCTACGCGGGCTCGGTCGCGCTGCTCTTCTCCGATCGACTGGCCCCCTACCTGACCTCGCTGGCGGTCGTGGGCGGCGTCTGCATCGTGCCCTTCATCTTCGCCGGCGCCTTCCTGAGCCATGCCTTCGCCATCTGGTCGGACCAGGGGGGGCGGATGTACTTCTACGACCTCAGCGGCGCCGCGCTGGGCAGTTGTGCCGTCATCATCGCCCTGCAGCTTCTCGGCGCGACCGGCGTGCCGCTGCTGTGCGCGGCGCTGGCGGCGCTGGCCGCCGTCGCGGTGGGGCCTGGCCCGGTCGCGCGCATCAGCGGCACGGCCCTGGCCCTCGCCGCGACTGCAGGCGTCGTCCTCAGCGCGCGGATGCCTATCATCAGCCTCCCGCCCATGCCCGCCGACGCCGGCTACACGGCCAAGCCGCTCTACCGCGAGCTGGGCGATCCGAGCATTGACGCGAAGATCATCTACACCGACTGGAACGCCTTCGCGCGCACCGACGTCGTCGCCTACGGTCGCGCCGACGGCAGCTACCACCCGACCGACGACCTCTTCGTCTACACCGACGGCGAGGTCCCCACCAACCTGATCCACTTCGACGGCGACCTGGCCTCGGTCGCCGAGCGCTACGCGGACTTCATCGGCTTTTTGCCCTTCCGCATCGGCCGGCCTGATCGGGTGCTGCTCATCGGCCCCGGCGCGGGCCTCGACGTGCTGCTGGCGCTGGCGGCGGGCGCCTCCGAGATCGAGGCCGCCGAGCTCAATCCCTCGATGGTGCCGATCGTGCGGCGCTACCGCGACTTCGTCGGGCCGCTCTATGACTACAACAACGTCAGCGTGCACGTCGCCGAGGGGCGCAGCTACGTGCGGCGATCGCCCACCCGCTACGACATGATCTACATGGCCCTCACCAAGAGCGCGACCACCGCCTCCAGCAGCCTCGCGCTGGTGGAGAGCTACGTGCACACGGTCGAGGGCTTCCAGGACTACCTCGCGCACCTGACCGACCGGGGGCAGGTCGCGGTGGTCTGCCAGCATCCACTCGTCCTGGCACGGCTGGTGCTGACCGGGCTCGCGGCACTCGAGCGGGAGGGGAGCCCGCGCGGCGAGGCGCTCAACCACCTCGCCGTGGTCAGCGTCCCCAATCGCGAGCACGTCTTCGGGCCCTACCGGCACCTGGTCATGTTGTTCCGCAGCCCGATGGCACCCGACCGCTCCGCCGACATTGCGCGGCGCTCGATCAAGCTCGGACTCGAGCCCGTCTTCCTGCCCGGCGCCTACGAGGTGCCGCCCTTCGCCTGGCTCCGCCAGGGCATGGAGACCGATGAGTTCGTCGCGCGGTTCGATCGCTGGTGGACGCCGGCGGACGTGGATGTCAGGCCTCGCACCGACGACAGGCCATTCGTGATCGACTTCAATCCCGGGATCCCGCCGCACATGTCGCGCTTCGTGCTGCTGATCGCGCTTGGTGTGCTGGTGTTCTCGGCGCTGACCATTACCGCCCTCGTCCGGTCGGAGGTGGAGTCGGTCGGGCCGCTGACCGGGGCGGTCGTCTACTTCGCGCTGCTGGGTGCGGGGTACATGCTGGTCGAGGTCTGCCTGGCGCAGCGGTTCATCCTTTACCTGGGCTACCCCGCCCTGACCCTGTCGGTGATCCTCTTCTCGCTGCTGGTGGGGAGCGGCGCGGGGAGCCTGTTCAGCCAGCAGTGGCCGCGTGCGAGCATGCTGCGCTCCGCGGCTCTGGCCGCGCTGGTGGTCGGCCTGGCGGTGGTCGGCCTGCGGTGCGTGCTACCCTCCCTGCTGGCCTGCACGCTTGGGTGGCCCGTGGGGCTGCGCGCCGTTCTCACCATGGCCCTGCTGGCGCCGCTGGGCTTCGCGATGGGCATGCCCTTCCCCACCGGGCTGCGCGAGGTGGGGCGCTGGCGGGGATCGATCGTGCCCTGGGCCTGGGGCATCAACGGCGTGGCCTCGGTGCTCGGCTCGGTGCTGGCGATGCTCGCCGCCAAGCTCTGGGGATTCCAGACCGTGCTTCTGGCGGGGGGAGCGATCTATGCAGTCGCCTTCGCCCTCGCCTCCGCCGCACATGCCCGCCTTGGGAGCAGGTGAATGAACCTAAAGCGTTGAAGTAGTTCGGTGGCTTGGGCGTCTGGAGAGTCCAGCACGTTTCCCCCCGGCCATCATCTTCATACAGACTGGCCAGTACAAGGATATGTGACCGTCATGGCGCGAGCCACGAGACTCGAGATCCGCAACGACAGAACACGACAGGTTACCGAGCAGCTCAACCAGAAGATGGAAGACTGGACCATGGCGCAGTTGCACGACCTGGGCGCCACGCACAGTACCCGCGGGACCGCCCAACGCGCCTACGATAAGGTGGTCTGTGCCCGCAGGTACCTCCTGGTTCCCAAGCATACCGAGGAGGAGCGGTTCTTCCTGCGGCTGATGCTTCTGCACACTCTGGCCCTGAAGCCGGCCCTGCAGGCGAAGGCCTATGAGCTGGCGGAATACCTCAGCAGCAACTACCCCTACGAATGGACCCAGACGCCGATCACCCGCTACGCGCGGCGGCGTGCCCGGGACCTGATCCTGTCGGCGGCCGAGTCGGAGTTCGGGGAGACCCCCATGGCCGGCCCGCTGGCCTACGTCTACCACCATGTTGACACGGTGGGCGTGGAGAACCCGTCGGACTACGGCGAGTGCTACGTGCAGGCCGCGTCGCTGGTCAGGCACCGGCACTTCACCAACACCGAGCAGACGTGGCGCGAGAGGCTGGGACTGCACGCCCTGCATCTGACCTGAGCCGGTCAGCAGGTCGCGCGGCCGATCGCGTCGAGCACGTGCAGGTGGCTTCGCCGCAGTGCCGCGACGTCGTCCGGCTCCTCAAGCTCGAAGTTCGCGAGGCCCCGGTAGTCCATCGCCAGGAGGCGCCGGAAGAGCGCAGGGAAGTCGAGTATGCCGGTGCCGCACTCCTTGTGATCGCGGAAGTCCCGCCGCCGGGTATCGTGTAGGTGCAGGTGGTAGACCTTGGGGCCCAGCGTGTCGATGTGTTGCGCCAGCAGCTCGTTGTAGATATGCGCCGCCTCGGGGGTCTCCCTCTTCTCCGCGCTCACAAGGCCCCGCAGATGTCCCACGTCCACGTTCGCGCCCACCGCCGGGTGGTCGATGTCGTGGATCACCGACGCGAACTCCTCGATGCCCAGCGGGAAGCCGGTCTCGATGGTCACCGTCAGGTCCCTGTCCCCGGCCAGATCCCCCAGCTCCCGGTAGAGGCCCGTCACCTCGCCGCGGTACTCGCTCAGCTCGTAGCCTGTGCGCGGGATGAGGTGTGTGGTGATGGTCGAGGCACCCAGTTCGGCGCTGACGCTCACCGCGGCCTTCAGTTGGCGCCGCGACTCGTCCCGGATGCCGGGGTTGGGGGAGAAGGGAGCGATGTCCCAGAACGGTGCATGCACGCTCACGTGGCGGAAGGGAGAGAGCAGGCGCTGCAGCCGGTCGCGCTCGGCATCGGTCAGGCGGTCGAAGTACAGCCCGGCCAGGTCTCCGTGCGAGTGCCGGTAGTCCGCGAAGGAGAGCACTTCGACGCCGGCCAGCCCTATCTCACGCCCCAGCCGCATCGCCTCGCTCAGCGACCTGTTCGGCATGCATGCGGTGTTGAACCCGAGCCGGCCCGCAAGCTCGGCCCCGCGTCCGGTCAGTTCGGCGGTGCCCATCGCTCCGACACCTCACAGGCGCTCGGCGAGCCAGTCACGGCTGACCTCGATCGCCTCGCACTCCCACGGCACGGTGGCGTACGTGTGATCGGCGCCTAAGATGGTATGCGTGGTTGTGTCATCGCCCGGCAGGGCGTCTGCGTACATCTGTGCATGAGCCACGGGCACGCTCTCGTCCTCGTCGCCGTGCAGGATGAGCGCGGGCCCGTGATACTGCTTGACCTCTCGCAGAGGGTTGACGACCGGGGCGCCCGCGATGAAGCCGGCACCGATCTCGAACGCGCCCTGCTCGTAGTAGCCGCGCAGCTCCAGACTCCCCCTGGCCTCCGCCGAGCTCCAGCGCTCCCTGACCAGGTCGGCCATGCTCGCCACGGCCGACCACAACACCAGGGCCTTCACATCGCCGTCGCGGGCGGCCGCGCAGGCCGCCACGAGTCCGCCCAGGCTCAGCCCCAGTACGCCCACGCGAGATGCCGCCACCGTGGGCTCGCCGCGTAGGAGCTGCAGCGCCGCGAGCGCGTCCTCGATCTCCCCCTCGATGGTCATCTCGCGGAACGCGCCCTCACTCTCACCAGACCCCCGGAAGTCGAAGCGCAGCACATTGAGCCCGGCGTCGCAGAAGGCGCGAGCGGCCTTCACGAAGAGGAAGTGAGCCTCTATGCGGTGCCCGGTGAAGCCGTGGCACATCACCAGTCCCGGGCCGGGCGTCTGCTCGGGGATGTGGATGCTGGCGGCCAGGCGCTGGCCACCGACACGGAACTCGCGGAACTGCTCCATATGACATGTCACCTCAACCGCCGCAACGCGCTGTCCGGGATCAGGGCTGGTCGGCGGGCGGCCGCTCGTCTTCGTCGTCGGCCAGCTCGCCCAGCTCCTGTTCCAGCTCCAGCCTGACGGCCTCTCTATCCGCTGCACGGCTCACGCCGATGGCCGCGCCAGCCACTGAGAGCGCCACCCCCAACACCAGCGGAGCGCGCATCTGTGGCGAACCGATCTTCCACAGGGAGTAGAACAGCTCCAGCACCCCCCAGGCCAGCAGCGATCCGAGCGCCGCGGCCGCCACCCCTCGCATCCCCTGGCGTCGCCCCAGTGTATTGCCGATGGCGAGGGCCAGCAAGCCGTACAGGGCAGTAATCACCAGGAAGGCGCCGTGGATCACCCGCATGTCGCTGCCGGGCCTCACCAGCACCCCCAGCGTCACGACCCACCCACCGAAGCTGGCGGCGATCAGCAGCGCCAGGGCGACCTGCAAGATCCCGCGCACAAGTGAGCCCCACTCGCGTGCTGTTATCGTCCCTCACCTACTCTCTCTTCTGCGCAGCCTTTCGCATTAGCGGCGGCGCCGCGCGGCCATCAGCTTGAGCAGCAGCACCTGGCACGCGAGGCGGAAGTTCGCGTTGTGTACGCTCAGATCCCGCCGCGTCTCCTCAATCACCTGCGACGCCCACGCCAGCCCGTTCGGGCTGTGGAGCGGCGCCAGCTCCCCGAGCTGCGCGCTCCGGTCGGTGTTCACTACCAGCCCCGACTCGGGTGCGGCCCGCAGCAGCATCAGGTCCCGGTACCAGGTCTGCAGAATGTCCAGCAGCTCGCTTATCTGGATGCGCCGGATGCGGTCGGGGCTCCTCCTGCCCAGCTCTCCCAGCGCCTTCGCACGCAGCCTGCTGTCCTCCTCCGACAGCTCCCGCGGGCGGTCCTGCGCCTGCTCCACCACTTCCCACCACTGCTGTGCCAGTTCCATGAGCCGCTCGCCCATGCCCAGGCACTGCACCAGGTTCGCCTCGCACGTCGCCGCCGCCAGGTCCAGCAACTCCGACCGCAGCGACACCAACTCCGGCGCGCCCATCAGCCACCGGGCCCTGCCGTAGCGGCCCCCGGCCATCGCCGTCACGGCCTCTATCAGCTCTGGCTCTGCCTCGGGGAAGCCCGTTCGAAGCGCCTCTCGTAGCCCCGCCGCCGAGAGCGCCTGGAACTTCACCGCCTGGCAGCGCGAGAGCGTGGTCTCCAGCAGAGCCGACGGGTTTGCCGTGGTGAGCACGAAGGTGGTGCCCGGCGGCGGCTCCTCGAGCGTCTTCAGCAGCCGGTTCTCCGCCTCAGCGTTCATCGTCTCTGCGGAGGTGATGATCACGAACTTGCGTCGCGCCGACGCCGCCTTCGCCCAGCAGTGCCGAATCACGTCCAGGATGCGATCCGTCTGGATGAGCGCGTCGGGCAACTCCACGTAGACCGTGCGCTTCGCCGTCCTCTCCACGACCCTGACATCCTGGCCCTCCTCGGCCTCGTCCTCTGCGGGCCCGGCCTGCTCCCCCTCGTCGTCCTCGCCGCCGGGCCGGACATCCACCGCGACCGCCGGCCGCACCACGACCAGATCCGGGTGATTCTCCTGCTCCATCCGCACACACGTGTGGCAGCGGTCGCAGGAGTCCACCTCGTCCGCGCTCGGCCTCTCCGGCAGCTCCTCGCAGTTCGCGGCCTTCGCGAACTCCTTCGCCACCAGCGTCTTCCCGACGTTCGGGGGCCCCACGAAGAGGTACGCCTTCGCGACGCGCTCGCTCGCGATGGCGCGCTGCAGCGCGCTGACCTGCTCTTGGTGCCCCGCGACGTCGGCCAGGGACATGATGCAGGATGGTTCGCAGCCGCCGCCCCCGATTCCTGCCTCAGGTGGCAGGCGACGTGCCGTCGCTCTGCACCCACTCAGATGCGTGCATGCAACAGGCCTCGCCCGGGCTGCTCGCTGGGCGCCCGGCAAGCCCCTTGCCTCTCTCTCCTCCGGCTATCCATTACGCAGCTCTTGCGCGGCGGCAACGATGCAACGCGCGGCCGCACAGGCGTCCGATCGCGCCAGACGCCCCGGCAAGGCCCGCAGGGGGGATGTCCGATCCTGCTCGTGAGCGGGAAGGACAGGGGGGAGAGGCCCGACCCGTCCAGCCGCAAACGGCCCACGGGTCCCGCCCATGGGCGGGATGGCACGCACCGCGCTGATCCGGACAGACGAAGAGCTTCTCGTTCTTGGAGTACGGCATGACCATGCCGCTGAAGTGCATGTAGCCGCCACCGGAGCTTGCGCCGTTGAGGTAGTAGTAGGAGCTTGGAAGCGTCTCGTCGAAGTCCTGGGCGTACGGCATGATCGCCAGACCGATCTGCTTCTCGTTGCTCAGACAGCTCGTCTGCGTGGCCTTCTCACAAGAGAGGATGAGATCGCATGAAGCTCGGCGTCTACTCCATCGTGCTGCCTGACTACCGCCGGGAGGAGGCGGCCGCGAAGGTCGCTGAGATCGGGTACAGTGGGATCGAGTGGACCGTCGGATACGAGGACCGAGTGTTCGACTCGGGCGAGCAGTGGCACGTGAGCCTCGACGACCTGGAGGAGGACGCGCCGCGCGCCCGCGAAGTCGCCGAGCGCCACGGCCTTGAGATCCCATCCCTGGGCACCAGCGCCGACACCGGGGACTTCGACACGATCGAGCGGTTGATGGACGGCGCAGTCGCGATGGGCGCGCCCATGCTGCGCATCGGCTCCGCCGGCTACGACGGCTCAACGCACTACGACGAGCTGCGCGAGATGGTCATCGGCAACTACCGCACTATCGAGCCCATGGCCGCCGAACACGGCGTCAAGGCACTCATCGAGATCCACTCTAACACCATCTGCCCCTCTGCCTCGGCCACCATGCGCATCCTTGAGCACTTCGACCCCGACCACGTGGGCGCCATCCTCGACCCCGGCAACATGGTGCACGAGGGATACGAGCAGTGGCGCATGGGCATCGAGATGCTCGGCCCGTACCTGGCGCACGTCCACGCCAAGAACCAGGCCTGGGTCAGGGGCGCGGACGGTGCGTGGAGCACTGAGATGGCGTCACTCGAGGACGGCCTCGCGGACTTCCGCGAGATCATCGAGGCGCTGGCGGACTGCGGGTACGAGGGGTACATCGACCTGGAGGACTTCCGCGGCGGCTACTGCGTCCGGCCCGAGGGCATCACCACCGAGCAGAAGCTGGTTGAGGGCTACGAGTACCTCTCCGGCCTGCTTGAGCAGTTCGGGCCATGAGCGCGCGGGGCAGAGGCCGGCCGCACGGTAGTGGCCGGCCTCGGCACCCGCGGTCAATGACTACTGCGGTGTGGCCAGGTAGGCGTGCCGGTCGCCGTCGGGGTTGATGCCCAAGCCCACGATCTGCCGGGAGCCGTTTATGCCACGCGCCTGCTCCAGGGTCCAGCCCTGCGAGCCGGTGTCCAGCAGATCGTTGAGGTCCACCATCCGACCATCGAAGTAGAGGAAGGCGTGCCAGCTCTGGCCATCGGCCAGCATCGACTCTCCGATCAGGATCCCCTCGTCGCTCACATCCTCCGCATGGCTCTTGTCGCCGCCGAGCGTGCCCATATCGGTCATTGTGCCGCTGCGGTAGAGGAAGCCGTGGCCCGTGGACCAGTCGCTGCCGCCTGCACTCGTCTGGGAGTCGCCGACCACCCAGCCGGCGTCGTTCACGCCGTAGCCGAGGCTGCTCGTGCCGCCGAGGGTGCCGATGTCCGTCATCGCGCCTCCCGCATACACGAAGGCGTGATCGGTGGTCCCGTCGGCCAGCTTGGACCAGCCCACGATCAGGCCGTCGTCGTTGATGTCCCGCGCCTGGCTGGTGTTGCCGCCCAGTGTCCCCAGATCGATCGCTGCCTGGCCGTCCCAGAGAAAGGCATGGTCGTTTCGCACGCCGACGACATGGCCCAGGCCGTTGATCGCCAATGCCTGCGCCGGGTCATTGGGGAACAGGTCGGTCATCGTGCCGCTCTGGTAGATGAAGGCGTGCCGCGTCGTCGTCCCGGGCGCCCACGACCAGCCGACCATGACGCCGTTATCGTTGATGCTGGTGGCGCTGCTGTGACCGCCGCCGCCGAGAGTGCCCAGGTCCTGAAGCGGGCTCGCCTCGAGGAAGGCGTGCGCGTCGTTGCTCGCGAGCCTCGCGTTGCCCACCACGTGCCCGGCCTCGTTCAGGTCCAGCGCCACGCTCGTACCGCCGCCGAGAGTCCCGAGGTCCACTACGGCGTATGTCGTCTCGTCCGGTGCTGGTGGCCGGCCACCCCCATCTCCGCCGCTGCCTCCACCGCAGCCGTACATCACGAGAGCCCCTGTAGCCATCAAGAGGATGAGGAAACCCCATCGCGACCGTGTTCGCATCGCGCTGCAGTCCCGCATGACGGGCACCTCCTCTGCTATCGGTCCACCGGCACGCGCAGGGCCGGTTCGGACGGCGTTCCGTTCGGTCCGCACTCGGCCACCTTCGTCGGCCCCCGCGGCCGCCCCTCCCGGTCGAGCGCCGCCCACCGGGGCGAACCCGATCGCTATGCCACGCCTGAGCCTCTGCCTTCGGCCCGCCACGGCCAGGTGATATCGAAGCGCCGCAGATACGGCCAGCTACCGGGCCCGTTCTCTTGGCAGATGCCCCACTCGATGCCAGCGCCCTCGTCGGGGTCACCGAAGGCGTCGGGGCGCCATGCCCCCGGAGCCTTGGGCCGCTCGTCGAGGTCCGCCAGCCGCTCGAACGCCAACCCGTCAGCGGCGTACCAGATCGATGGTGGCCTCGATACCAGCGCGGCAACGCCATCATGGTCGGGCCAGCATAGCACCTCGTGGCCGGTCGGGATGAGCGGATTGTCGGGGTGCTTGCGCCATGGACCCGCCGGTTCGTCCGCGACCGCCAGGCCCATCTTCGTCTCCGCGGGGCTCAGGCCCATCTGCCGGCCCTTGTAGTAGAGCCAGCACCGTCCCTCCCGCACCATCAGGCAGGAGTCGTCCACCCGGTGGCTGTCGAAGGCCTCGCCCTCGCCGGGCAGAAGCAACGGGTTCGGCGGCAGCTTCTCCCACGGGCCCTCCGGGCAGTCGGCCACCGCGGCACCGATCGCGGTCAAAGCCGCTTCGGAGAACGGCTTCTGGACCGAGGTGTAGAAGAGGTAGAACCGCCCCTCGAAGACGAGGATGCCTGGCGTGAAGACGCTCTGCTCGTCCCATTCGCCCGGCCCTCCCCGCGCTACCGCCTCGCCCTCCTCGCGCCAGCACAGCCCGTCTTCGGATGACGCACACCACACGGTGGCGTCGTAGCCGCTGTGCCCGCGGTCGGTCCTCGTGTACCAGACCCAGTAGCGCCCATCGTGGCGGATGACGTCGCTGGGGTCGCGCCGGGTCAGGCCGTCCTCCGGCTCCAGGCCGCGCAGGTCGCGGTAGGTGATTTCGGCGGCGAATCCGCTCCGCTCAGTCACGCCCGCTGGCACTCCTCACGTCCGGATGGCGGCTCGCGGCTACGGGTTCAGTGGCTCGCCGGTCTCGATGTCGAAGTGCGTGATCATGCCGTCATCCCAGACCGCGCACGTGAGGCGGGCCAGGCGCTCATCTTCGGCCAGCGGATACGTCACCGTTCCCGGATTGACGTGCGGCAGGTCTCCGTGCTTACGCAGCAGGGGGACGTGGGTATGGCCGGTCAGCAGCAGGTCGATGCCCCAGCGTTGCGCCAGCGGGATCAGCTCCTCCGGCGGCTGGATGTGGCCGTGCGCGGCGAGGATGCGCAGCCCCTCCACCTGCGCGAACATGTAGGGGCTCTGCAGCGGCGCGTCCAGGACGAGCTGATCCACGTCCGAGTCGCCGTTGCCACGGGCGATGAGCACGGGCACGTCGATCGCGTTGATGGCCTCGGCCAGCCGCTTCGGGGAGTATCCCTCCGCCGGCTCGAACTTCGGCCCGTGGTAGAGCACGTCACCACAGTGCACGATGAGGTCGGCGCCTTCAAGCGCGACCTCCATGGCCCGCTCCCAGCCGTCGAGGTTCCCGTGCGTGTCCGCGATGATGCCGATCTTCATCTGCGAAGGACCTCCCTACTGCTCGTCGGTCGCGAACTCCAGCAACGCCGCCCGGCCCGGCCCGAGCCGCAGGCCGAAGGTGCTGCGCATTTCGGCGCGCTCGAACCCAATCTCAGCGCCGCCGAACAGCTCCCTGACCCACGCCAGCGGCACGCGGCGGCTGTTCACCACCGGGTCGATGATCTCGATCCGCGCGTCGGCCCGCGCGTCGGTGTCGAGGTTCACCACATACGCCAGCCTGCGCCCGTCTGAGGTCATGCGAGGCACCGGCCAGACAGTCGCCGGTGTCGCGCGGACCTCGAGTGCCTCCCAGTGGCTGTCCAGCAGCACCTCCCGCACCGGCGCGACCTGCCGTGCGACCTCCGCCAGCGCTTCGTACTTGCCGTCATTCGGCCGCAGCCAGCGCTGATCGACCAGCGCGGGCCATCTCTCCCGCTCGGTCTGGTAGGTGTAGGCGATGACCCCGCGCGCCCCATGCGCCAGTGCCAGGTGCGCCATCCCACGCATCTCCGCCGCGGTCGGGTTCCGCCAGTAGGGCTCGGGCATCTCCTCGCTCACATGGTCGCCGAAGGCCTGGATGACGTAGTACCACCCGTCCTCCCCCGCGCCGATCTCCAGCAGCCGGAAGATCGCCTGCGGCGAGAGCCCGCCCTTGTAGTTCGGGAAGCGCACCAGGTCGTAGACGCTCTTGCGGATGGGGTAGTAGCGCGCCAGCTTGAACGCCGAGCCCAGCTCCGGCCAGATCAGCCACGGATCGGCGCTGCCGCGCGTCCCGACCGCATCCCCGATCAGGCAGGTGGTGATCGGTGCGGCGTACTCCTCCGCCAGCTCCTCGAACCGCGCGCGGTAGCCCTCAAGCTCCTCGACCTTCGGCTCGTCGCCGTACGCGATTGCCAGCACCGCCGGGTGCGTGGTGACCTCGCGTGGAAGCTCGCCGATGCCGCGCAGGATCACCTTCATGCCGTAGCGAGAGAGGATGTCGAGCTGTCGGACGGTCGGCCTGGGCATCGCGTTGCCGGCCATGATCGTGTTGAACCCGTGGTTGCGGAGGTCGTTGCACATCGCGTGCAGATAGGTGTTTAGCGCCCAGGGCTCGCCGCCGAGCTGGTACTTGTCGTAGACGCCCCAGGCGAGGAAGGGCTCATCGGCCTCCACGTCCGGCGGCGCGACGGCGGCGATGGGGTAGCTGCCTCCCGCCACCTCCTCGCCGCCCTCCCGGAATGACACCTCGATCCAGTGCAGGCCCTCCGCCAGCGCCTGCTGCTCTATGGGCACGAGCCTGCGCTCGCGGGGCCCCAGCGTGACCGGTGTGCGGCTCGTCTCCCCCTCGTCCATGCGCCACGCCAGCTCCACCTCGCGCGGCTCGTCGCCCGCGTTCCAGGCGTCGAGCTGGATTGTGGTGGGCTCACCGGGCGGAACGAGAAGGCCATCCTCGGGGGCGTCGGGGCGCACGATGAGCGTCTCATGGGGTTGGAGGCGCTCGGCGATCACGAAGTCGTCGTAGTAGGCATGCGTGTGGTGCGAGCTGATCCCGCAGCGACCGGCGACCAGCTCCTCGTCGCCGCAGGAGAAGATCTGCCGGCCGTCCACGTACACGCGGATGAAAGGCCCGGTCCCGACGATTCGCAGCGTTCGCCAGGCCTCGTCGGAGTCCGGCAGGGGCGCCAGCGAGAGCACCACCGAGCCGGGCTGCCGGCGCACCAGGATGCGGGAGCCGAAGATGAAGGCCTCCAGCCAGCCGGCGCTGCACTTGCGGAAGAACAGCCCTGCCCAGCTTCCCCGCAGGTGCCGCACCCGGCACTCGACGGCGTAGTCCGAGAGCTCCCGTCCCACGCCCTCGTATGCCAGCTTGACCGCGCTGTACTGCTCCTGCTCCGGCCCGCCGACCTCGAGCACGCCGTTCCCGTCGATGGTCGTCAGGCGGTAGTACTCGGGCAGGTTCCAGCCGTCGAGCGTGTTACCCTCGAAGTCATCGCGCCAGGTGTGCTCATCGACCTGCTCAAGAGCGCCCCATCCCGCTGATACGCAGGCGGCCAGCATCACCGCGATGCCTGGAAGACTCGCACGGTGCATGCGCCGTGCCAGCATCGCCGAGCACCCTCCCGCGTGCGCCTCAATTGCCGATCGTGAAGGTCTTGCGCCCGAGCACGGTGTCGCCGACCGTGATGGTCAGTGTGTAGCGCCCCGACTGCAGGCCTCCGGCGTCCTGGGTGAAGAGCGAGAACGACACCCAGCCGGTGCCGCCGACCTGCTGCTGGCTGCGCGTGACTTCCGCGCCGTCGCGCGTCCAGACCGCCGCCGCCACGCTCCCCGCCGGGAGGTCCTCGTAGTTCATGGCCGCAGAGACCTTGCCGACCTGGTCGAAGTGATCGGCTGCGCCTGTGGTCGTCCCACCGGAGGTGCCGGTGCCGACCTGAAGCCCACCGACGTCCGGCGGCGGGGGCGCGACCGCGCCACCGTGCGCGGCGGCGTACTGGTCCCACGTCGCCCCGCCGGCGTCAAGCGCGGAGGCAAGCTCGTCGAGCCCTGCCTCGGCATCCGAGTCCTGGTAGCCCAGCTCGCGCTGCTTGCGATCGACGTACTCGCGCCAGGCGGCGTCGCCGCCCTGCAGCGCCCGGCGCATCTCGGCTAGCTCCCGCCCCCCCGGCGTCTGCTCGTAGCCGAGCTCGGCGAGCGTCTTCTCGACCCGCGCGCGCCATTCGGCGTCGGCCTGGGCGCGCTGCTGTGCGGCGTCAGCAGCGGACTGCCCCAGCGCTCCGGAGACCACCAGCCCCCGATGGCCGCCGCCCATCGAGTAGCTGCCATCGAGGCGGATGCTGAAGCCCGCCGAGGTCGTGCCCGGCGCCACCGGGACGGACAGGCTGAAGGACTTGCTGTCCGCGCCGCCCCGGGTGTTCTCAATCCACTCCTCCAGTTTCCGCTCCTCGGCACCGGCCCAGACGCGCACGGTCAGGGTGGCGCCGTAGCCGCCATCGCCCAACCCGGACCCCGAGACCGTCAGAGTTCCCGGATGCACCACGCCGCTGTGCCTGCGCGAGGTCGTGAAGCCGGGCGTGTCCTCGGCCTCGCCGAGAGTCGCGCCGGCGACGTTGTAGGTGATCTGCAGCCCGTTGAAGGGCTCGGCCGGATAGACGGTGCCCGGCGCCCCGCCACCGCCCCCCATGTCGATGCCGACCGACGCGGTGGTGTACTCCATCCAGGGCTCCACACGCCCGAAGCAGCGCTCGAACCAGTTGCGCGCGCGGAACGGGCCCGAGTTGAGATACTCGACCACGTTTCGCGTGTGCTCGTCCTGCTCGAGATCCCACGCGATCAGCCCGCGTGCGAACGCCTCCCAGAGCATGAAGCGCTGAGCCCAGTTGAGCTCGTCGGTGGTCTGCTCGCGCAGGTAGCGCAGGTAGGACCTCCAGAACTGGTTGGGCACCGGTGCCTCAGGCCAGCGTCGCAGCGTCTGCAGCCGGCGGATCATGGCATTGTCCGCCATCGACAGCTCCTCGCCACGCTCCCGCTTGGTCTTGATGTACTCGTAGAACTTCTCGTGTAGCGGCAGCATCCCGCGGTAGTGGTAGCCGGGCCGGTCCGGATTGCTCCAGTCAACCGTGTCGGGATCGGGGATCACCGCCGTCCACGGGCGTCCGGGGGTGTACTCCGCGCCCGCAAGGGCTGCGGTCATGACGATCAGCGCCAGTGCGGCGGATATGCGTCGCATGGTGCGTTGCCTCCGGGGAATCAGGCCGGCCAGAACGGGTTCGTCCACGCGCGGCGGCCGAGTTCATCGACCAATACTATTCGCACCGGGTCGGTTCCAGGTTTCATCTGGAGATCGAATTCGGTCGCAAGCTCCCGGCCTCCGCCGTGCCTCCAGTTCGTCCAGCCCCTGCCGGGAGCCGGGCAGATCGCGAAGCACTCGGTCGCCGGTGAGCACTCGATGTGGACCGTATCACCGTCGAACTCGACGCTCTCGATGGTCGGGCCCGAGCTGGCGTAGAAGTGCCCGGCCCGCAGGGCGCGGTAGATCGCCTCGGGGGAGGGCTCCTCGGCGCGGAGCATCACCCAACCGCCGTACAGGTCGTCGTAGTGCACGTGCGCGTCATCCACCGCGAGGCCGAAGAGCCTCTTCCCGCGCGCGAGCAGGGCGTCCCACTGCACCTCAGACGTCCCGCGGCCAATGCCCCGGCGGCAGGTCGTGTTGAACACCTCCAGGCCCATGATCCCCTCAAGCGGCAGGATGTCGCGATGAGTCAGACTCGACCAGGATGGATGTGCCACGAAGTGGAACTGCGTGATCTCCGCCAGCCGGTCGATCGCGTCCTGGGCGCTGTCGTCCTCGAACTTGCTCGGCTGCTCGGTTGCGCCGATGCCCACCACGTGGATCGTCTGGCCCAGCTCCCCGCCTCGCGGCGCAATCTCGACCCCGGGCAGCAGCGTCATCCCGCCGGGGTCCAGTGTCTCGACGTCCACGACCGTGTCGTGATCGGTGATCGCCAGGAAGTCGTACCCGTGCTCGCAGTAGCCGTCAACGGCCTCCTGTGGCGTCAGCTCCCCGTCGGAAGCGGTGGTGTGCAGGTGCAGATTCCCCTTGAGCCAGCGTCCGGGCACGTCGAATGCGCTCTCAGACATGGGGCGCTCTCCTCGTGATGGTCGAAGTGGGCCGTCGCACGCGCAACGGCCGGCGCGGCCACCTCTGCTTCGCCGCTTTACGCCGCACTCCTTCCGCAGCGACGTCCCCCGGCGAAGGCAGGAGCACCGCTCCGCGCGACGAACTGTCCCACGCACGGCGAGCGACTGACGGTCTGGCGGCTATCCCGTCCGGAGGGTGATCGGCCATGCTGCAGGCTCAGCGCAACTGCGTCACCGAGTGGGGCTTCCGTTCGGCCCGAGTGTACGACGACCCGTTCGCGCAGCTACGCCTGGACGTGATCGTGACCGCGCCATCGGGGCGCGAGATGCGCGTGCCCGCCTTCTGGGTGGGCGGGAGCGCATGGCGTGTCCGCTTCGCGTCCGGGGAGGTCGGCCGCCACGCGTGGCGTTCGGTCTGCTCGGATGAGGCCAACCCGGACCTGCACGAGGTCGAGGGGGAGATCGAGGTCGCAGAGTACGACGGCGATAACCCGCTCTTTGCCCGCGGGCCACTGCAGGTGGCCGAGAACCGCCGCTATCTGGAGCACGCCGATGGCACGCCCTTCTTCTGGCTCGGCGACACCTGGTGGATGGCCCTCTGCGGCCGCCTGCGCTGGCCGGACGAGTTCCGCCGCCTGACCGCCGACCGCGTCGCGAAGGGCTTCAGCGTCATCCAGCTCGTCGCCGGCCTCTACCCGGACATGGAGGCCTTCGACCCGCGCGGCGACAATGAGGCCGGCTGGCCCTGGCTGCCAGACTGGGAGCGCATCAACCCCGGCTGGTGGGACCTCGCGGACCTGCGCATCGAGTGGCTGGTCTCGCGCGGGCTGGTCCCGTGCATCTTCGGCTCGTGGGGCTACTACCTTCCCTGGATGGGCGTCGAGCGCCTCAAGCGCCACTGGCGGGAGCTGATCGCGCGCTGGGGCGCGTACCCGGTGGTGTGGTGCCTGGCCGGGGAGGGCGTCATGCCCTGGTACCTGCATAAGCGCACCGGGCAGGCGGAGGCCGACGAGAGCATCCAGCGCGAGGGCTGGACCCAGGTCGGCCGCTACCTGCGCGAGATCGACCCCTATCGGCGCCCCGTCACCATCCATCCCACCCGGCGCGGGCGGCGGCAGGTCGAGGACGATTCGGTGCTCGACTTCGAGATGCTCCAGACCGGCCACGGCGACCGCCGCAGCCTGCCGAGCACCGTCCGGCTCGTGACCGAGGCCCGCGCCGAGGAGCCGACCATGCCGGTCGTCAACGGCGAGGTCTGCTACGAGGGAATCCTGGAGGCCAGCCGCGAGGAGGTCCAGCGCATGATGTTCTGGGCCTCGATCCTCAACGGCACCTGCGGGCACACCTACGGCGCGAACGGCATCTGGCAGGTCAACCGCGAGGGTGAGCCCTACGGCCCGTCGCCGCACGGCTACTCGTGGGGCGATCGCCCGTGGGACGACGCCATGCAGCTTCCCGGCTCGGCGCAGCTCGGGCGCTTCCGGCGGCTGCTGGAGCGCTGGGAGTGGTGGCGCATCGAGCCGCACCCGGAGTGGGTCGAGCCGCGCTGGAGCGAGCACGACTACATGCTGCCCTACGCGGGGGGCATCCCCGGGGAGCTGCGCATCATCTACTTGTTCAACGCCCTCCCCGCGCCGACGATCCGCGCGCTGGAGCCAGGCCTGAGCTATCGCGCCACGCTCGTCAACGCCTCCGATGCGAGCGAGCGCGAGCTGGGCATTGCGGAGGGCGACGAGACCGGCTCCTGGCCGGTCCCGCAGATCGAGGTGCGGCGCGACTGGCTGGTCGTGCTGCAGCGCACCGAGCGTTGAAGATGCGTCAGGGGGAGATGCCAACAAGGACCAGCGGCACAGCCGGCACTCCGCGGCCCTGGCGGATGAGGTCGTAGAGTGCACCCTCGTAGTAAGGCACGCCAGAAGACATCTCGGCCTGGAGCGCCTTCATCGGGAGAATCTCGACGCCTACATCAATCATATCACCGACGAAGAAGGCCATGTGCTTCACGAAGAGGTCGTACGCCACGAACGCATACTTGCCCATCTGCACTTCCACCGCAATGCGGTCCTTGACGAAGTCGGTCTGGTTGTAGGAGCGGATAGCCTCTTCACCGGCATCCTCAATGGCGCGCTTCTGTGCTTCCGCCGGCATGTCCATCGTGCGTCGCACCAAGTTGTGGTCAGCAGTCACCCAGTAGTACGTACGCGACTCCTGCCAGCCTAACGCCGCCAGCTCTGACCTGAAGCAGGCGTTCAGTTGGGTGGGGCTGAAGAGCAGTTTCCCCCGCATGGTCTTCTCACGAGAGACCTTCGTGCGACAAGCTTCCGCATCGACGACCGAGATTGTCTCCTCGATGTCGTCCCACAGGTGAGGCTTATGGACGAGGATGTGTTCGTGACCATTGAGATGCGAATACATCTGGACGATCCTCACCGGTGGCCCCCGTTGGGTAGCGAAGGATCGTAGATCGGCTTGTCGAGCGGCCGATGGGGCAACGTACCGGCCGCTGCCTGGCGGACTCGTTCACGTGCAATCTCTAGGTACTCGGGCATGGTGTCCGCACCGGCCGCACGTCGCCCAGTGAGCACAGCGGCGGCGGCCGTCGTTCCCACGCCGATGTACGGATCGACCACCAGGTCGCCCGGCTCGGTCAGCGCGAGAATGAGCCGCTCAATCAAGGCGACGGGGAACTGGCAGGGGTGCTTGGTCTTCTCCCGGTGGTTCGCCTTGACGTTGGGCATGATCCAGACGTCGGAAGGGTTCTTGCCGTCGGGATTGCCCGACAACTGCCCGGCCTTCGGCCCCTTGTAGTGCTTCTTGCCCGGGTACTTCTGCGGCACCCGCACGGCGTCAAGGTCGAAATAGTAGCCGTCGGTCTTCGTGAACCACAGGATGACTTCGTAGCGGCCGGAGAACCGGTTTGCGCAGTGCAGGCCGTGGCCGAAGTGCCAGACGATGCGGTTCCTCAACTTCAGGCCGTGCGAGCGGAAGACAGGGTAGAGCACCGTGTCGAGCGGCACGATCTCGCCGTTATCGACGTAGTTGCCGACCTGCCAGCAGATGCTGCCGTCATCGGCGCAGATCCGAACCGCCTCGGAGATCGTCGCCGCCTGGGTCTCGATGTACTCCCCTAAAGCTTGGTCTTCCTCGTACTCCTTCCCAAGGTTGTAGGGAGGCGAGGTCACGATTAGGGAGGCCTCGCCGTCGGGGATCGTCGCGAGCAACTGCAGTCGGTCCCCCAGGTGAAGCGTGACGGCGACCTCATTGCTGTACTCGGACGCTATGGTGATGTCGGTCCCGAAGAGCGTTCGCTGTCCCGGCATGTTCTGCAGAGGTCCTCCTCTCCTACCGGATACCGGCGCGTCTTGTTTCGTTCTCGATTATGCATCATGCCCGGCCTCAGGTGCAAGTTCGCCCATCTGTTCGACGGGGCCTCCCTCGATCCCTCCGTAGCTTACCGGGAGGCGCAGGGCACCTTATCGGCGAAGACGCCCTTGCCGTTGACCCGCCGACTACGCACGACCGAGGTGACACAATGCGCAACGAGGAGATCGGAACTGACAATGGGACAGCCATCATCGAGCCATCCGACCCGGTGGAGGCCAACTCGCCGGGCTGGTGGCGCATCACATACACCGCCGGGCCTGCCGGCATCGCCGTCGGCGGCAGCGTCCGCTTCGAGATCCCCTACGGCTTCACGCCGCCGCAGATCCACTGGCATGGCGATGAGGGCCACTGCCAGGTCGAGTGCTCGCGCGAGGGAACGCGGGTCGAGCTGAGCGTCGAGGACCCGCCCGTCGAGCTCGATCCGCCGCGCTTCTTCTACGTAACCCGCTGGGGCCGCATGGTCTACGCCCAGGTGCTCGACGAGCCGCTGGTGGAGGGCGACACGATTACGCTGACCTACGGCCGGCACCCGGGCTTTCAGCCGGGCGCGTGGGCGCGGCACTTCGCGGGCGAGGCCGAGTTCACCGTCGCCACCGATGTGGACGGCACGCGCTCGGCCAGGTTCTCGGGCTACACGCTCGTCTCGGGCGAGCAGCCGACGCTGGAGGTCATCGCCGCCCATCCCGATCACTTCGAGGTCTGCGCGCCCAGCCTCGTGCTTCCCGGCGAACCGGTGGAGATGGCTGTCCTCACGCGCGACGGCGAGCAGAACACCTGCGAGCCGGTCGAGGGCGTCATCGAGATCACGGCAAACGACCCGGGCGCGGAGGCCCGCTTCGTCGGGCCGCGCGGCCTGCAGCGGCGGCTGCAGGTGACCTTTGGCAGTCCGGGCGAGAAGGTTGTGCGCGTCACGGATCTCGAGAGCGGCCTGACCGGCGCCTCCAACCCGACCATCTGCACGCCCGAGCCGCCTGAGCTGAGCCTGTTCTGGGGCGACATCCACGGGCACACCTGGCTCTCGGACGGGCTCAAGCAGCCTGAGGAGTACTTCCAGTTCGCGCGCGAGGAGGCGGCGCTTGACTTCACCGCCACCGCCGACCACTCCCAGTACATGAGCGACGAGGACTGGGAGCACATCATGGCGGCCACCCGCGAGTTCAACCGCCCCGGCGAGATGGTCACGCTTCTGGGCTATGAGTGCTCGCTCAACGCGCCCATGGAGCGCTACGGCGACAAGAACATCTACTACCCCGGCGATGAGGGCCCGCTGCTGCGCGCCACGGACATCAACCGCTCGGCGTACGCCGACATAGCCGAGCACGCCCCGATCTGGAAGGAGCACGGGGCGATGATGATCCTGCACCAGCACGCGCACGGCTCGGGCAGCTTCTACGACCCGGACCTGGTGCGTCTCTGCGAGGTCTACTCCATCTGGGGTGCCTCGGAGAGCCTGGATGCCACGCGCCCGCTCATGCCCGCGCGCGACCGCGACTTCTCCGGCCACCTCGCCGCGGACCTGCTGGCGAAGGGCTGGATACTGGGCTTCATGGCCGCCTCCGACGACCACGCCGGGAGGCCGGGGAAGACCGACTGGCTGCGCACCCGGCGCGCGTACCCGGGTGGGCTGGCGGCCGTGTGGGCGCCGGAGCTGACGCGCGAGGCCATCTGGGACGCGCTGTGGAACCGCCGCTGCTACGGTACCACGGGCGCGCGCATCGTGCTGCAGTTCGACGTTGACGGCGCCCCGATGGGCAGCATCCTCGAGGGGGAGCATCCCGAGCCGCGCATCGACGTGGCGGTCACGGGCACGGAGGCGGTGACCCTCGTGGAGGTGCTGCGGGGGCGCGACGTCATGTACGAGCACACGGGCGTTGGGCCGAGCGTCCGCTTCTCGCTGACCGACACGGAGGCGCCGGCCGAGGGCACCTACTACTACGCGCGCGTCACCCAGGCCGATGGCGAGATGGCCTGGTCCAGCCCGGTGTGGGTGAATGGGTCCTAACGGCTGCCCCCTGGAGCTTGGCTTCGGGCAAGCTCCGGGGCGGAAGCCCGCCAGCACCATGAATGAAGGAGTGGCAAGCCCAATGCTCCCCAACTTTCTGCACATCGGCGCCGCGAAGTGCGCCTCAAGCTGGCTCTGGCGGTGCCTGCAGGAGCATCCGCAGGTCTACGTGCCGGATACGCCCGACAACGTCAACTTCTTCACCGTCCACTACCATCGGGGGCTTGGCTGGTACGAGCAAGCCTACTTCTCCGACTGGTCGGGCGAGCCCGCCATCGGCGAGTTCAGCAACTCATACATGTGCTACCGGCCGGCGCTGGAGCGCATCGCCCGCGACCTGCCCGGCGTCCGCCTGACCATGACGCTGCGCAACCCCGTCGAGCGCTACTTCCTGGCCTGGGCGCACGTGCACCTCAAGAGCGGGAAGCACGGGTTCGACCCCGAGCGTGGCATCGGCGTCCCGATCGACCGTGTCCTCCACCACCACGGCCATGGCTACTTCCGCCAGTGGATCGACCCGGGCTTCTACGCCCGCCATCTGCAGACGGTCTTCGAGCTGTTTCCGCGCGAGGACGTCCTGGTGACGCTCTATGACGATCTCGCGGCCGACAACGCCCAGTATCTGCATGGCTACTGCGAGTTCCTGGGCGTTGACCCGGACTTCGAGTTCTCACTGGCCGGCAAGGTCGTCAACCCCGACGCCGAGAAGGCCGACATCGACCGCTATATAGACCCGGACTTCCGCCTGGAGCTACGCGAGGTCTACGCCTCCGACATCGCGCGGCTGGAGGAGATGGTCGACCGCGACCTGAGCCACTGGGACTGACCTCCAGGGCGGGAAGGTGAAGGGGGGACCGCGGGCAATACGATCATGCGTAGTAGTGGCGAATCGACCGCCGGAAGGGGATTGCCCATGCACACCGTGCGCTGCGCACTGGCAGTGGCGCTGCTCGCCGTGGCAGTGAACGCTGGCCTCGCTCAGGAGATAACCGGCCTGACCGAGTACCTTGAGGCCCTCGACTACCCCGAATCGCTCAGCCTGCGCCTCACCGGTGTCTTTCGGTCGAAGGATTTCGAGACGTTCTCGCACAGGACGCTGGACCCGTTCGAGGACCCCTCCATCATCGCGGACTGGGCGCTGGTCAAGGGCGAGCGGTACGACTACGAGCTGTCGCTGGAGGCCGAGGAGGGCTGGCGGCTCCGCTCACTGGGGCTCAGCGTGATGGGACAGGCGGCGGCGCGATGCGCAACCGGCTCCGCCACCTCGGACATGGCCCTCTCGGGCTCGTTCATCGCGCGCTACAATGGCTTCATCTTCCCGCACTATGCGGCTGAAGGTGAGGCAGAGCGCGACTGCACGGCACGGCTCGCCACCGTCATCATCCCCGACCCCGCCCGCTTCAGCAAGGTGGAGACGGATGATCCGGGCCTGAAGCTCGCGCGCCTCGACGTATGGGAGTTCGTGGGCGCTTGCGAGCGACTTGGCGGCGAGGCGGTGCTGCGGATCGACGCACCCGAAGGGAGCACGGTCGAGCTGTGGACGATCGGCTATCCGGACGAGGCGGTGACGCTCCCGGTCAACGAGAAGGTCGGCACGCGCACGCTGCCGGACGCACCGTGGACGCTGCGCATCAGGCTGCCCGAGGGCATGACGGTGGACGACCTTCCCGACGGGACCGTCGGGCTGAACCTGAACGCGGAGGGAATCCTGCCCGACTGGCTCGGAGGAGGAACCAATGCCGCTCCTTGACGGCCTCGAACCGGTGACGCCGGGGGGGTCAAGGCGGGCCCCCACCACGTGCCCTGAGGCTCACAGCCGCGGCGGGCCGACCTCCTGCGTCACTGCCTCCCTGGCGCTCAGCCAGACCAACTCATCGACGGTCAGCCGCCTGCCCTCGAAGACCCACCCCCGCACCGGCGCGCCGCCGGCCATCTCCACGCACGCGCAGCGCGCCATGGCCGCGACGGCGCCGACCGCCATCCGCCGCCCGCCGTCGCCGAAGAGCACCAGCCACTCCCGGTCGCCGGAGGTCAGCCGGTAGGTGCTCTCGCCCACGGGCACGATCCGCCCGTCCCCCTCGAAGAGCGCGATCGCGAAGCGGGCGCCGCTCTCGCATATGGGCGCATGCCACCGAAGCACGTTGACCTCGGCGCCGCAGTCCTCGGGCTGGCAGTCGCGTGGAAGGACGGCGTGCCAGCGCTTCTCGGTCGTCGCCGTGGCAATCTCCTCGGGGTGTGCCGCGCAGAGCATGTAGCGCCCGTTGCCCGTCAGCTCGGCGGTGCGCGCCGCCGAGACGCGCATCCTCAGCGGCGTGTGGAAGTTCCACTGCGCCTCGTGGCCTTCGCCGCCTTCGACACGGTCGCGCACCAGGATCGGACCGTCCTTGATCGCCAGCAGGTCGCGATAGACCGTGGCGCCGAACGGCTCCCGGTAGCCCTCGTGGTATCCGCTCAACAGCCAGGCGCCGGGCAGGTCCGCGCACAGTTCGCAGTGGCCGCCGGGCGCGGGCCGTCCGGGGTAGCTCGCCCCGTCGATGGTCACCACGTTGTGGCTGGGCGTCGAGTGGCAGTAGCGATAGGCCGGGTGGCGGTAGCTGCGCGGCGAGCCGGGCGCGCTGGCGACCAGCTCCCCGTTCGCCTCGTAGATGAAGTGCAGCGCGCCTGGGTAGGCGTGGCCGGTGTTCGCCCAGCCGTACTGCGCCACGAGGTAGCGGTCCGCAGGCTCCCAGCCGGTGCGCATCACCGCGAACCCCGACTCGGCGAGGTGTGTGCTCCGCCAGTCCGGCGGCTCGGGCGCAGGCGTCGGCGTATCCTCCGCGGGCTCGGCCACCAGGTAGTTGGCGAGAGCGAAGGGCGCCTTCTGCGTGGGGGCGGCGAGGTAGTTCGCGAGCGCGAGCGGGGCCATCTGACCGGGCGCCTGCCCGCGCGCCCAGAAGCGCTCGGCCAGCCACGCGAAGTCCGGCCGCTGCAGATGCCGTGCGGCGAGCTCCAGGTGCACCGCGTAGTCGGTGGCGAACACCGCGGAGTGCAGCGCCGGCGTCTCGCCGGTGGGCATCACCAGCCTCGCCAGCCACTCGTAGGCGCGCTCGAGGGCCTCCCGCGCCTCCGGGTCGCCGAACAGGCTCTCGCGCCCGTTCGCCTCTGCGGTCAGGGCCACGAAGCCCACGTCGCGCAGCACGGTCTTGTGGTACTGCGTACACAGCTCCCTGTGGCCGCCGTCGGCGAAGAAGTCCTGCGCCAGGTGCTCGCGCATGCGCCGCTGTGCCAGCTCGACCCACGCCCCGGCGTCGCGGAACTCGGGGAAGACCAGCCCCACGATCCCCGGCCCCAGCACCGCCGCCACCTGCTGGTTGCCGATGCGGTAGCTCGCACTCTCGTGCGCGTAGAGCCACGCCGCGCAGCCCAGGAGCTGCTTCATCAGCTTCACATGCAGCTCGGGCGTCAGCGCCGGGCTCCGCGCCAGGCAGTAGTAGTTGTCGGTCAGGATGCGGGCGCGGATGCCGGGGTAGTAGGCCCGGAACACCGGGTCGAAGCCCAGCCCGCCCTGCTGCTCGCGGATCTCTAGCTGGTGGTCATACCACGAGTCAAAGAGCCACGCGAAGGTCTCGGCGTACTGCTCCTCGCCGGTCAGTAGGTATGCCCGCCCGAGGCAGTTGAGGAACCACTGCGAGCCGACGGCGGAGACGTAGTTGGTGTCCTTGGTGGGGTTCTCAAGCCAGAAGATCTCGCGGCCCTCGACGCGCAGCACGTAGGGCCCGTGCGAGATGTCCCCCTCGCCGATGGCGTCCGCGTCGGCGATGATCGGCTCGACGAGCTGCGGATGGGTCTCGCGCACCCAGTCGGCCCACGTCTCGCGGCGGAAGTGCGGGGTCGGCCGCTCGCGACCGCGGAAGTACGCCGCCCATGCCTCGCCGGCGGCGGGCCGGTCCTCGGCCTCGACGGCCGTCCGCACCGCCTCCAGCCCCGGCCGCTCCAGGTCCATCGCGGCCCACAGCTCGGCGTCGGATATGCGCGACGGATGCTCCGCGACATCGGCATGCGCGGCAGTCATGGCGATCACCACAAGAAGGACTGCAAGGCTCATCATGCTCCATTCTCTTCGAGTCGTCAGTGTGCAGCAGGGCTCGTCGCCCATCCCTGCTCAGTCCTGCTCCTCCCCGCGCCCTGCTCCGCCTGGGCGAACGTTCAATCGAGGCCCTCACGCACCGGCGCCACCGCACTCAGTACCCCCGTCAGTCCCTGCATCGCCATGGCGTCCTCATATGGCTCATCTCAGGTCCCGAACCCCACCTCCGCGTTGGGGTCGAGGGGGAGGGCGATCTTCTCGCCGGTCCGCTGGGAGGCATAGATCGCCAGGTTCAGCTCTACCGGGCGGCGGGCGTCCCGGCCTGTCACGAACGGCTCGCCCGTGCCCTCGATCCAGTCCAGCAGCGCCTCGATCTGCCAGCGATGCGCCCCGACCGCGTCGCCCAGTCCCGCCATCGGGTCCGCCGCTGAGGTCTCGTCGTCCGTCACCTCACCCTCAGCCAGCGACTCCTCGCCTGCCACGTCCCAGTGGGTGATCCGGTCGGCCGCGATGACCACGTTGCCGCGCGAGCCATGCACCTCCAGCCGCGTGTTCATCCCCTTGTAGGTCAGCGTGGTGCCCTGGATGAGGCCGTGCGCGCCGGAGGTGAACAGCACCGCCGCGGTGCCGATGTCCTCGGTCTCCATGTCGTGGGCTTTGGTGGCCGCGTAGCCGCAGACCTCGGCGACGTCGCCCATCATCCACAGGAGCAGGTCCACCCAGTGCACGGACTGGTTCATGAGGGCCCCGCCGCCGTCGAACTCCCATGTGCCCTGCCAGCGGTCCGTGTAGTAGTCCTGCGCCCGCCACCATGGCACGAACGCGTCGCCGTAGTACAGCTCGCCCAGCCGCCCCTCCTCGATCGCCCGCTTGAGCTGCCGGTAGCTGTCGTAGGCGCGGAACTGATGCGCCGCCACGAGCTTGACGCCATTGCTCTCGGCGGCGGCGATCATCGCGTCGATGTTGGCGAGGGTCACGTCGATGGGCTTGGTGACGAAGGTGTGCTTACCGGCCTCGGAGGCGGCGATGGAGACCACGTGGTGGTGGCCGGACGGCGTGGTCACGTGCACCACGTCGATGTCGTCACGCGCCAGCAGGTCGTTGAAGTCGGTGTAGTAGGCCTCGGCGCCGAACTCCTCGGCCTTCGCCTGCGCGCGCTCCTCGATGATGTCGCAGGTGGCGATGAGATTGGCCCGCTCGACCTGCTCGATGGCCCTCAAGTGCACGCTGCTGATAACGCCACATCCGACCAGTCCGAAGCCGTACTCCGCCATCGACGACACTCCCTCAAATGTGCCTGTCAAGCCTGGGTAAGGTCGGTGGCGCATTTCGGCCCGTGAAGCGAGGGACCTTCGCGGCACACGTGCAGCGGCCCCCTCAGTGCGAGGGGGCCGGGGGCGAGATCGCGCTCGGTCTTCGCGGGCGTCACCCTGGCCGCCCCGTGATCTTCTCCAGCAGCGCCTCGATGCCGTACTGCGGCCGGTCGTCGGTGTTGGGGTCCTCCTCCGGCAGCGCCTCGATCTCCGCCAGCCACGGGCGGGCCGCCTCGCCCGCGTGGTCGATGGCGTTAAGCGCCATCAGCGCCACGTAGGGGCCATGCGCCTCGGCGTTCGCCAGGTCGATCAGCAACGGCACCACCATCTGCACGTCCGCCTCGTCGCCGTGGCGGGCCAGAGCCTCGGCGGCGACGATGCGCACGCAGGCGTCCTCGTCCTCAAGGGCCTCGCGCAGCAGCGCGTGCCCTTTGCGCACCGCCCGCTCCCCGCGCATGAGTAGCCCCAGCGCCGACCAGTAGCGCACCGCCGGATCGTCGTCGCCCAGGCCGGCCATCAGCCCCTCCGTCGCGCCCGGCTGCAGCGAGGAGGCCAGCTCCGCCGCCTCCATGATCCGCGCCATCGGATACCGCTCGGGGTCGCGCGCCATGTCGTAGGGCGCGCCGCCGTCCGAGCGGGCGTGGATCTGAGGCTCGGGCAGCAGCCCCACGTCGCGGATCGCCAGCATCCACTCCCGGCAGGCCCCGCGCATCTCGTCCAGCACCTCTGCGTGCTCGCGCGAGTCGGCGAGGTTGCTGGTCTCCTCGGGGTCCTCCTGCAGGTCGTAGAGCTCCTCCGCCGGGCGCGGCTCCCAGAAGAAGCGCTGCGCCTCGGTCAGCTCGCCGGCCTCGTACAGCTCGTGCCAGACCTGCGTGGTGGGCGTCTCGAACATGTATCGCACGTGCTGGCCCATGGGCAGGTGCGGCATGAAGTTGCGGATGTAGACGTAGCGCTGGTCACGCAGGCAGCGGACCATGTCGTAGCGCTCATCCATGCGCCCGCGGAAGCCGTAGAGGTATCGGCGCGGTGGCGCCTCGTGCTCGCCCATGAACGCGCGGCCCTGCATGATGGCGGGCGGGCGCACGCCGGCGAGGCTCAGCACGGTCGGCCCCAGGTCCGAGAAGCCCACCAGCCGCTCGCTCTCGCCGCCCTGCGCGTAGTCCTCCGAGGCCAGGTGCGCGAACCTTTCCGGGATCGCCACGATCAGCGGCACCAGCAGCCCCGCGTTGCGGGCGCAGCGCTTGTGGCCGGGCATCCCCGAGCCGTGGTCGCCGTAGAAGAACACGATGGTGTCCTCGTCCAGGCCCGCCTCCGCCAGCTCGGCCAGTGCCTCCCCCGCCTGGGCGTCCATCGCGGTGATGATGTCGTAGTACTGCGCCCAGTCATGCCGCACCTCCGGGGTGTCCGGATGGTAGGAGGGAATGGGCGCGTCGTTTGGATCGTGCTGCAGATCATGCGGGCGCGCGCGGATCCTGCTCTCGTGCGTGACGGTGTAGTTGAAGATCGCGAAGAAGGGCTGCCCGTCCGCGCGGTTGCGCCAGTGGGCCTCGCCCGAGCACTCGTCCCACACCTGCCCGGGCTTGCTGAGGTTGAAGTCCTCCTTCGCATTGTTGGTGCAGTAGTAGCCGGCCTCGCGCAGAAGCTGCGGATACATGGGCATGCCCTCCGGGATGGGCAGGAGGCTGCGCATGTGCTCCGAGCCGGTCGAGGGCGCGGGGACGCCCGTGATGATGGTGGTGCGCGCCGGCGCGCAGACGGGTGCGTTGGACCACGCGTTGCGGTAGATCACCCCATGCCGGGCGAGCGCGTCGAGGTTCGGGCTGTCCGCGTAGCTGTCGCCGTAGCAGCCCAGGTCGGGGCCGATGTCCTCACAGGTGAGCCACAGGATGTTCGGTCGCCGGTTGTCCGCCATGATGGTCCTCCCGCCGGTCGCGCGGCCTGTTGCATTGGTGGAGCCGGTCTCCTGACCGGCCCGTCGTTCCGCCCCTCATTCGGCGAACGTGCGACCTCGCCCTGCTTCTCAGGCTCCCAGGATTCTATGCGTGGTCACTACCGTGTCCGCCCTAACCCGTCAAGGAAGCTGACACGCAACGCGGCGCCGACGAGCCCCTCCCTGCGACTGAGTCTGCCTGCCGCGCTTGCCCTGTCGACCCCGCTCTGGACCGCCGCCGAGCCGCACCTGACCGTGGATGCCAACGACCTCGTCGCGCATGTGACGCCGCTCAGCGGCGTCAACTGCGGGCCGCTCGAGGCGCGGGGGCCCCTGGAAGGGCAGGTGCTGGAGGAGCAGTATCGCGAGATGGGCATTCCGCTGGTGCGCACGCACGATATGTACGGCCCCTGCGACTTCGAGACCATCTTCCCCAGCTCGCTGACGGGCTGGAGCGCGGCCCCGTACGATCATAGCAACTACGACTTCGACTGGAGCGACGAGGCGGTCGAGGCGATTGAGGGCGCGGGCGCGGAGGTCATGTTCCGGCTCGGGCACTCCTGGAACACCGCCGACCCGCGCAATAGTCACCCGCCGGACTTCGGCGTCGTTGCACACGTGTGCAAGCACATCGCCAAGCACTACGGCGCCGACACCGGCCGCGTGACCTTCTGGGAGATCTGGAACGAGCCGGACATTACCACGTTCTGGGACCAGCACCCGAACCCGGAGCAGGCGATCCGCAAGTTCTACACGCTGTACTCCATCTGCGCGAAACAGCTCAAGGGGAAGTTCCCCGGCATCATGGTGGGCGGGCCGGGGATGGCGGGCGGCGCCACCACGCAGATCGCCGCCGACGCACACGCCTTCGCGCGCGCCTGCAAGATCAAGGGCGCGCCGCTGGACTTCTACTCCTGGCACTCATACAATCGCGACGCCGGTGGCCCCTACATCTTGGCCGAGCAGGCCCAGGCGGTCCGCGAGGCCCCGGACACCGAGGGCTTCCCGCACACCATCAACGTGCTCGGCGAGTGGAACGCCTGCAACGTGCACAACACCGGCCGGCGCAGGGACCTGCTGTGGAACATGGACGGCGCGGCCTTCACCGCCACCGCCCTGATCTACCTGCACGAGCACTCCGACGTGAAGTACGCCTGCCACTACCGCGGGGACTTCCACAGCGGCGATCAGGGCCACGGGCTCATCAACAGCGATGGCAGCATCAAGCTCCCGGGGCTGGCCCTGCACCCACGTCCAAGGCGTATTCCAGCGGCGTGTCGAGGATACCTGCCGGCTGCGCATAGGCGACCGCCCGTGAGCGCGACTCTCGGGGTGCGGCGCCCTGATGGAGGCTGCTAGTCGTGGGGCAGGTCGGCCAGGGCCGCCTTGTGGATGGCATCGAGCTCCCGGGCCACACGCAGGCCATCGGCGAAGCTGGGCGACGCCTCGCCGCCCTCGCGGATCGCGCCGATGAAGGCCCCGAAGAGCGTCTGCCCGTCGCGATACTTCGCGGGGATCTCGCGCGGCGTGTACTCCGACGCGGGGATCTGATCGTCGCGCGGCTGCCGCTCGTAGACCATGACGATGCCCGCGGGGTCATCGCCCCGCACGCCCACCGACGCGTCCTGGCCGTCGATCTCGAAGGCCGAGTAGCCGGGGGCGAAGCGTGAGAGCTGGTAGCTGCCGATCACGCCGGTCTGGTAGCGGTTCGCGAAGTTGATGGCGTCCCAGGCGGTGACTTCGGCACTGCCGTCCGCGTCCTCGAGCTGGCGCCGCTTGATGAAGATCGCGCCGATCGCGACCGCCGCGACCATCTCCCCCGCGCTCTCCCCCATGGTGAAGTGAGCCAGGTCCAGCGCGTGCGCGCCCAGGTCGCCCAGCACGCCGTAGCAGCCCTTATCCGCCTGCAGCCGCCACTCGAGCTTCACGCCGGGGTCCGAGATCCGGTGCACGGACATGCGGCAGCGGAAGTGCCGCAGCTCCCCCAGGAACCCGTCCGCGATCAGATCGCGGATGTAGCGCACGGCGGGGCTGTAGCGCCGCTGCATGTGCACCGCGTGGACGATCCCCGCCTCCTCGGCGGCGGCCAGCATCTCCTCCGCCTCCGCCGCGTTCATCGCCAGCGGCTTCTCGCACAGCACGTGCTTGCCCGCCGCGATGGCCCGCAGCGCGAAGTCGTGGTGCAGGTGGTCGGGCAGAGGCAGACTCACTGCGTCCACGTCGTCCCGCGCCAGCATCTCGGCGTAGTCGGTGGTGATGAACGCGTCCTCGAGCGCATGTCGCTCGACGGCCTCGGCGATCTTCTGCTCGTCGATGTCACAGAGTGCCACGACCTCTGCGTCATCCAGCGCCGCGTAGCCCATGATGTGCGCGTCGCTGATCCGCCCCAGCCCGACTATCCCTACGCCGACCATCCGATCACGCACCTTCAGTGCCTCCCGTTTCGTTCGCCGCCTTGGTGTGCCGTTTGCCGCCGTCGTCAGCCGTTGTCTGCCCCTATCTGATGTTCGCTGGCGTTGATTGTCTTTTCCAGATGCGCCTTGGCCCATAGCAGGCCGGCCCTGATGTCATCGTCGTCGGCCATCCACAGCGGGTCCTCGTGCTCGATGGAGATGGTGCCGTCGAAGCCGTTGTCGCTCAGCACCGACAGCAGCCTGGCCCAGTCAGTCTCACCGGCCCCGGGAAGCGTGGTGCGCCAGTAGTCGGAGTTCATGTGTACGCCCCTGTCCGCCAGCACCGCGCGATCGAGGATGGTGTCCTTGGCGTGGATGTAGGCGATGTCATCCACGAACTCTTCGGCGGCCTGGTACCGGTCGATAAAGAGCCAGATGAGGTGCGAGGGATCGAAGCACAGCCGGAGGTTCTCGTGCGCGACGGCCTCAAACAGCAGGCGCCAGGCGTATGGACTGACCGCCACGTTGCCGGTTCCGGGGCAGTTCTCCAGGCAGACCTCCACGCCTCCGCCCGCGGCCATGCCCAGTATCGAGTCCAGGAACGGGGCACACCGCTCCACGTTCTCCTCCAGTGTCAGTCCCGGGATCATGCCTGTGGAGGTCGTGACGCGGGGGATCTGCATGTCTGCGGCGAACTGCACGCGGGCCAGCAGGTCCGACCGCAGGCCGTCGCGTTCGGCCTGGTCGTCGCACATGAAGTTGCGGCAGAAGGTGAGCGCCGTGATCTCCAGGCCGGCTGCGCGCGCAGCCTGGAAGTCGTCGGGATCCAGGCGAATCGACGGCCCAACTTCCAGCGCATCGAAGCCGTTCTCGGCGGCCCAGCCAGCCAGCTCGGGCAGCTCCAGGTGCCCCAGGCAGTTGGTCAGGAAGCCGATCTTCATCGTATCTGGATGCCTCCTCAGGTGGCTGTGAGCATGAGGTGCCATGGCCCGGCGCAGGCTCATATTCACGAGGCGAACTGGATCTCCTGCCTGTTTGCGCCCCCGGGGCCAAATGTGTATACTTCCTCAGGCCAGCGAGCGGCCTCTGACCGCGCTCTCCCGAACACCCAGTCGGGCCAGGACGGGACCTGCAAGATTGAAGAACACTTCCCGGACGGTCATCGTCACCGGCGCTGCGGGCTTCATCGGGTCTCACCTGAGTGAGGCGCTCGTGGCCCGTGGCGAACGCGTCGTGGGCATCGACAGCTTCGACCCCTACTACGACCCCGCCATCAAGCGCCGCAACGTGGCCGGGCTGCTCGAGAGCGACCTGTTCGCCCTCATCGAGGGCGACGTGCGAGATGCGGATGCGCTCGAGCAGGCCTTCGGCGGTTCCGGGGTGCGGGGCATCATCCACCTGGCGGCGCGCGCCGGCGTGCGACCCTCCATCGAGGAGCCGGTCGAGTACGTGAGCGCGAACGTCACGGGCACCGCGATGCTGCTGGAGGCCGCGGTGGAGCACGGCGTCGAGCGCTTCGTCTTCGGCTCCTCGTCCTCCGTCTACGGCGCCGCGAACGAGGTGCCCTTCAGCGAGGACCAGCGCATCGACCGGCCGATATCGCCCTACGCCGCCACCAAGGTCGCCGGCGAGGCGCTGTGCTACACCTACCATCACCTCTACGCCCTGCCCATGGTGGTGCTGAGGTTCTTCACCGTCTACGGGCCGCGCCAGCGCCCGGACCTGGCCATCAGCAAGTTCGTGCGCCTGCTGCAGGCGGGCGAGCCGATCCCACAGTACGGCGACGGGTCGAGCAGCCGGGACTACACCTACATCGCGGACATCGTGCGCGGCGTCGTCGCCGCCTACGACAGTGACCTCGACTTCGAGATCATCAACCTCGGCAGCTCGGCGCCCATCCGCCTGGACGAGATGATCGCCGCGGTGGGCGAGGCGGTGGGGAGCGAGCCGGTCGTCAACGTGCTGGACAATCAGCCGGGCGATGTGCCACGCACCTACGCCAGCGTGGAGAAGGCGGGGGAGCTGCTGGGCTGGGAGCCCGAGTGGACGCTCGCCGAGGGGCTGCGCGAGTTCGTCAGGTGGTACCGCGAGACCGGCGCCGGCGCGTGAGGGTGGGTCAGGGGTGGGCCGACCTCGGGCGCGGAGGATGGCTGCGATGCACGGCCACAAGGACACCGATGCACCTCGCGTCTCCGTGGTCGTCCCGGCCTACAATGAGGCCGAGGCGGTCGTCGCCTGCATGGAGCAGCTCAAGACCATGCTTGCCGAGGCCGACCTCCCCGGTGAGATCGTCGTGGTGGATGACGGCTCCACGGATGGAACCGGCGAGAAGCTTCGGCAGGTTGAGGGCATCCGGGTCGTCCGGCACGAGCAGAACCGCGGCTATGGCGCCGCGCTCAAGAGCGGCATCCGCGCGGCCGAAGGCGAGATCATCGTCATCACCGACGCCGATGGGACCTATCCCATCGACCGCATACCCGACCTGGTGGCGGCCATGGACGAGGCCGACATGGCGGTCGGCGCCCGGACCGGCGAGAGCGTGAGGATCCCCGCCATCCGCAGGCCCGCCAAGTGGTTCATCACCGCCCTGGCCAGCTACCTGTCCGAGGCGCGGATCCCCGACCTTAACTCCGGCCTGCGCGCCTTCCGGCGCCACGACTGCATGCGCCTGTTCGGCATCCTCCCCGAGGGCTTCTCCTTCACCGCCACCATCACCCTCGCCATGCTCAACAGCGGCATGCGGGTGGCCTTCATTCCCATCGACTACCATCAGCGCACCGGGCGCTCGAAGATCAGGCCCATCCGCGACACCTGGAACTTCATCATGCTGATCGTGCGCACCATCGCCCTCTTCAACCCCCTGAAGGTCTTCCTGCCCGCCGCTACGCTGTGTATCGTCGCCGGGGTCGCCCTCGGGATCTACAGCGCCACGGTGAAGCATGACGTCGGCGAGACCGAGCTGCTGCTGATCGTCACCGGCCTGATCCTGGGCGCCATCGGCATGCTGGCCGATATCGTCACGCGCACGCGGCTGTTCCTCAGTGACTGACGCAAAAAGAAGGCAGGGCCCGAAGGCCCTCCCCCATGGCGTCGCTGCAGGTCCCGGCGGTCAGGAGCTCTCGTCAGCCCCCCCCTCGTCCGACTCGTGCTCAATGGTCTCGATTCCCTCGTGGGCCGAAGCCTCGGTGACCTGGGCGGTCTGAGCCGCCGTACCCAGGTCCTCAGGGTGGGCCAGGTCGCTGTCGGGGTGGTGAAGGGCGTGGAATGCGGCGTCCCACTTCTCCCACACCCTCTCGGACTGGTCGGCCGTGAGCTTCGAGACCAGGAAGATCGTGAGGAACGCCGCGGGGACGCTCACGATCGCGGGTTGCTCTACGGTCCAGATATCCGCCAGCTTGCCGATGACGACGATGGCCGAGATACCACCGCCGACGATCAGGCCCCAGAAGGCGCCCGCCTCCGTCATGCGCCGCCACCAGATGCCCATCACCAGAAGTGGGAAGAATGTGCTGGCGGCGACGGCGAAGGCCAAGCCGACCATCCACGCGATGTTCGCGTCACGGAACAGCAGGCCCACGCCGATGGCGAGGGCGCCGCAGATGACAACCGCGATCTTCGCGACGGTGATCTTCTGGTTCTCGCTGGCCTCGGGGCGGAAGATCTCGCCATAGAAGTCATGGGCTATGGCCGAGCTGAGTGCTATCAGCAGACCCGAGACAGTGGACAGCAGCGCGGCGATGGCGCCGGCGGCGATGAGGGCCTGGGCCCACGCCCCGGCCTCCAGGCTGGTCAGCAGCATGACCGTGTTCGGGTTCGCCACGCCCTCGGCGTTGCGCAGAGCCGCATCCGGCCCCAGGACACACCGGGCGTAGGTGCCCCAGATCGGCGTCGTGATGTAGAAGATGCCGATGAACACAAGCACCCAGACGGTAGACCACCTCGCCGCACTTGCGTTGGGATTGGTGTAGAATCTGGCCAGGACATGTGGCAGCCCCGCCGTCCCGCAGACCAGCGCCACCAGCAGCGAGACGCTGCCCCACAGGTCCCACTTCTCGAACGGCGAGACCCAGTTGTGCAGCGTACCGAAGCGCGCCTTCTCCTCCTCCGAGAACGCGGGGGTACCGTTGACGGTCATCGATGCGGGCGCCTCCCCCAGATCAACGGCGCCCGTGTCTTCATACGCGTGCATCAGCAGCTTCGAGTAGCCGTGGCGCGGCATCAGCACGAACAGCGGCAGGATCATCGCGGTAATCATGATCCAGAACTGCGCCATCTGCGCCGCTGTCACCCCGGTCATGCCACCGAAGGCGACGTAAAGCGTGATCACACTGCCCAGCGCGATGACGCCCCACAGCCACGGGATGCCGGTGACGACCTCCATGAGCGTGCCGACGCCTACCATCTGGGCGATGATGTACAGCGCGGAGATGACGCAGGTCCAGGCGATCCCCGCGTGGCGGAGCCGGTCGGAGTCGAAGCGCCCGGCGCAGAAGTCTGGGATGGTGTACTGCCCGAAGCGCCGCAGCGGGCTGGCGATGAAAAGCAGCAGGAGGATGTAGCCCGCGGCGAAGCCGGTGGCGTACCATACCCCGTCGAAGCCGTTCGCCCATACGAAGGCCGCCACCCCAAGGAACGACGCGGCGGAGAGGTAGTTCGACGAGATGGCCGAGGCGTTGGTGAACACGTCCACGCCTCGCCCGGCGACCCAGTAGTCGTCCAGCGTGGCGGTGCGGCGGGCGGCGCTCAGGCCAAGATACATCGTGTGTCCGAGCACCAGGACCGCGGCGATGAGTGGAAGAACCGCAATCTCAGCCCCCATCGCTGGTCAACTCCTGCTCCCAGCGGTTCGAGTACGTGACGTACACGAGCGCGATGATCCAGAACTCCACGTGGAAGAGCACTCCCACGAGGAGCCACACGAAGGGGATGCCCAGCACCGGCGTGATCATCTGATCCGGTATCGCGGCGTTCAGAAACGGGACGCTGAACACCGTGACCAAGAACACGACAGCCAGCAGCATGCTCAACTTGAGCTGCTTGGCCTGCATCTGCTCATACGTCATCTGGCCGTCCCTCCTCCGTCAGGCGTGAGCGACAGAACCAACAACAGCCCCCCGCCCGTGTCGGGCGTGGAGCCGCCGACGTAACGATTGTTGAACGCGCGAGGCGCGGAATCCTCCGCGCTCGCGGGAAACTGTCGCATGCCGGCGCCGGCCGGCACTCGGCCGCTCTCTTTTGGAGCGAAGAGGAATCGAGCGCACGGGCGCGAACAGCGCGAGTGCCGCTTACGCTCGATCGAGCACATATGCGCGCCAGGGAGGCACCATGATGTCCGAGGCCCCGCTGCCCACCACCAGCATCGAGGGCTACGAGATCGGCCGGCTGGTCATCGGCACCAACTGGTTCCTCGGCTACTCGCACATGAGCGCCGCGAAGAGCAGGTGGATCCGGCGCTACCAGGACGCCGAGAAGATCGCGAACGTGCTGGAGGTATGCACCGCCGGCGGCATGAACGCGATCGTGGCGCCGATCAGCGAGCTGCTGATGGAGGCGCTGGAGCTCCACGAGGAGCGTACCGGCCGGCACATCATACAGATCCTGACCCCCGGCGGCGCCACTACCGAGGAGCTGATGGAGGGCATCGACGAGTGCGCGGAGCGGGGCGCCGAGTTCTGCCTCCCCCACACCTCCTGGACCGACTCCCGCCTCTGTCCGGCGCGCAACGAGATCGAGGACTGGCCGCGCGTGGCCGAGTACATCCGCGAGAGGGGCATGGCCCCGGGGCTCTCCACGCATCGGCCCGAGGCCATCGTGGTCGGTGATCGTGCGGGCTACGACATCGCCACCTACATCCAGCCGCTCAACCCCATCGGCTTCCTGTGCTCGGTCGAGACCGACTGGGTCGCCGGGCTCATCAACCGCACCGAGAAGCCCATCATCTGCATCAAGCCGCTGGCCGCCGGCCGCGTCAACCCGCCCACGGGCCTGAGCTTCGCCTTCAGCAACATCAAGCCTATCGACATGGTCTGCATTGGGCTGCTCTGCGAGGAGGAGGCCGAGGAGGACCTCGAGATCACCCGCCAGCTCCTGGCCCGCCAGCGCGCCGACGTTGAGCTGCAGTACAGCCGCTCCAAGGCCACGCTGGTGGATGACTGACGCGACGGCGGCCGGGGCCTCCCGAGCAACTTGGGGCGACGCGGTTGGCGTATGGGTCAGATCGCGACGAAGGTCCCCCGCAGCTCGGCCTCCACGTGGCTGTGTGATCCGAGATAGCTGCCCAGCGCGTCGATGGCGTCCATCTCGGTGTCCCGGCGATCCGAGCCGTAGTTCGGCGGCACGCCCTGTGTGGTGAGGAAGGCCACGTCGAACTCATCCTCGTCGCGCATGTGCCGGCCCTGGACGAACAGCTCCTCGATGCGCCCGCCGCGCGGGTTCTCGACCCTGAAGAAGCAGTTCAGCCCCAGGCACCGCTTCACGTAGCCACCCATCTGCTCGTACGGGTCGGCCGCGAAGGTGCGATGCAGGCTCTCCTCCAGCATCTCGCGCAGCTCCACTCCCGTGAGCGTGCAGACCGACACCGCCGGGTTGGTGGGGATGATGTTCCACAGGTCGCCCACGGTGATCGGGCCCGGCGGGATCGGCGCGCCGTAGCGCCAGCCGTTGCTGAAGGCGAGCTGCGCGCCCGTGGCGTCGAGCAGCGACTGCAGCAGCAGATTGTCCATGGTCGATTCGAGCACCCGCGCGCGATAGAGGCCCGTCCAGGTCCTGCCCACCACCCGCGCCAGCTCATCGCTGTCCGGCGCCTGGATCGAGCGCACCATCCCCTGCACTTCCCAGTCGGGCTCGACATCGCCGCTGACCACGATCAGCTCGTGGTCGAACGCGACCAACCTCCCGCCGCTGATGGTGAGATCCATCCGTCCCAGGAACGAGCCGTGGCAGCCAGACTGGAGGACGACGGTCCTGCCGACCACCGCAGGGCGGTACATGCGGTTGTGCGTGTGGCCCGAGAGTAGCACGTCGATGCCCTCGACCTCTCGCGCCAGCTTCATATCCTGCGGGAAGCCCAGGTGGGAGATGACCACGATCAGGTCGCAGTCCTCGTCCTCGCGGAGCGTCCGTATGTGGCCGGGCAGCTCCTGGTCGCCCAGCGTCATACGGATGCCCTCGCTGAAGTGCGCGGGCATGGTGCGGTCCACGGTCACCGCCGCGATGCCGATGATCCCCACGCGCAGGCCCGCGACTTCGCGCACCAGCCACGGCTCGAAGACCAGCTCCCGCGTCTCCTCGTCGTAGCAGTTGATCGCCAGCAGCGGGTGGTTCATCTGCGCGGCGATCTCCTTGAGCCGCTCGGGGCCCCACGCGAACTCCCAGTGGGCGGTCCAGGCGTCCAGGCCGAGCTCGTTCGCCACGGGGACAACGGCCTCGCCCCTGCTCTGCACCGCCGCGTAGGTTCCGTGGATGGTGTCGCCGCAGTCGAGGAAGAGCGCATCACCGCCGGTCTCATCGCGGATGCTGTCGGCGATGCGCTTGATGCGCGCGAAGCCTCCGGCGGGGGCGTAGGCGGCGCGGTCGCCCGCCCAGAACAGCTCCATGTGCTGGTCGAGATAGCCGTGGCTGTCGTTAAGCTGGACTACCGTCAACGTGCGGGGATCGGCCATGGCACCCACTCTCCCGACACAGGCGTGCGGCCGATGCGTACCCATGCCTTAGGCGCCGAGGCGAGGAGTCCTGCCGTCTCTGAGGCAGTCTTCGCGTCTGTGGTCGTTGCTGGCGCATGCGGCAACGCCGTCATCCGCCTTTGCGCTTGCTTGCAGCCCGCGGCCTGCGGGTGCGCTCACCGCCGTGCCGCAGCGCGCCTGGGACGGGGTCGCGGCCCTCGTCGCTCATGCGGCGGATGATCTCGTCGCCTTCGCGCGCACGACTGGGGGAGGCCCCCCACCGTACGTCTCAAGCAGCTCAAGCGCACGCCTGAACTCGTGGGATTCGTGAGGTGCGACGGGTGAATCGCACACGCTCAGTTCCCCTCGGTACGGCAAACGCCGACGGCAGACGAACGGCTGACAGCTCTGGAGAGCTGTCCTACGGACGGCGACGACGGACGGCAACGACCGGGGGTGGGGACGAACGGGAACGGGTATCAGGACGCTACTCGCTAACGACCACGTTCGTCAGCACGATTCGCCGGATGCGGGCGCCGTCCTCGCGGGCGAGGATGCGCACGGTGTGCTCGCCGACGTCGAGGCGCGCCGCCGGGCCCTGAATCCACTGCCACACGCCCATGCGGCCGTCGTTGCCGAACTCGACCGGCTGGCCGCCATCGATCTGCGCGTAGAAGGAGTTCCCCTTGGCGTCGAGCCACCAACAGTGGCCCAGGAGCGTGTACTCGCCTGCCTCCGGAACCTCGAGGGTCCATGTGGCCGAGCCAGCCTCGTCGCCCGGCTGCCAGGGGTCGGGGTTGAAGCGCACGTCGCGCGGCACGTGGATGAAGCGCACGCCCTCCTCCTCGCCGATGGCGAAGGGCTCGGTCAGCTCCGCCGCCTCCGCGTCCGGCTCCTCCCGCACCATCGACCGCACCATGTGCACTGTGAGGCTGCGGCGCAGCGTTTGATCGCCACACGCGATCTCCAGCAACGCATCCACCACGCAGGGGGCTGTGTCTCCCTCCGCGCGGGCGGTGACGACGGCGGTCGCCGTCTCGCCCGGCGCGATGGTCAGCGTCGCGGGCTCGCAGCTCAGTTGCAGGCCCGGCGCGGAGCCGCGCAGCGTCGCCTCCACCGGCTCATCGGTGGTGTTGCGCAGGTGTAGCTCTCCCCGCCAGGGCTGCTCGGGCGCGCACACCGCGATGGCGTCCGGCATTGTGACCAGCAGCGGCGTGCGCCTCGGCGTGACGTGGGCCAGCGAGGAGTACATCCACGCGCAGGAGCGCGAGCTGGGGCCGGTCATGCTCAGCAGCTCGTCGGACAGCCAGCCGAACCACTCATCGCCGGTGTACCGGTAGGGGTAGCTCAACGCCCCGGTGCACTGCGAGGTCGCGCCGTAGCCATGCTTGCAGCTCGGCGCCTGCTTGTACCAGAACTTCGCCGGCGGCCCCATCGGCTCCGTGGTGAGCCACCCGCCGACCCCAAGGCACATCCGCATGGCGCGCTTCTCGCCGGTCGCCTCGTAGAAGCGCCCGAGCCCCCGGCCGAGGATCCCGTGCATGAAGGCCGTCCCGCCCTCGTAGGAGGGCTGCTCGGAGATGGGCACCGAGACCACGCCGCGCACCGGGTCCTGGATGGTCTCCATCCAGTCGAGGATCTCGTCGCCCGCGGCCCTGAAGCGCTCATCGCCGGTCATGCGGTAGAGGGCCGACAACGCGATCAGCGTCCAGCCCGGCCCCCGCTCCTGGCCGCCCGCGCCGTAGCGGTCGTTCTCGACCGTCCAGAGGTACCACTCGCCCATCTGCCGCGCGGTCTCCTCGGCGCGCACGTCGCCGGTCAGCAGCCAGTAGGTGAGCAGGCCCTCCACCCATGAGTGTCCGTTGCTCGCGCCCGCGACGCAGTGGTCGGGGTACCAACCCTCATCCACGATGTGCTTGGTGTTGTGGTGGTGCGGGGCGCCCACGAGGTGCTCGCGGCCCGGCGCCCAGTGGTAGCAGTCCACCGCCTCATAGTGCCGCGCCGCCTGCTCGCCGATCTCGAAGAACCGGCGGTCTCCCGAGCGGAACCACTCCACCAGGAAGCCGTGGTGGTGGTCGTACTCCTGGTTGCTCCAGAACGTGTAGCTGGGCCCGTAGCCCCACTCGAAGGTGTCGTCGCCGAAGTTCTCCATCCCGTACTCGCTGCGCTTCTCGCGCTTGGCCATGTAGCCCCCATAGAGCCCATCGATGGCCTCCTCGTAGCGCGGGAAGAGCAGCTCGCTCTCGGGGGGCATCTCGCCCAGCGCGAGCGTCGCGACCGCGTACTCAGGATCCGGCGCCGCGATCAGGCGGTCGCGGAAGGCCCTGAAGACGTCGGTCGATTCGGCGTCCGCGCCCTCCGGTTCCAAGCCGATCAGCACCTCATGCGTGATGGCCTCTCCCTGGTACAGCACGAAGGGGCCGTCGCTGAACTGCGTGTGGCTGTCGAGCGGGATCAGGTCCAGCACGATGCCGTCGGAGCTGACCTCCACGCCCTTGGGCCACTTCTCCCACCACCACCGCGTGGTGACCGCCAGCCCGACCTCGTCATGCAGCCGCGCCCAGCCCTCGGAGCGGCCCTCTTCTTCCCTCGGCCCCCCGGTGCCGGCGGTGATGGTCATCGCGTCAAGATCGTGCTGGAGAAGCGAAGCCGACTCCTTTGCCGGGCCCTTTATACGCGCGGGTACCTTGTCCCAGATGCCTGCCCGCGCGTCGTCGCCCGCCCACGGGCAGGCCATGTTCAGCCGCACCCGGCGGATCCGCTCGGTCTCGGAGTCCTCCTTGTGGGTGAAGACGTAGCTCAGCCGCGTCATAGGCGATCCGGCGTAGAACTCCTGGATCATGTCGAACTCCAGCAGCGTCGAGCCGTCCTCGGCGGTGTGTCGCCCGATGCGGCGGATGACCGCGCGCAGCGGACCTTCCTCGATGATCTGCACGTCGGTGACCTCGGCCCGCGCGGAGGAGTACTCCGTCCCGTCCTCCGCCGTGACCACCGCCGCCCAGGGCTCTCCTCCCGCCACCATCTCGGTGCCGCCGAGCAGCGCGCTCTCGAAGAGCGTGCCACGTTCCGTGCTGAGCGTGACCTGCAGCGACCCGGTGTTGACGGCGATGCGCCCGTCCTGCTGATTCACCGTCAGCACCCGGCCGAGGAACTCCGCCGAACGCACCTGTGACCCGAACTCCACGGTGTACCGCGCGGTCCCTTCCGCCTCGACGGACGCGGGGAAGCTCACCAGCGCGAACATTACCGAGCCATCGGGCCAGTGGTTGAGCGCGCGGGCCTGGACGGGCACCTCGGCGCCGGACGCATCGATCACGCGGACGTGCTCGGGCGAGGTCAGCACGCCGTGGGCGAAGGGCAGGCCCTGCGTCGCGACCTCTCCGGTGCGCGTGACGCCCGCATGCTCGGTGACTGTCAGTGTGAACGAGGCGCGCGCGGGCTCATCTCGCGGCTGGTAGCACGGCTGGACGATCTCGACCTGTGGCCGCACGGGCTGGCGCTCCACCAGCCCGCGCGGCAGCAGCGCGATCTCCTCGATGCGCACTGCCTCGCCGCCATCGCGTGCCGCGTCGAGGCGGATCTCGTCGCCGCGGTCGATCTGCGCCGGGCCGAAGACCGCCCGCCACTCGCCGAAGTCATCGGCGCTCATCCGCACAGCGCCGACCGTTTCGCCCTCCACGGACAGCCGCAGCCGCGACTGGCCGGTGTGATCGTCGCGCAGGGCGATGGCGGCGTAGTACGAGCCGCTCTCGCCCAGGAAGCGGCGGCTCAACGAGCCGGCGTCGGCGGCGATCTCCATCGCGCCGTCGGCGAGCGCGAAGCCCTTGGGCTCCATCTGCCGGGCCTCGATGCGGCGGATTCCGGGGAAGAGCTCGACCCCGGCCCAGAACACGTCGGTCGCGAAGGGCTTCTCGCTGGCCTGCCGGTCGCGCACCTGCAGCGCCACGGTCACCTCATCCCTGTCGCGCACCTCGTTGGAGATGTCCACGAGGTAGAAGCGGCGCTGCGCCGGGCGGGGGTTCAGCCCCAGCACGTCCATCTCCCAGACGCGCTCGCCGTCCACGAGCACCTCGCAGAAGCGCATGTCGCGCTTGCGGTTCTCGAAGGTCGCGCTGCGCCGGTCGCCCTCAAACTCGTAGTCATTGCCGCCGCAGTAGTCGTCGGAGACGTAGAAGCGCAGATAGCAGCCGCCCTCCTCGGGGACGGGGACCGTGCGGCTCACGCGGCCGAAGGCGCCGGCCTCGGAGGGCTCGTGCGGATGCGAGATGGTGAAGACCTTGCGGCGGTCGGCCTCGCCGGTGAACTGCCCCCGGGACTCGAAGCTCCAGCCATCCTCGTCCAGCGGCCAGCTTCCGCCGGCGGTCGGCGCGGGCAGCAGGTCTGAGATGTCGCGGCGGTAGCTCTCCGGCACGGTGCTCTCACCTTCCGGCCAGTCCGGTGACAGCGACAGGGCGTAGGCGGCCAGGTTCTCGAACATCAGCCTCCCGGCGCAGTCCTCGCCGGCGGAGTCATCGAACCAGTGATGCTCGGGGATCATCTGGCAGAGGATGATGCGGCCCTCTCCGTACGGCAGCTCCACGAGGCCGTAGTGCGCGCCGTCGCTGGCGGCCTCCGCCTCGTCCCAGCCCTGCTGCTTCCCGGTGCTGATCAGTGGCAGCCAGCCCCCGCCGAGGTCATACCAGGCGTCGTAGATGCTGCCACCGTGAACATCCACGAGCAGCTCCCGGGTCAGCTCGTGCGGCCGGTGGAAGATCGGGTGGTCGGGTTCGACGACCTCGCCGAACTCGTACGAGCGGTCGGTCTTCACCGGCGATGGCAACCACGGATCCAGCCTGCGGTTTCGCATCCCGAGGAAGACGCCGCCGCTCTCGACGAAGCGCAGGACCCTGGTGGGCGAGTCGCCAATGGGCGAGCGGTCGGCGTCCATCGCGCTGATGATGACCGTGTAGTCGAACACGTTCACGCGGCCCGCCTTGTAGTCGCGCCATGTGGCCTGCTCAAAGGGAATCTCGAGCGCCTCGAGCGCGGAGGCCGTGTGCCCACCGCCCATGAGCAGTACGCGCGGCTCAGCGGCGAACGCCGCCGACGCGACGGTCAGACCGATGATGGCGATGGCAAGTGTGCGGGGCATGGTGGGTCCCTCCCGACACCAGGAACATCGTCCACGGGCGCACGCATAGAGCCCGTGCTCTCAGTCGCTGTCGTTGTCGTTCAGGAGGGGCGAGCTTCCTTGCTCGCCCGCCGTTGTCGTTCGAGCGGCCGAATGAGCCGCCGGACCAGCCCCACCCCCGCCGACCTCGGGCCGGCTCCTCCGTCGCCGTCCTCCGGCGGCCCTCATGAACGACATTCACTCCACCGCCAGCCCGCACTCCGCGCAGATCGCCTGCAACTCCGCGATCCGCTCCGCGGACTGGCGGGTCGCGTCCGGCATCGGGTCCGGCAGGCCCAGCCAGGAGTACTTCCCCCCGGTGGCCGGATTGAAGGGCAGCAGGTCGATGCGATCCGCACCCAGTTCTGTGACGAGTCGGGCGATCGCGCGGATCGTCTCATCGTCGTCGTTGATTCCCGGAATAAGGGGGACGCGGACGATCACGTCCGCGCCGGAGTCGATCAGCGCCCGCAGATTCTCGATAATGCGCTCGTTCGGGGCGCCGGTGTACTGCTCGTGGGCGGCGGAATCCGGCAGCTTCATGTCATACAGCCACAGGTCCACGGCCTCGGCGAGGCGCTCGATGGTCTGCCATGGCGCGTAGCCGCAGGTCTCCAGCGCCACATGGACGCCGGCGCGGCGGCAGAGATGCGCGATGGCGTGGGCGAAGTCGGGCTGCGCCGTAGGCTCCCCGCCGGTGAGGGTCACGCCGCCGCCGGTATGCGCGAAGAAGGGACGCAGGCGCTCCGCCTGAGCGGCGACCTTCCCGGCCGTGACCGTGCGCCCGCAGATCTCCCGCGCCCGCGCCGGGCAGGCCTCGATGCACGCGCCGCACATCGTGCAGCGCGCCCGCTCCTCGGGCGCGATGATCCCCAGCATCCGGAGGCCCTCCGGGCAGGCGTTGACGCAGGCACCGCACTTGATGCACCGCGTCTGATACCACACGACCTCGGGCTCCGGCGACTGCGACTCGGGGCTGTGGCACCAGGCGCAGCTCAGCGGGCAGCCCTTGAGATAGACGGTCATGCGCACGCCCGGACCGTCGTGGATCGCCGTCTCGTCGATGTCGAAGATGGTGCCCTCTACCTCGCGGAAGCCCTTCACCAGCCCAGCTCCTCGCGCGCAATGACCTCCTCCTGCGCCTTGGGCGAGAGCAGCACGAAGGGCACCAGGTACCCGCCGATGCGCACGAGCAGATCGCGGTTCTCGTCCGGACACTCCTGGGCCGCCCGCATGGCCGCGGTCGAGGCGAGATTGTACTGGAGCTGGTAGGCCCCCATCTCCAGCGCGGCCTCCGTGATGCCCTTGAGCGCATCCACGCCGTCGTCGGTGTCCAGCACGTTCGCCTGGAAGCGCACGTTGCAGGTCGTCCCGCCCAGCCCGCGGGAGTGGTCGAACTCATCGGTGATCGAGCGCACCAGCGACGGGAAGCCGCGCGTCGTCACGCCCGTGCAGTTCATGATCGAGTTCGCCAGCGGCTCGCCCGCCGGGCGCCCGTCCGGCGTCGCCGGCGTCTTCTCCCCGTAGCTGATCCAGACCGTCCAGCCCAGGAAGCCCGGGAAGAAGGGCCCGCCGAGGTAGTTCGTGTGCCCCTCGATGAAATCGCACCAGCGTCCCGCGACCTCGCCGAAGAGCCGGTTGCACATCGGCTCATCATTGCCGTGCTTGGGGCAGTCGCGCTCGATCGCGCGGCGCAGGTCCTCACGGCCCTCGAAGTCGTTGCGTATCGCCGAGCGGAAGTCGTCCAGCGTGTAGCGTCCCTGCTCCTCGACCAGCGTCTGGACGGCGGCGAGGCCGTCCACGGCGTTCGAGACCCCGACCGCCTCCGGCTGGATGAAGTTGTAGAGCGCCCCGCCGTCCGACATGTTGCGACCGCTCTCGATGCAGCCCTCGATCAGGCAGGACAGCAGCGGGAAGGGCCGGTGGATCGACTGCAGGTAGAGGTCGCGGTTGCACTGGATGATCGCGCCGTCCACGGCGTGGCGCAGCACCGCCATGAAGGCCTGGTGCAGCTCGGCATACGTCTGCGGCTCACCATCGACCATCCGCCCGCAGGCTCGCCGCCAGCCCTCGGGCGGGTCGTGCAGGCGCAGGCCGACGTCCGTCGCGAAGTCCTCCGCATGGCCCTTCTCCGGGTGCACGCCCCCGAAGAGCGCGTACTCCAGGCACATCGCCACGTTCACGTAAGGCCAGGCAACGTGCGGGTTGGAGCGGCCCATGATGGAGGTCTCGGTGCAGGTGCTGGGCAGATGATCGACCGCGTGCTCGAAGGGCACGCCGTGACGCACCAGGCCCGCCACGATCACGTCGGAGTTGAAGAACGAGGGCTGGCCCTTGCCGTTGCGCAGCAGCGCCGCCGCGCGGCGCATGAAGTCGTCGTCGATGTCGGCGTGCCACGAGATATCGATGCCCGGGAAGTACATCTGCACCCGGTCCGCCAGGTCCAGAATGCGGAACGAAAGCTCGTTGGTCGCGTCTGAGCCGTCGGGCCTGCGGCCGCCGATGACCAGGATAACCGCGCTCATTGACGGGCCCTGGAACTCGTTGCACTTGATCAGAAGCTGAGCCAGTAGGTCCTCCGCGAGGTTCTCGTCGAGCGTGCCGGCGTCGCGCTCGGCCTCCCAGAAGCGCCACAGCCACTGGTCGAGCCGCCCGGGGCCGAAGCAGTGGTGGTGCTGGGCGTTCTCCAGCGCGACCCCCAGGAACATGAACCAGCCGAGCTGGATCGCCTCGCGAAAGCTGCGCGGCGGCTCGTGCGCGATGTGCCGGCAGACGCGCTCGATCTCGCGCAGGTCCGCCGCCCAGGCCGGGTCGTCGGCCTGCCGGGACATCTGCGCCGCGAGATCGGCGTAGCGTTCGATGAGGTGCTGGAAGCCCTGCAGCGCGATGCGCGCGGCCTGGTAGAAGCGCTGCTTCGCCGGCGTCTCGGGGTCGCCGGGCGTCAGTGCCTCCGACGCATCGTCGAGGCGCCGGAGGATGCCGTCGAGGCCCTGCCCGCAAACGGTCGGGTAGTCGGGCGCCATGTGCCCCTCGGAGACGAAGCCGCGCCAGTACTGGCGGCCGAGGTACTCGCGCGCCTCGGCGATCTCCGCGGCGAGGGCCTCGTCCGGGTGCGTGTTCGGGTGCCAGCCCACCAGCCGCTCGCCCTCGCGGATGCGCACGGGCATCTCCGCGAACAGGTGCGCGACGGCCCTCGCCACGCGAACCTGCCGGTGCGGCTCGCCCTCGGTCTCACGGAAGCTCTCGGCCATGATCACGCAGCGCTCGTCGAACGAGTTCCCGTCCGCGAGCACGTCCTCGCGCAGCGCCCGCGACCACGCCGACAGGCCCGGTGGGCCGACGGGATGCGGGAGGGCGTCGGTCCTTCGATCGACGGTTGTTGCCATGGGTAGGTCTCCCTGCATTCGGTCGAGACGGATCGTCCTGTCCGTGGCACGGGCGTCCCCGCCCGTGCGTCGTTTCTCGTCTTCCAGCACGCTCCACGGCCGACCGGCAATAATGTCCGTGGCTCGGGAAGACTTACGGTCACGACTAACGGCCGACGGGCGAGACGCCCGTCGCACACAAAGGCCGCCGCTATCCCCCCCTCGCGTCGAACTCCGCCCGCTGCTCGCGGATTAGGCGGTCCTGCTCCTCCGCCCACGGGTCGAGGATCTCGCGCAGGTACCAGACCTCATCCGGGTTCTCGTCAGCGAGATTGGTGGTCTCGCTGAAGTCATCCGTGATCTTCGACAGCCAGACCTCCGGCGGCGTCTCGTCGGAGTCCCGGAAGGTCCCGCCCAGCACCAGCTTCCAGTCGCCGCGGCGGATGGCGCGCTGGCCGCCCAGGCGCCACGCGATCCAGTCGTGCGGATTATCGCCACTATCGGCGACCATGTCCAGAAGTGAGACGCCGTCGAGGTCGTAGCGCGACGGGTCGCCGCCGGCCGCCTCCAGCACGGTCGGGAACACGTCCATCATGATCCCCATCTCGTCGGACACCCGGCCCCCCTCGATGGTTCCGGGCCAGCTCATGATGGCGGGCATGCGGATGCCGCCGTCCCAGAGCGTGCCTTTGTGGCCCTTGAGGCCGCCCGTGGTGCCGCCGTAGTAGGGGTCCCTCGTGCCATCCATCCAGTTGCGCGTCTCCCGCGACGGGCCGTTGTCGGAGGAGAAGAAGATGAAGGTCTCCTCGCCGATCCCTGCCTCCTCCAGCGCGGCGACGATCTCGCCCACGCCGTCGTCGATCCCCGCAATCATCGCCGCCATGATCTGCTTGTCCCAGGGCAGGTGATCGAAGCGGGAGACGTACTCCTCCGGCGCGTGCATGGGGTAGTGTGGGGCGTTGTAGGAGGTGTAGAGGAAGAACGGGTCGCCGTCGCGGGCGCACTCGCGGATGTAGTCCACGGAGCGCTCCGTGATCATATCCGTCATGTACTCGCCGTTGCGCCAGACCTCCTCGCCGTTCTCCCAGAGGTCGTGCAGCGGGTCCACGCCGCGGCTCTGCATGTAGTAGAACAGGTGCGAGTAGTAGTCGATGCAGCCGGCGAGGAAGCCGAACCACTCGTCGAAGCCGAAGTTGTGTGGCTGCGAGCGCGGCGTCACGCCGAGGTGCCACTTGCCGAACAGCGCGGTGCGGTAGCCCTCCTCGCGCAGCGCCGAGGCGATCGTTGGCTTGCCGTCGGGCAGGCCCTCGGACTCGCGGTTCCCGGGCAACACGCCGTTCACGCCGGCGTGGTCAGGGTACTGGCCGGTCATCAACGACGCGCGCGAGCCCGAGCACACCGCGCAGTTGGAGTACCAGTCGGTGAAGCGGATCCCGGACTCGGCGAGGGTGTCCAGGTGCGGCGTGCGCACGTGCGTCTCGCCCATGCACGACAGGTCGCCGTAGCCGAGGTCGTCGGTGTAGATGATGATGATGTTGGGGCGGTCGGCGGGCATAGCCCATCACTCTCCGGGTGCCATGTCTGTGGAGCTGTACGCCATGCTTCGCTCCGGGCGCCGTGGGACCTGCGTGGCGACCCCAGCGACGATAGCACCAGGAGCCACTGCCAACGACAACCGGGGGACGCATCTGAAGATACACCTCTCCCAACGGCTGCCGAACGGCACCTGTCAGCGCCGCACGATCGCCGCCATGTACTCGCGTGGCAGGCGCAGCTCGACGTAGCGCGCGCCGTCACGCTCGACGATGGGCGCCTCAAAGTCGTCCACTTCCAACCCGTCCGGGCCGTAGACGTGCACGTCGAACTCGCTGTCATCGCCCCAGCCGAAGTTGCCGGAGGTGTTGGTCAGGATGCGCTCCTCGGCGATGATGTAGCCCTCGTGCAGCTCGATAGGTGTGCAGGGGAACATCTGCTCGGTGATCGACGGGTGGTCCACCACGACCTGGTCGTGGTAGAAGTAGTAGAGCGAACCGTAGTTCAGGTGGCGGCGCATCCCGTTGACGCAGTCCTGCGTGGAGCGCTCGGAGAGGTGGTCGCCGAGACCGATGGGCGTGTAGAGCTGCCCGCGCAGCAGGTTGCTGACCGAGCCGGTCTCGATGAAGCGCGGGAAGTGCAGGCCGGTCATGGTCCGGGTCATCGGCGCGCCGTTGCCGATCATGATCGCGCGGTCGAGGATCTCCTGCGCCAGCGACAGCCGGAAGGGCTGGCTGATGAGCGACACCGAGGTCTTCTTGCGGGCAATGGTCAGCGACTCGTCATCGACGTCGGCGCTACGGCCGTCCCACGGCTCGCCGTAGTGATAGGCGTAGCGGCTCTGCGACAGCTCGTCCCAGTAGACCCCGTCGGCGCCGATCTCTTCGAGAATGATGCGCACGAACTCGCGCATGGCCTCGCCGTACGCGTTGTCCTCGGTCGGGAAGTACATGCGCAGGTAGTCGCGGCTCTCGTTGTATACGCGCTGGCTGCCGTCGGGCGCGAGGGTGCGGCACTCGGCGAACTCCTCGGGCGCGTCGTCGGTTACGTCGATGAAGCAGTGGAAGTAGATCAGCACCTTCGTCCCGGGCCTGACGCGGCGGATGCGGTCGGCGAACTCCCTCTTGGCGGTGTGATCGACCTCCAGGAAGGCAGTCCCGTGCGTGGGCCGCCCCTTGTACTTGGGCACGGTGATGGATAGGCCGACGTAGTCGGCGTTCTTGCTGTCCAGCCACGCCCCCAGCTCCTCGTCGCTCATGGACACGAACGGCTCGCGCGGGTTGATGAACGCGAAGCCGCCGGGGATCTCGAAGTTGACGCCCTGCACGCGGCGGATCGCGTTGATCATCTGGTAGTACCCCGTCTCGGCGCTGGGGTAGATCTCCCACCGGTAGGTCTCGGTCGCGCCGGCCGCCAGGGCCCCGTCATAGTCGCGGATCCCGGCCCGGCCATCCTGGCAATACACGAAGGAGTGCAGGCGCAGCACGTCGTCGCTGGGCATGACGCCGACCTGGCCGTCGTCATGGACGAGTAGCACGGTCGGGTTGCTGGGCTCATGGCTGCTCCCGGTCTTCGTGGGTGGGCGCAGTCCCGACAGGTACAGGTCGGTGACGCCCTCGGCGCTGGTGCTGTGGCGCTGCAGCAGCGCGATGTCGCGGCCCGAGGTGTTCGTGATGGTGTCCTCGACCGCGATGTGCTCCTCGCGCGGGTACACGCGGCGCTCGAGGGTATAGTCGGCCGCCGTCGCGTTCACGACGAAGCCGCCTTCGACCATCCCTACCTCCGGTGCCCAGCCTTCCTCTCCCTCGGCCTCGCCGGCGCCGCGAAGCACGTTCCAGTCGCCGCGCTCGTGGCTGAACTCGGAGTCGAAGGCGTACTGCCGGCCGCCGACCGTCACCGTGATCCCGCCGGCCGGCGTGCAGGTGGCCTGGTAGTCCTCCCGGTGGTCCTGATCGGGCGCGATGAAGGGCAGCGGGCCGGTGGGCGGCCCGACGCGGCCGGCCTCGGTTTCCGGCGGCTCCTGCACGGCGATGCGCAGGTCCACGATCTGCGCGGGCCGGAAGTCCTCCGCCCGCTGGCCGTGCTCCAGCCTCAGCGCGTTCTCGCCCGCCACCAGCAGGTCGGTGATGTTCAGGTCGAAGGTGTAGGCCCGGCCGCCGTGCACGTAGTAGGCGCTTTCGGGATCGTTGTTGGCCTCGAAGTCCGGCGCGTACATCAGCCGGAA
>JALGUJ010000190.1 GCA_029820945.1 Candidatus Zipacnadia bacterium | reverse complement strand
TCTGCACCGCGATGCGGCCCACGCCCCAGCAGGAGACCTGCGCGTCCGGCGGGAGCTCCGGGAGGTAGTCGCCGAAGACTCGTCGGTCACCGCCGGGCGGCTCGAGGGAGACGTACCGGATCTCGCCCTCGCGGAGGTACTCGCGCCAGTCCGGGGCCAGCGCCATGTCGCCGATGAGGTCGAGAACCGCCGGGGTGCGCAGGGCGTCGTAGGCGATCTGGCCATCGCCGGCCCGCTGCAGAATGCTCAGGACTCTCTGGCGTGAGCGTGCTCGCATCGCGAGAGCATCCAGATTCCTGTGGATGACACACGGATGCCCCCGTCCGCGCGCCGTTGGCCGTAGGAGGGGGCAGGCCTCAGCCCCCGGTCCCTCCCGCCCAGGAGCGGGATGCGCAGGGCCGTAGGAGGGGGCAGGCCTCAGCCCCCGGTCCCTCCCGCCCAGGAGCGGGATGCGCAGGCACGGGACGTCGCCGCTCGGTGCGCGCATCCACACGAATCTGGATGCTGCCTCGCATCGCGGCCCTTCGCGGTCACCGCACAGCCAGCGTGAAGCGCTGTAGGTCCTCGCCCACGCCCTCAGTCTCGACCTTCACGGTCACGGCGTGCTCGCCCGGCTCGGCGGGGGCGCTGCCGCTGACCTCGCCGCTCTCGGCGTCGATGGTCAGCCAGCCCGGGGACTCGACCAGGCTCCAGGCCGGGTGCTCGACGTCCCAGAACTTGGCGTTGTAGGACTTGCCCGGCTCGAGCGTGCGACAGCGCAGGTCGCCGATGGAGCGAATCGTCCGCGCCTGATAGCGGTACCGGGCACCGGCCGCGACCTCCGCAGGCGGCGCGGTGAAGACGAAGGGCCGCGGCATCGCGAGGAAGTCCGAGGGCCCGCTCTCCACCCCGTTGGCGTCGATTGCGACCACGCGGTAGAAGGCCCGGTTCGCGTTCTCGTGGTCGAGCCCGGCGCCGACCACCTGGATCGAGCGCTTCGAGGTCTCGGCCATGAGGTTGCCGGGCCGGCTCTGCCAGTCCCTCTCCGGCCCCTGGTTCCCCACCCAGACCTGGTACTCGGTGTCGGCGATCGTGAAGCCCTGCTCGTCGGAGCCGTAGACCTTGTAGCGCACCGGGCGGCTGCCGTGCGTGTTGTCCCGCCAGGAGATGGTGACCGTGCGCGCGGCGTCGTCCACGTCGGCCCGCAGCTCGAGCGGGATGCCCGGACCGCCGGGCGTGAACTCCCAGACCTCGCTCCACGGGCCCCAGGCCCCGCGCTCGTCGCGCGCGCGCACCCGCCAGTAGTAGGTCGTCCCCGGGTTGAGCAGCCCGCGGTAGGGGACGGTGTAGCTCGCCGTGCCCGCGTCCGCGGTGTGCGAGATGAGCTTGAAGAAGTTCGGGGACAGCGGCCAGCGCATGTCCTCGTATCGCGCCAGCATAAGCTGGTAGTCCTCGATCGCGTCGCCGTCGGGGTCGGCGGCCGGCTCCCACTCGAAGACGAACTTCGTGCGATCCAGCTCCGCTGCGTCGGCGGGGAAGATGGGCGCGGGAGGCGCCGACGGCGGGCGGTTCGCGTCGGTCTCGATCCACTCGTGCGTGACGGTCACGCGCCGTGGCCCATCCGTCTCGTCCACGTAGCGGATGCGGTTCTCGCCCAGCTCCAGGTACGGCATGCACAGTGGCGCCATCTGCAGATCGTTGCGGACCGCCAGCACGCGCAGCACCGCGCCCGGGCCGAGTCGAATGCGCAGCAGGTACTCAAAGCGGATCTCGCCATCGTGCGGGAACTGCTCGTCGAGATCGGCTGTCCGCCCGCGCGCGCCGTCGCCGAGATTGAGCGGCAGCCACTCCCGTCCGTCCCACGACAGCCCGGCCTCCACCTCCCCCTGCGCCCCGACGGCCAGCCGCCCGCCGACCATGGCGTAGGGCGCCGCGATGCGGTAGACGAGCTCGCCGCCTTCGGCCCCGGCGCGTAGCGCGCCGCCGGCGTCCGCGAGACCTGCTGCGCTTTCGGCGTCGGCGGCCACGCGCTCCATGGTGAGGCGAGGTGTGAACTCCCAGCGCCCGTTGCAGATCATTGGTGTCAGCCGCTCGACGCTGGTGGCCTTCTCCCACGGGCAGTAGACCCGGCCGCGGTGGTCCCAGGCCCAGATCAGCGCCTCACCGGGGCGCAGCGTGAACTTCATCTCGTGCTCGATATGCGATTGGAGGTCTCGATCCGGATCGGGCTGCTCGTCGTGGGCGTAGAGCGAGGCCGAGAACTCATCGATCTGCCGCGAGTCGGGCCTGAGGATACCGTAGCAATGGGTGCGCTTGATGAGGTCATGGTCGCGGCGGATGTCGGCCTCGGCCGCCGGCGTCTCGTTGTCGCGCAGCAGCGTCACGATGTTCTCGTCGCCGTCGAGCAGGCGCCATCCGCCGTCCGCCCAGACCTCCGTGACGGAGTGCCCCTGCAGGCGCGGGAAGCGCGTGCGCAGGCCCGCCGTGCGCCAGCAGTCGGCCAGCACGTACGCGTCATTGCCGCACAGGGTGTGGCCGAAGATATTCCAGACCTTCACCGGGTCGAGGTTGTGGCCGTCGCCGGTGGTGAAGTGCCAGCGGTGCCTCGTCTCCCACCACCACAGCGCCAGCGCGCGGTCTAGCTCACTCTCGCAGGGCGCGGTGACGTGGTCCACCAGCTCCCGGACGGTGCGCCAGCAGCCGCGATCGTTGGTGAAGATCCACGGGTTCACGACCACCGTGTCGCCGGCGTTGGCCAGCCGCACCGCCCGCATCGGCTCGAACCCCTGCGACCAGGGCTGGTAGCCGATGGGGTCGCGCGTGGTCGGGCCGTCGAGCGTCCCGCCCATGGTGATGGTGTACTCGTGCCCCGATGCGGCCACGACCTCGACGTGCCGCCGGGGCGTCTCGTCGGCCGGCAGCACCGACGCGCCCATGAGGAGCATCCCCAGCGCGACGGCGAGCAGCTCGATGCGCATGCCACCCATCTCCAGGGTCCTCAGACTGTGAGCGTCATGCCCTCCTCGGGGACGAACCGGTGCAGGTACTGCGCGGACCGCTTCAGCTCGTCCAGCAGCTTCTCCTCGGTCTTGGTCGAGCCCGGGATGATCTCCGCGATCAGGTAGGTGTGGTCCACCGGCCGCAGCACCTCCGACAGCGGTGACTGCTCGAAGGTCGCATGCGCCTCCTCGAGGGCCTCGAGGATGGGCGGGATCTGGATGTGCCCGCGCTCGTTGTACTCCTCGGTGAACGCCCAGTGGTGGCTGGCGTCGGGCGTGGTCTGCTGCAGGTGCACGATCTCGGCCACCGCGCCCAAGCGCCGGCACCACTCGACGTAGTCCAGGTCGTCGCCCTGCAGCCCGTAGTGCATCCCGGCCTGGTGGCCGACGTCGATGGTCAGGTAGACGGGGCAGCCCTCGCTGTCGCGGTTGACGGCAAGCAGGAACTCCTCCGATTGCTGCAGTGTCCACGGGACCTCGCTGGGGATGTACATCTGCTCGTTGTAGAGCGCGGCGATGCCCTTCGACGACGCGGCGCGCGCCAGCTCGCGGAAGATGCTTTGCACCCGGCCGACCGCGCTCTGGTAGGCCCGCTCGTCCTCCATGACCTCAACGGAGATCGCGTCCCAGTGGCCGCCGATGCGGTCGGTGCCCATGGCCAGCGCCAGGTCGCAGCAGTCGAGGATCCACTGCTTCATGCGCTGGCGCGGCGCCGGGTGGCTGTGCGACAGGCCGTGGAAGCGGTGCGTGGCGACCCCGGTGTAGATGTCCACGACCTTCACGCCGTAGCGCTCCGCCTCGGACTTCACCTGCGCGCAGGTCTCAAGCTGGAACTCGCGGTCGCCCGCGAAGAACGGGTCCAGCACGTCAGCGCAGAACTCGTGGTTGCGGAACCCGAGCTCGCGCGTCAGCCGCATCCAGTTGCCCGGGCGCTCCCACCGCCTGGTGATGAACGCCCCGTTGATCCCAAGCTCGATCCTGACATCTCTCGACATGAACCGACCTCCGCTCGGCTGCTGATTGACACTGCTTGCGCCGGCTCCCGCGTTGCCGGGCCGTGCGTCAGAGCTTCCCGAAGCTTGTCACGTACCACTGCCCCTCGATCTCCTGGAAGTGGATCGTCCAGGTGATGGTGCCCTCCTCGTCGGTGTCCTTCTTGCGCAGGTGCTCCGTGATATCATAGGTCTCGGTGCCATCGCCCAGCGTCCGGTGCGAGTCCATCGTGTAGCTCAGGTGCTCGACGTCCTCCGCCACGGGCCAGTTCTCGGGCAGCCACTCCTGCTTGTACTGAGGGCTCATCCACTGGTGCATCGCCTGCGGGTTGTCCTCGGCCAGGCTGATTATGAAGCCGTAGAAGACGGGGACCAGGGCCGGGGGGGCGGTCTTCGGATCGAAGCCGTCCACCTGGGCGCCGGGGAGCTGTTCCGCGATGTCCTCCCAGGCCTCGCCCAGACCTTCGCCGAGCATCCTGCTGATGTCATCGAGGTCCAACTCGTCATCCTCTGCGTCCGGAGGCGCCCCTTCCTCGCGCGGCTCCGAGATGTCAACGCCGCTGTTGGACGGGGCCTCCCCGCCCTCTTCTCCGGGCTCCCGGATCTCGATCTGGTTGGCCACGCCCTCCTGCAACTGCTCCTCCACCTTTCCCCCGGCCCAGCGGCCGAGCAGGTAGAGGCCGACGACCGCGATGACCGCGAGCACCAGGACGACCGCGCAGCCGATCAGGCACCACATCGCGCCACCGCCCTTGGCGGGCTCTGCAGCGGGTGGCTGCGCAGGCGGCGCAGTGGGCTCAGATGGAGGCGGTGTCGGGGGCTGCTGGCGCGGCTGCGTGTCCGACGGCGTGGTGGCCGGCTCAGACGGCTGCGGCGGCTCGGCGGCCGCCGGGGTGTCGGGGCCGGGCTGCTCCTGCGACACCGGCCGCGGCATGGACGGAGCCGGCGCGGCGGGCTGGGTCGGCGCGGTCGGCTCCTCGGGGGTGGGAGGCTCGGCCTCCTCGGGGACCGCGGGCCGTGGAGGG
>JALGUJ010000189.1 GCA_029820945.1 Candidatus Zipacnadia bacterium | reverse complement strand
GCGCGGCCTCGCGCATGATGGTGATCGAGCAGGCATCGCCGCGGATCTGCGCCTCGATGCCCTCCGGCTCCGGCCCGATGCCGGTCGCGCCCTCGCCCTGCACGGCGCGAATCGCCTCGCCGCTCTCGAAGCTGATTGGGCTGGTGTAGAGCCTCACCAGCCAGATCTGCTCAGTCTCGCCGACCATAACCTGACCAATGGCGCCTGAGCGGTCCACGCGCAGGGAGAACTGGTCGGTGCCGACGACGACGAAGCTGTCGCCGCCCTCGAGCACGCGCGCCGGACCCGCCTGGGCGCAGGCGAGAACTGGTCGGTGCCGACGACGACGAAGCTGTCGCCGCCCTCGAGCACGCGCGCCGGACCCGCCTGGGCGCAGGCGATGGTTGTGGACATTAGCACCGCGGCGACTGCGGCCGCAAGGGCTCGTGACGCCGGCATGGCCTCACCTCACCGCCTTGCCATTACCCACAATTCCTCACCGAGGCGTCCTGGCCCAACCGCCTGCGCTTCCGCATCCCACGTAGCCCTCGCCCTCCTGCCCCTGCTCGAGCTGTACGTAGGACAGCGAGATCGCCGGGGCTGCCGCTGCCAGGCGCTTGCCGAGCCGGCAGCGATTCGATTCCTGCTTCTCCTCTCCGGAAGACCGCCTCCCGCACCCGGTTGATCCTACGACCGGATCAGATGGATGGCGTTGGTGTCGGAGTCCCTGCCGAAGTAGGAGTCCGTGTCGAGATTGGTTACGGTTCCTCCCATCAGGTCCGTGGTGAAGGTGAAGGCCCACCGCTCAATTGCACGCACACCCCCACTCGGGGTCCACGAGGCTATCGTGAAGGTGAAGTTGGTGCTGCTTACGGTGCCGTCGTCAATCGTCAGGGGCCCCCCTGGGTCCGGAATCGGCATCTCCCCGACAGGCTCCTGTGTGATTGGGGTGATGGTGATGACGCCTGTGACCCCGCTCCCGCTCTGCTGCAACTGCATGGCGATGTTCGCGGTCACTCTCATGGCTCGTTCGCCGTAGATATTGAGGGTGTAGTACACTACCGGTATGGCGCTCGTCCAGGTCCCGCTGAGGTCTCGAGCAGGGGTGAGCCCCCCGCCGTCTCCCACAGTACCTCCCCCACATCCGGCAACGAGCAGCGCCGAGACGACAATTACGCACCAGACCCACTTCAGAAGCCTCGTTCTCATCTGGACTCTCCTTCTCCGATATTCGTGCTTCACACGACAACACGCTCTTGGGGAGCATTCAGCTTGCGGATCCTCTCAGCCCCCGCTGTTCGTGGCGAGATGCCGTTGACCTCCCCCCGTTCTTCGGTCCAGTCACAATGAGAGGGTTGCGGCTCATCTGGCGCGGTGCGGGCTGCGCGAGCTTGCTGACACTGTGCCGGGGCGCGGTACAGTGTGTTGTGTGCCACAGGAAGACGATCAACGTGAGTGGTTGCCGACGCTCGCGACCAGGAGGATGGTCACGGTGCGTGACGCCGACATGACCTCACCTCACCGCAGCGGGGGTTCGCAAGCGGGGGGGGAATCCTGCCGCCACCTGGCGAGCAACGGCAGCCACCATAGCCATTGCCGTTGGAGTCCAAGCGCCCTCCGCCTGGACGCGGCGCGTAGCGCCGCTGCCGTCAACCGATGACCACCATCTCGCCACTGGCGATCGAGTCGGCCTCCGCCATCACGATGCGCACGGACTCGCGGGCCGAATGCGGCGTAACGCGCTCAGGCGCCTGGCCCTGCTCGATGCACGAGACGAAGTAGGCCAGCTCATTCTCATAGCCCGTGCCCGGCTCGTACTCGGGCGTGCGGGGCTCGCCGTCGAAGGGGTAGAACTGCAGCATCGGGTCCTTGGCGAGGCTGAACTCCAGCAGGCCCTCCGTGCCCAGCACCTGGAACCCCATCTCGAACGCGAAGCTGTCCGGCATGGCCCAGCCGCCCTGCGCGGTGCACACCAGGTCATCGTACAGGTAGCCGGTCTCCACGTGGTCCACGGCCGTGCCTTCACTGTGAGGTCGTGAGCGACCTCCCATGTTCATGGCGCGCGACATCACGGCCCCGGGCGTGCCGAAGACCGACAGGATCAGGTCCACGTCGTGGATGTGCAGGTCCAGCAGCGCGCCGCCCGACAGCGCCGGGTCCATCAGCCAGCCCTCGGAGGCCCACCCCGGCGGCGGCGACTGGCGCACGAAGCGCGCCCACTTCACCTCGCCCAGCTCACCGCCCTCGATCATGCTCGCGAGCACCTCGTACTCCGGCCAGAAGCGGATGCACTGGGCGATGAAGAGCAGCCCGCCCGCGCCCTCGGCGGCCGCGATCATCCGGTCACACTCCGCAAGCGTGCGAGCCATGGGCTTCTCGCAGATAGCATGGTTGCCGGCCTCGAGCGCCGCGACCGTCATCTCCGCGTGCAGGTGCGTGGGCGTGCAGATGTCCACGCAGTCCAGTTCCTCGGCGTCGAGCATCTCGTCGAAGCACACGTAGCGCGCCTGGGCGCTCAGGTCCAGCTCCGTAGCGTCGCCGATGTTGCCGCCGATGCTCGGCGCGGTCTCCGCGACGCGCTCGGGGATCTTGTCGCACACCGCCACCACCTCGGCGTCCTCCAGGTCGTCGTAGATCGTGAAGTGCTGCTGCCCCATGAACCCCAGCCCGACCAGTCCGATACGAACCATCACCATCGCCCCTTCCGAAGATTGGCCCGCGCGGCCGACCGATCTCTGCAATCTCTCCACTCGTGTTTCCCGTGCCGACCAGGCTCTTCCTCCCGGAATCGGGTCTACATCCTGGCCCGGGCTATTCGTCAGATGCATGTCGGGCTGGGCTTCGGCGGATCACGGTCTCGCGGCGCGCCGAGGTTACTCCCGCGCGTTACATCGGCAGCAGCCAGGACGCGAAGTTCCAGGTCATCAGCAGGTTCATCGCCGCGCGATCCACCGCCGGCGTCTGCGGCAGCACCAGCCCGGCGTCGAAGCTCTGGCCCGCCTGCGCCCCGAGCGCGACGGCGTGCTCGCCCGCCGTCAGCTCGACGTCGGGCACACGGTACCACGCCCAGTGATCCCGCTGCTCGCCGTAGTGGGCGAACAGCTTGGTGCTGGCGTAGCGCGGACTCTCCCAGTCGCTGAAGCCGATCATGGCCGTGGCGCGCACCTCGCGCTCCTCGCCATCGACGACCAGCATGAGCCGCGTGCTGGCGCCGTCCGCGATGCGCATGCGCACCCACAGCGCGTAGGTGCCGTCCGCGGGCGCATCGGCGGCGAAGCGCAGCGTCGCGTCCCCGCTCAGGTCCACCTGGCGCCCACCGCTCTGCTCGGGCACGTCCGCGATCTCCGCATCTCCCTCAAGCTGGGCTGCCTCGGCCTCCGCCACCAGCGCCGCGTCGGCCGGCATGACCTGCGCCGGGATGCGCCGCTCGCGTTCGCCCTCGCGCACCACCACCTCAAACGGGACGATGTCGCCGGACTCACCGTCGGGGCGCAGCGAGAAGGCGACGGTCACGGGCTCGCCGTCGGTCTGCGCTCGCCGCGAAGCGGGGCCGGCCAGCCACCCCTCGGGCAGGCCCTCGAGCGCCACCTCGCCGTCAAAGGCGCGGCCCTCCAGGGTGACCTCGACCGGCAGCTCCTCGCCCGGCCGCGCGACGTAGAGGTTCCGGTGGTTCTCGTCATCCATCAGGTAGAAGCTCAGCGCATTGAGCGACACGCCCAGGTCGCTGCGGTGGCGCTCCAGCCAGGCCAGCGTCGCCTCCACCGGCTCTGTTACCGGCCCGGCCACGAAGCTCATGTCGTTATCGCCGAGCGCCGGCGTGCCCGGCAGCGACAGTGGCGCGACGATGAAGGTGGTCCGCACCTGCAGGTCGCTGACCGACGCCTCCGCGCCGGCCGGCAGCTCGATGCGCAGCCAGCAGTTGTAGCGCGCCATGACCTCGGCTGTGAGGTCAAGGTCGATCGCGCCTTCCCCGCGCCACAGCTCGGCCCAGGTCTCGCCGTCGTCCCACGACAGCGAGACCGCGGCCTCGCCCGCGCTGCGCCCGGTCAGACGAGCCGCCGCGATGACATAGGGCAGCAGCACGCGGTAGGTCAGCGACGCCGAGGCGCCCGCGTCCACCGCGCGAAGGGCGTCACCGTCGAGAGCGATGTTGTCGAGCGTTGCCGCGTCGCCCACCTCGGTGGGCCGCCAGATCAGCACGCCGTTCCCGTAGTAGGGCGGCACCTTCGCCGGGTGGATCGGCTCGCGCTCGTCTCCCAGCTCCATCCAGCGGCCCTCGTTGTGCCAGCCGAAGCAGATGCTCTCGCCGGGCCGCAGCGGCACGTCGATGCGGTGGTGCTTGTGCACGCTGCCGAAGGTCGCCGAGCTCACGCGCCCGGGGATCCAGGCGTTGACGTCGCCCTCCTGTCGGACCTTCAACCAGGGGTCCTCGCCCAGGCGCCGCAAGCTGATGACCGTCTCGTTGTCGCGGTCCAGCCAGTACTGGCGCGGCGACAGGTCGAACAGACGCAGGCTGCCGTCGTAGAAGGCCTGCTCGAACTGGTGGTGGGTGCCGGGCGCGTTGTTGCTGGAGATGCCTCCCGCCATGAACAGGTAGCGCAGCGTGTGGTTGAGCGGACCGCACTGGTCGAACGGGTAGATGTTGAGCGCGCGGATGAGCGTGTAGGAGACGCGCGTGCGGTGGATCTTCCCCACGCTCTCGCAGTAGTGCGCGTCGTAGTAGTTGGTGGTCTTGAGCGCGTAGCGGAATATCTCGAAGGCCCGCTCGGCGTCCGTGGCGGCGTCCGGCGCCAGCGTCTCATGCAGGTCCTCGAAGCTGAAGGGCACCACCGCGTCGTTCGCCCGCCAGCGCGGGATCAGCGTGGTCTCCTCGCCCGCAGCGTCGGCGCGCCGGAAGCTCGACCACAGCATCAGGGGGGCCCAGTCGCCCTCCACCTGCAGCGCGAAGGGCGCCGCGTCGCCGCT
>JALGUJ010000088.1 GCA_029820945.1 Candidatus Zipacnadia bacterium | reverse complement strand
GTGAAGTCGGGTGAGGTCACCGCGATGGCGTCGATGTCGTCGCGCGCCACCAGCTCGCGGTAGTCGCGGGTCAGGAAGACATCGTCGCCGTGGTACTCGCGGAACTCGTCCACGTAGCGATCGGTGATGTCGGCGCCGCCGACCACGGTGGAGAGGCCGTCCTCGCGCCTCCAGTGGCGCGCGATTCGACCCCGCCCCCCGATGCCGATGACGCCGATGCGGATGGGTGTGTGCATGCGCAGACCTCCTGCTCGTGCGCAGATCGCCGGCTTGACCGTCCGCCGGCGCGGATGATACCCCGGCGGCGCATCGTGGTCAACCGCACGCTCGCTCCTGCGCATTCCCGGGCTCGGCGGGCGTGGAGGGTGCCGATCGCATCGGGAGGGCGGCCGTGGGAACACGTCACGACGCGCCCTCGCAGGCGCGGCAGCGTCAGAGCCGGCAGGGCTCATCCGTTCCCGGGCGGCGTGGTCGTGACGGCCTCGCGGAAGGGCTCAAGGTGGCAGCCGTCGCGGCGGAGCTTGAGGTTCAGCGCCAGCACCCTGTAGTAGTGGATGCGGTCCTCATGCTACTTGTCCGGCGGGCGGGGGCCACCGGTCCAGTTGACGAAGCGCAGATGGGTTGCCTCGTCGAAGGCGCCCGGCCGCACCCACTGGCTGACCAGGGAGAACTCCGCTCGCTCCGGCTCCGCCCCGTTGACGAAGTACGCGAAGGTCCTGTCCTCGCCGCGCCACAGGTTCAGGTTGAAGGTGGCCAGGAGGTGCGGGATGTCCTCCGCGCTGACGGCCAGGCCGGCCCGGTGCGCGACGACGGCGAAACGTACCACCCTCACCGAGTGAGCGGTGTCCTGCATACTGTGGTCGGTGCCCTCATAGTCGGGCGGCAGTCGCGTACCGCCGTCGGCGCTCCACGCATAGGCGCCGTTGATGAGATGAAAATGGGTTGCGCGGTCGCATGGCGAACGTTAGCTCAGGTGCCACCAAGCTTCGCCAAGGAGGCGCAACCCATGTATGTAGGATTGGACGTGCACCGCGACACTTCCTTCTGCATCATCCTGGCGGCGATGCCTATCTGCTTGCCGACATGCCGCGCATGGGGACCCGCCTCAAAAGCCAGATCGGCGCGCTGCTGCGCAGGCACGGCTGCAAGTGCCCGGTCACAGACAAGTTCAGCAAAGCCGGCCGTCAGTGGCTGGAGGCCGTCGAGCTGCCGACGCACCGCGGATCGCTGCGGCGCGACTGCAACCATTGGCTGCGCTATGCTTTCATTGAGGCGGCGCAAAGCTGCGTGCACACCCCCGGACCATATCGCGACTACCACCACGCCAAGGCCACCAGGCGGGACAAGAAAGTCGCCACCGTGGCCACCGGAGCAGCCGCACGTGACGAGGGTGAAGACTGCAACCGACAGGATACCAGCCGTGAGGACGGAGCGCCGAAGAAGACTCATCGGCCTTTCCTCCTTCGCCGGCATGGAGCGGGCAGATGGAGGTTTGGCCTCTGTCCGTGATCACCTCCACCCAACTCACGGGACTTGGTGACAGTACGCACGTGAATGGCACTTGATTGCGCGTGTCGGTCCGCGCCCACGCTGTCCGTTCAGGCGGCTCACTCCGCCAGCTCCGCCGCGATCACCTCGCGCAGCTCCGGAGCGCGGCTGAGGGTGGAGTACAGGTAGATCATGACCGCGGGCGCGCCCGCGTGGCCGATGAGTCGCAGCTCGCGGCGAAAGCGCTCCGGCGGCTTGTGGTGCCCGAAGTACCCGGTGTCGGCCATCGGTGCGGCTTGCATGAACTCAACGTGATCGTCGGCCAGGTCCACGTTCCGCCGCGATGACTCGTAGACGCGCTCGAGGGACCACGGACCGCCGCGCCCCGGCTGCGTCCAGTGCGCGGAGGCGCGGAAGGACAGGTACTGCAGCGGGAACCTGTTCGCCCACGTGGGGTGGCAGTAGCCGTGCAGGATGGCGTCCGGCCTCACCTCGTCGAGCATCTCGCGCACCTCCCAGGTGAAGCTGACGATCTGCTCCTCCGCGTGCTTCGCGCGGGCCTGGGCCTCGGACAGCTCCGGGTGCGCCTCCCACCAGCGCGTGAAGTGCTGCCGGGAGAACGGGCAGACGCACCAGCGGTCGTTCTTGTAGCGGATGTAGTCGAAGCTGAAGCCGTCGATCTCGTAGTTCTCGGCCATCTCACGCATCAGCGACAGCTCGTAGGCGCGCACCTCGGGCCGATCGGGGCAGCCGAACACGCCGCCCTGGTGGGTGCTGATGTCCGGGCCATCGCCGGGGTTCCAGTCCGCCCACTGGGGATGCTCGCGGATGAACCGGCTGGGCTCCTCGGCCGAGCCCTCGCGGAAGGCGCAGAACTGCACCAGAAGCTGCAGGCCGTGGGCGTGGCAGTGCTTGACGGCCAGCGCCAGCGGATCGATGTCCTCGAAGCCGGGCGCCTTCTCGCCGATCTGCGTGTCGTAGTAGAGGTACGCACTCGGCGGCTTGGCGGCGTAGAGCACGGCGTCGAAGTTCATCTCCGCGGCCAGCCTCGCCATCTCGGCGATCTTCTCCTCGGTATCCAGCGCCGCCACGCCGCCGTGCACGTTCATGCAGCTCCATTCGAAGCTCGCCTTCGGCAGCGTGTCGGCGAAACGGGCGAAGCCCGCGTGGTTCTGCACGGTCCCGATCACCTCTGCATGCTCCGATCCCGGCGCGCGCACCGCCAGGTAGTAGGTACCATCGTCAAGCTGCTCCCCCCGCACGAGCGTGCGCGCCGCCCCACCCGTGGGCACTTCGACGCGCACCGGATCGACCGTCGCGACGGGCTGGAACTGCTCGTCGAGCAGCTCCACGCGCACGCCGGTCGTCGCGGGCGCGTCGGCCGATGCCGCCAGCGCGGCCAGGGCCAGCTCGATCTGGTCCTCGGGCGTCCTCAGCTCGATCACATCAGGCGCGACGACCAGGGCGCACTCAAGCAGGTCATCCGCCGCCGCCCAGCGCACGGCGGCCTCGAGCAGAAGCGCCTCACCGTCCGAGACCGCCACCGGCTGCTCCTCGGGGCCGATTCCCGGGCACAGGCCGATGCCGACCACGCGGCCGGCGCCCACCCGGCCGGCGACCGCCAGCGGCTCGCCGGACGCGTTCCGCAGTAGCACCTCGGAGGACGGGCCGGGCGCAACGATGCGCGCGTCCGTGAAGGTCGGCTCGATCGCCTCGATGCCCGCGGTGATCGGGTGGTCGGCGATCTCGGCGGGGACGGTGTCCAGGGCCTTGTCGGGGACCGACACGACCTGCGGGAACAGCGGGGGGCCAAGCGCCGGCGAAGTCCCGTTCGACTGATGGGTCAGCACCACGCCGCCGCCCATGCGCGCGTAGGCCTGCAGGCACGCTCGCGGGTCGCCCGCCCAGGCGAGTTCGGGCCGGTCCCGGAGCAGGGGCGGCATCGAGGCCCCGCCCCAGCGATGGACGTTCGGCAGGACCACGCAGTCGTAGCGCGCGAGCGTCGCCAGCGAGGCATCGGCGATGAGCTCGCAGCGCATCCCGTCCGCGCCCGCTAACGCGTCGTAGACTCCCTGTGCCCCGAACCCCCGGCCGCCGGCGGCGTCGGCGTCGAACACGCCGACGGTGATCAGGTCCGGCGTGCGGCCGACCTCAAAGCCCTCCGGCGCCGGTGGCTCGATCTGCTGGGTGGCGGAGACTTCGTCGAACCAGACGTTGCCGAGGCTCTCCCAGATCTCCAGGAAGACGATGGCGCCGGCGGCCTGCTCGGGCGGCGTGGCGACCATCTCGAAGGGCCGCCAGTCGAAGGGGTCGTCGGCGGTGAGCGCCGGCTCGTCGCGGAGCTTCGCGCCGGAGTCATCGGTCCAGCGCAGGATCACCCGCGCGCCGACGCCCTCGGTGACGTCGCTGCGCCACCATCCGGTCAGGAGCAGGGGCCGGCGGGCGGTCAGCAGGCCGATGCTCTGCTCCGCCACCATCGTCGAGCCCTCCGCGTCGCCGGTTAGCCGCAGCGAGCGCTCACCCGAATGCACTGCCTCAGTGTCGATGGCGCTCTCACCGCTGATACGCCAGACCTTGGCGTGCCAGGCCCTGGGCGAATCGGCGGCCTCGAAGCCGCCATTGCTCACCAGCTCGATCTCGACGGCCATGGCCGGTCCCGCGCAGAGCACTGCCATCGTCACGGTCAACGGAAGCGCATGCATGGGGGTCTCTCCTATTCCCCGTCAGTCCGTCAGGTCGAAGCACATCAGGGCACCCTCGCGGTCGCGGCAGTAGACGCGGCCGTCGGCAAGGGCCACGTGCGGCCAGCATCGGTCTGAGCCCACGCCGTCGGTGAGCGACAGCTCCACATACTCGGCGGGCGAACGCGCCGCGCTCTCGCACAGCGCCAGCCGGCGCCTGCCGAAGACGATCAGCCGGTCATCAGCCGTGAGCGCGATGGAGGCGTCGTCGCCGAAGACGCCGCCGGCCCAGCGCAGCTCTCCGGTCTCCCAGTCCAGGCAGCGCAGCTTCTGCCACGCCAGGTAGATGTGGCCGTCGTGGATGACCGGGCTGGCGACGGTGGAGTACTGATCCGACTCCCAGACCAGGTCGGCCTGCCCGAGCCCCACGCGGATGCGTGCCGTGCGCTTCTGGTTGTAGGCGCTGGTCACGACGATGCTGTCACCGCGGGCCGCGGGTGTCGGGATGGCCGTGCCGCAGTTGCTCTTCCACGGATAGCTGGCCGCCGTCTCGCCCTCATGGCCGGCGTCGAGCCTCGCCACCAGGAGCCGGTACATCGTCATGACCGCCACGCAGGGCACGCCCTCGACCTCCATCGGCACGAGCCCGCCCGAGTGGCCAGCGGGATCGGCGCACTCCGAGGCCCACACTCGCTCACCGGTGCGCTTCTCGAAGGCGATCAGGCTTCCAGCGTCCGCGCCGGCCTCGACGAGCAGCCACTCGCCATGCACCAGCGGGGCGGTGGTGTAGCCGTAGTCGCGGAGGCCACCCCCGATGTCAGGGCGCTGGCCGACGCCGAACTCATCGTAGAGGTTCAGGCTCCACACCGGATTCCCCCCGTGGGCCGCATCCCAGCAGCGCAGGTCGCCGTCGATTCCCAGAGTGTACAGGAGGCCCGTCTCGGCGTCGAGTTCGGGCGTGGCGGAGGGACCGCGGTACTGCCCTTCGTCGCCGCGATGATGGCGGCCGTAGTCCGGCGCCTCATAGCTGCGCCGCCACCGCACCTGGCCCGTGCCCGCATCCAGGCAGGACACCACCTCCAGCCCGTCCGTCCAGCCGAGCACGTACACGCGGCCGTCGGCGATGATGGGCGAGCTGGCGCCCGCGCCAACCTGAGCGGTCCACGCCGGATCTGCGGGCGGCCACGCACCCTCGTCCCACCGCGAGGTCTCGGCAGTCGAGCCATCGCGATGCGGGCCGCGCCAGTGCGGCCAGTCGTCGGCCGCCGCGGAGGTGGCGAGCGCGGTGGCAGCGAGCAACGCGAGCGCTCCGGGGTTTGTCATCTGGGCCTCCTGGCCACGTGTGCGTGTTCGTGGTCATGCCGAACGCACGGCGAACGACCGTGTTGGGCCGACCTCCCCGGGGTGGTTCGCGCGCCGCTGCCGCCGCCCCTTCCGCGACAATGACGCCAAGGCGCTCGGCGCGGCTACCGGCCTACGAAGTCGCTCTCGTGCAGCCTGAAGCACAGGGCCGGGCGCGGGGCCCAGCCCGAGGTCACCCACAGCTCGCCGGGGCGGCGCTCCCACACGTTCGGGTAAGCCACCGCGGAGTCCGGGCAGCGCGCGATCACCTCCGGCTCCGTCCAGTTCCGCGCCTCGTCCTCGCTGAAGGCGATAGACAGCTCCTGGCGCTGGCTCGAGGCCGGGCGCTCCGACCAGTGGTTGTCGCCACCCCACATCTTCGGAACCGTGCCGTCCTCGTAGGCGTAGCGGTTCCACACCAGCGCCAGCCGGCCGCTGGCGAGCCGGAGCAGGAATCCGGGCGCGGCCGAGGCGTCGATGCCGCTGGGGCCCAGCTCGCGGAAGTAGCGGCCGTCGTCGGAGTACGCGGCCCAGAACTGGTCGAGGTTCGTGCGCAGCAGCATCAGCACCCGGCCGTCGGTCAGCTCGGCGATCGCGGCCTCGATGGCACCGTCGTGGTGCCCGTGGCCGCCCAGGTCGATGATGTTCCCGCGCCTCCAGCTCCGCCCCCCGTCGGCGGTGACCGCCGCGTAGGTCGCCCAGCGGCTGGGATTGCGGATGAAGGGCTGGCAGGGCACCGTGACCTCGCCCGAGCGGCGCTGGATGATGCCGGTGACGCAGATCTGGCCGTCGCCGATCATCTGCCGGTCCGTCCAGGTCCAGCCGTCGTCGAGGCTGCGGATGGCCCAGACCTCGCAGTGCGACTCGGGCGTGGGCTCCTGCGCCTCCTCGTCCCACTCCCAGTGGCGGTTTGCCATGTCCGTGTACACCATGATGAGTGCGCCCTCACGCGTGCGGATGAGCGGGCTGCGGTTCACCGGGCTCTCCCCGCCGTCAGGCACGCCCGGGCCCTCGCCATCGTAGAGGATGTTGCGGGCGGTCCAGGTCGCGCCGTCATCGACCGAGACCATGGTCATGTTGCCCTCGACGGTCAGCAGCGTGCCGTCCTCGAGCTCCACGAAGGGTCCGGACATGTGTGATGGGAGCAGCTCGCACTGCGGGTGAATCCAGCGGCTGTCGTCGCCCATCTGGTCACGCCTCCCGCGCCGTCCGCCGTTCGCCGTCGCTTTCCTTGCCGCCGTTGCTGTCGTTGCTTCCGTTGCTGCCGTTACCCGGTCTTGTGTGCGGTATGGATCGGGATCCGTATGCCGTGCTCGTAGGAGTCCCAGATCGCGTGCAGGAACTCGGAGGTGGTAATCGAGTCCTCCAGCGACGCGATCAGGGGCTCGTCCTCGCGGATGGCCGCGAGGATGTTGTCCGTGCGCGTGATGTCGCCGTGCCCGGTGTCCGAGCCTGCCTCGATCGGGCGCTCGCCGCCGGCATCGGCGATGACGCCGGTATACTCGCCCGCCTGGTTCATGGTGGTGTGGATCGTCCCGCGCGTGCCCTGCACCAGGACGACGGTGGGGTTGCGCAGGCCCTGGCTGGGCGCCGAGCCGCCGACGATCGTGCAGGCCGCGCCGCCCTCGAAGGTCGCCACCGCCGTGATGCCGTAGCGCCGCCGGTAGGCGAAGACCTCCTCGGCCTGGCCGCCCATCATGTGGCGCGCCAGGTCGAAGGGGTGCGTTGGGCCGGCGGCCTCGGAGGAGGGGATGTATTTCCCGCCGAGGTCGGCGAGCAGCCCGTAGCCGGGGGCGGACCGGTCGGGGTAGCGCGGCTCGTGGTCCTGGAAGTCGTGCGGGTGGTTCCAGGTGAACTGGCCGGCGATGATCTCGCCGATGGCGCCCTCGACCAGCAGCCGCTTCGCCTCGACGTTGACCGGGTAGTAGCGCAGCGAGTAGGCGACGGCGACCTTCGGCTCCGGATACTGCATCCGCGCCCAGCGCAGCCGCCGGCACTCCTCCAGGGTGTAGCCGGTGGGCTTCTCGACGACCGTGTGCTTGCCAGCGGCCAGCGCGGCGATGATCTGCTCGGTGTGCAGATGGCTGGGGGTGCAGATGTCAACGATATCGATCCGATCGCTCGCCAGCGCGTCCTCGTAGCGCGTGGAGATCGGGATGTCGGCGGGCAGGTCATGCTCGTCGCGGGCCTGAAGCGCAAGGTCCTCGGCGACGTCCACGAGCATGGCGACCTGCGCGTCATCGCGGTCGAGCCACGCCCTCATGTGCCCGCGCGAGACCTTGCCACAGCCGATGATGGCCACCTTCAATGCAATCGCCTCCGGCCGGTGTTGCGCCGGAGACCGGGGGAATCCCTTCTCGGCTGCGCGCAGGGATGCGTGCGGGGGGATCTCTGCCTGCCTCGCGGAAGGTCTGGCAGGGCTTCACGGCAAATGCGGGTGTATCCGCGGCGCGCTGGCGAAGCCAGGTGTTGCACGCCCGGCCACGGGATGAGAGGGACACGGAAAGCTGAGGGATAGCGTCATGGCCGGGCCGTCGATCGAGATGCCGGTGCTCTGTGTCCTGATGATCGCGTTCGGACTCACCGCCGCCTCCGGGGACGACGTCGCCTGGAAGCTCGAGTACGACGGTGAGGAGCTCCCCCAGACGGACACCTGGACCTACACCGGCCCCGAGGGCGCACGTGGCATTACGTCTCCAGCATCGGAGACAAGGGCGAGCCCGGCGTGGAGTTCCTCACCGATACGCGGGTGACGGCCGTGCTGCGGCAGGGAACCGTGCGCCCGATCGCCAGGTGTGGTCGGAGGACGCCGGCGAGACCTGGAGCGAGCCGACACCGCTGGAGTTCGGCAGCGTGGATCCGTACGTGGTGCTGATGAGGAACGGGGTGCTGGCGTGCAGTTACGGGAGGCCGGGGAGCTGCATCGCCTTCAGCACCGACGGCGGCAGGACATGCAGCCGCCACCGGGTGATTACTCCCGAGCCGGGCTACAACTACAACGCCATCCGTGAGGTCGGTCCCGGGCGATTGCTCTACATCCACGACTCGCCTGTACTCACCTGCCTCTACATCGATGTGGAGGCGGTCGAGTAGGCAGACGATGCAATAGCCGGCCCTGCCGCCGCGGCAGGCCGTGGCACGACGCAGGCGCTCCGGCCCCGTCAGAGGTACTTGCGCAACAGGTCCCGTGTCTTCAGCACGCCCTCCTTCTGGTCGATAGAGCCCTCGAACTCGATGGAGAGCACGCCGTCCACGCCCGCGGCGCGGTAGAGCTCGATGACACGGCCCATCGAGTACTCCGCGTCCTCACCGCTCTCGTCGAACTCGTGGGTCTTCGCGTGGCTGTGATAGGCGAAGGGAATGACCTTGGCGAGCTCGATGTAGCGGCGCTCGATCGGCTTGAAGTTGCCGAAGTCCGGGCAGGAGCCGACCCAGTCGGGATCGGTGCCGAGGATGACCTGCAGGATCGGGTTCGCCCACTTGCTCACGCCGCCGTGGTTCTCGATGGTGATCTTCACGTCAAGCTCGCGGGCGGTGGGGAGAAGCCGGTTGAAGCCGTCGATCACGCGCTCGACGCCGACGGTGAGGTCGCGCTCCTCGTCGCCGGTGGAGCCGATGTTGAAGCGCACCACGTTTGCGCCGAGGGCGTTGGCGTTGCGCAGGCGCTCGGTGAACAGCTCGACCTGCGCGGCGTTGGCGGCTGCGTCGTCGGAGGCGAGGTTGCCGCCGCAGGTGAGGCAGACGATCGAGCAGCCGGCGTCCTCGGCGGAGGCGCGGACGGCGGCGATCTCATCGTCGCCGAAGTCCTCGAAGAAGTTGTCGTTGTACTCCAGTGCGGTAATGCCGATCTCCGCGTTGTATGCGGCGAAGTCGAGCAGGTCCATCTCTCCGGAGCGCAGGTAGTCGCGGACGCTGTAGGTGCAGTTGCCGATGATCATGGGTCTCTCCTTCACGTGGTGGCTGATACGACGCGGCGAAGGTTGACCGTGGCGCGGGGGTACTCCTCCAAGGCGGTCGAGGCGAAGCGACTTCAGCCCCGGTTAGCCCCCTCTTCGCGCAGGGCCTGCTGGTGGGCGAGCGCCTGTCGGCGGATGACCCACCCCACCGCGCGCGCCCGGGTCGTAGATCGGGTTGACCGGCACGTCCACGTACCACCGCCGCGAGGGATTGAGCCGGCCGTGGTCGGCGAAGTACTCGTAGTCGGCGGGCTGCTGCTCGCGGTTCACATCGTAGACGGCCTGCTGGATGCGGAAGTAGGCCACGTCCATGAAGCCCGGCGCGGGCCGCCGCTCCCGCTCCAGCGCGTGGAAGAAGCGGCGCCCGGCGCGCTCCGTCTCCACGAGGATGCGCCGGCGCTCGGCCCGCGTCCAGGGCCTCGGGAGCATCCTCAGCCCGACGCGCCCGCCGGCCATGTCGAGGCCCATGTAGCGCACAGCGGGGATGGCGTTCTGCGTCTCCTTGATGCCGGCTGCGCCGGCGGAGACCACGATCAGCGCGGTCTGGTCGAAGAACCGCGGGCGGTGCATGGTGTACGCGAGGCGGTCGAGCAGGTTCTTCATCAGCGCGGTCATGCCCATCGCGTAGACCGGCGAGGCGAAGATGACGCCGTCGGCGTCCGGGATCGGCTGCTCGATCTCCGCGCGGTCGTCATCGAGCGGGCAACGTTCCTCCCCGTGCAACAGGCAGGCGTAGCAGCCGCGGCATACGCGCAGGTCGGCGTCGCCCAGCCACAGGTGGTCGAACTGAACCTCGCCGAGGCCGCCCATGACCGCCTCGATGCGCTGGGTCAGATGCTATGTGTCGCCTCTGCGGGGATTGCCCACGATCGCGAGGACCCTGTGCATGCGTGAAGCTCCTTTCGCATGGGTGCGTCGATCTGGCGGCGCCCTCGGCGGGACACGAACGGCGTCCAGGCGAGGCGCCCGGACGCCCGGCTCCTGTGCCGGCCACCGCGTGCGGCACTTTGCACGCCGGACGCGACCGGTATTCCCTCCGGGCAGCAGCCTACTGCGCCCGCACCGCCACCACGGCCGTCTCCTGCGCGCCCAGCTCCAGGCGGATGGCGTCGGCCTCGATGGTTGGCTGCGGGCCCTGCAGCGCCTCTACGGCGAAGCGGGCGAGCCCGAGCGCCTCCCGATCATAGGTCAGCACCGCGCCGACCGGCTCCCGGGCGGGGTTGTGCGCGGCCAGGTAGAAGAGATCGCCGCCGCCGAAGCGCTCGACCTGAACGCCGGCGGGCTCGGCCCGCACGCCGGTCAGCGGCTCCCAGCCGGCCGCTGAGAGGAGGCGCAGCGTGGGGGCGAGCCGGGTCAGCACCCCGGTGTCGGTTCCGTGGCCGGGCCAGATCCCGTGCAGCAGGTGGCGCGCGGTCTCCCACTCGGGCCGCGGGTCATAGGGCAGCGATGTGCAGGGGCGGTCGGCGGCGACGAAGCGGATGAAGTCCGGATCGGCGAAGGTATCGGCCTCCGCCCCGAAGACGTCCAGGTAGGGCGCGGCGAAGGCCAGCCACGCGGGCGTGCGCGCCCACGAGCAGTTCGCCATCAGCACCAGCCCGCGCCCGTGCATCTCCGCCGCCAGCTCGCGCAGCCACTCGACGGTCGCAAAGGCCGACACGATCGCCGGGCGCCGATCGCGCGCCGAGAAGCTCAGCGGAATGTCGGCGTACCGGAAGTGCTCGCGGCGGCAGTCGATGCGCGAGGTCTGACCGTAACCGCCGAAGCTGTCGAGGGCGATGCCATCGTGATGGGCGCCGGCGTCCTCGTACATCTGCAGGCCCGGCTCAATGAACAGCTCGCGGCAGAACCACCCCTTGCCCTCCGGTATGTCCGGATCGAGGTTGCAGGGGAAGATCACGCCCCACTTGCTCTCGCTCATCCACGAGTACTGCCCCACGCCGATCCACGGTGCGCCGGAGGCATCGTGCTGCAGGGACTGCTGCGCGGCTCGGGCTACGGCCTGCACGGCCTCCTCGTGGGAGTGCTCATCGATCCACTTGCGGGGGACGTAGGAGTGCGAGTATCCGAGCCCGGTGAAGGCCGCAAGCTCCGCCGGATCGCCCGAGGCGAGCAGGTTCAGCCGCTCGACGGCCTCGGCCGCGTTCGGCGCGTGGTCGAGGTCGCCATGCGTCTGCTGGTACATCTCGGGCTCGATGTAGAGCAGGGATGTCACGCCGTGCTCGTCGTCCCACCTGACCGCCTCGATGCTCCGCGGTCCCCAGTGGAACTGGAAGCCCGCCTGCAGCGCCTCCGGCATCTCCTGCATGTCGCCCCAGACGTACCAGCCGCCCGCGGCGTCGGTCCGACGCTCGAAGAACTCGGGGAAGATCGCCCGGTAGCGCGCCACCGCCGAACGCATACCCCACGCCGGGTCATGCCGGTAGATCAGCATCCGGAAGGCCGCCTGAGAGAGCGAGCGGCCGTGCACGTTCTCGATTGGCACCAGGCCGAAGTCGAGGGCCATGTAGAGCGTGCGCAGGCTGTGGTTGAGGGCGATCCGGTGTACGACCGGCTCGTCCATGCGCACCGCCAGCGTCAGGCCGGCCAGGTCGCCGAGGTCCACGCAGCCGAGCGGGTAGCGGGAGTGCCGGCCGTCGAGGCCGTAGAGCGCGCCCGACTCGTAGTTTGCCGGCTCCTCCAGCTCACCCGCCTGGCTGCGCGCGTGTGCGGCGTCGTCCCACCACGTCCACCGCGCCTCGCCCAGCGGCAGGGCCAGGTAGACGGTGACCGCGCGATCCTCCCCGCGCAGGTCGGCGACCGTCCCCAGCACCTCGACGCGGTCGCCCGCGCCGCGCCAGGTCGCATCCACCGACAGGCCCATCTGATCGAGGGCCGCCCGCTGCTCGATAGCCCCGTCGCGCGGCGTGAGCGTGCCGCCGACCTGCACCGGCGCGGAGCCCTCGGCGACATCGCGCACGAGCAGCCCGGAGATGCGCCCGCTCGCCGCCCCAACCGCGGAGCCGGCGACCGCGATCTCGCGCACGCCGCCGGCATCGCCCAGCAGCAGCTCAAGGCCGTCACCGCTGGCGACTGAGCCGACCTCCGCGCCGGGATCGCCGCTCAGCTCGCCGGTCCCGTACGGCTCGCCGTCGAAGATGACGGCATCGCCCTCGATGGGCTCGAGGGCCAGCTCGGCGATCTCCCAGCGGTACGCATGCTCGCCACCGGGCGGGCTCTCGTAGATGTAGATGTCGAGCCGGCGGATCGCCTCGCGGTGCAGGTCGGCGAGGGAGTCGCGGAAGGTCAGCCATTCGCCCACCGGCACGCTGTGGTCGATGGTCTGCTGCACCATGGGGTGTCCGTCGAGGTCCGCGTGGCGGTGCCGATCGTCGTAGAGTACGAAGCAGATGCGCTTGCGCGACACGGTGGGGTCGTCGCTGAGCAGCCGCAGCCGCGAGCGCAGGCGCAGGCAGCGACTCCAGTCCTGCGGCTCGTCGAAGGAGAGGCGCAGCTTGGGGTAGTCCTCGGCGCCGCCGTCGGCGACGACGCCGGCCACCAGCGGCGCCTCGTCGGTCGAGGCGAGCTCGACGGTGGGGCCGGCGCGGTCCACGTTCGCCGACCAGGCGGCCGGGTCGGCCACCAGGTCGATCTCCGCCGCATGCGCCGGGCCGGCGGCGAGCAGGGACGCCAGCAGTCCGCAGATCAGCACGCGCATGGTCGAGTCCTCCTCCGGGCGCCGGCGAAGGTCAGGACGGCAACGCCTCCAGCGGCACGCGCGAGATGGCGACGTCCTCCTTGCCGATCGAGTACAGCGCCCACAGCGCGCCGTCCGCGACGGCCACCGACGGGTACTGGAAGCCGGGGCTCTTGTACAGGCCCGGGAAGCGGATCTCCGGGGCGCTCGAGCGGATGGCGGCGGCGCGGTCGAAGACCACGCCGTCGCTGGAGAGACCGATCACCAACGGATCGCGCTCGCGGCGCTCCACCTGGTTACCCACGAGGTAGATACGGCCGTCCGGCAGCGTCCCTGCGACGGACTTCGACGGGCTATCGGGGATGTTGGTGCGCACGAGCGGGCTCCAGGTCGCCCCGTCATCCTCGCTGACCGCGGCGTAGAGGCGGCGCGACCGGCCGAGGTGCCGGGCGAGTCGCACGAGCGCGCCGTCGGGCCGGCGGTAGGCCGTGGGCTCGCATAGCAGCTCACCGTCGGCGGCCTGCAGGCGGGTCGTCCAGTGGAGGAACTCCCAGGCCGGCCGGTTGAGCGGGTGCGCGAGCCATTCGTTGATGCGGCGCGCGGCCTCCGCGAAGCAGGCGTCCGTCGCGTCGGCGTAGCGCGGGAAGGTAGCGGATGGGTCGGGCGGTTCCTCGACGAGCCTGAGGATCGGGCCGAGGGTCCCGTCGGGAGAGACCGGCCGGGCGACACGTCCATGGCCGATGCGGATGCGGCGGTAACAGCGGTCCGTCCGCACCCGTGAGGTGTACATCCCCGAGTCGTCCTGCCACCCGGGGTTGTCATGCACCTCGGCGACGGCGTACAGGGTCCCGTCCAGGGGCGCCCAGCCGTTTGCGGTCAGCACCATGCCCCACGCATCGGCCTCGCGCGGCACACTGAAGGGCGGGAAGAGCTCGGGCGGCTGCGACCACTCCTCGCCATCGGGCGAGATGGCCCAGAGCACGCGCTGGCCGGGGCCGTCCTCGCCGTCGGGGTGGTTGCTCCACGCGGCGAAGAACGCGCCGCCGTGATGCGTGAGCTGCGAGTGGTGGCTGAACAGACCGGTCTCCGGCGTTGCGCGGTAGATCTCCGTGTGCTCGACTCCCTCAAGTGGCGGGTATCCCAGCCCCGGAGCGTCCTGGTCGGGCCACGGGAGCTCCCAGCGAACCGGCGGCTGATCTGACATTCCACTGCCCTCCGTGTACGTCCCGCGAATGGCGATGGCCTTCCGAGCGGCCGAGAGGCGGTCGGCCCGGAATCCGGGCGCTTCGCCTGGGCGCCGTTCGCGTTCTGACCTCGTTCAGGCAGCGTATTCGGCCTGCACCCGCGTTGGCCCTCCGGCCGAGCGTAGGCGAAGGCGCGCAGCGGCCTACGGCTCCGTGCCCCGGCGAGCGGCACTCGCGTGGAGGAGAATGCGGGCCGGGGGGCCAATAGACGGGGGACAGGGCCAGGAGTGCCGACCGAGGAGGAAGCGCTGTGAACTTCATCATCGTGATCATTGACACGCTGCGCTACGACCACATCCGAGCGCACGGGACTGAGTGGCTGCAGACGCCGAACCTGGACCGCCTGGTCGAGGAGTCGTGGGACTTCAGCAACTCGTTCTGCGCCAGCTACCCGACGATTCCACACCGCACCGACGCCGTGACGGGGCGCTCGGGCAGCCCCTTCTTCCCCTGGAAGCCGCTGCGCTGGGACCTGCCCACACTGCCCTGGACGATGTCCGAGGCGGGCTACGCCACGCAGCTCATCCACGACACGCCGCACCTGGTGAACGGTGGGCACAACTTCGACTGGCCCTTCAACGCCTGGACGCAGGTGCGCGGGGCCGAGGTGGACCGGCCGTGGATCGACACAAAGAAGTGGTGGCCGCGCAACTGGGCGCGCGACCCCATGTTCGACTTCGTCGAGCGGGAGGCGCAGGAGATGCGCCTGGTGCCCACCTACGCGCGCGCCAACCGCCTGCGCCGCGACCATGAGGACTGGAACTGCGCGCGGCTGTTCCAGACCGCGGCGGCATGGCTGCGCGACAACGCCAGCCGCGACCGCTTCCTGCTGTGGGTGGACTGCTTCGACCCTCACGAGCCCTGGGACGTGCCGCCGGAGTTCGCGCGGCTCTACGATCCGGATGAGAGCTGGGACGGATGCATCGACCCGCGCGCCTTCATGGTCAGGGACACCACGGGGGTGCCGGAGGAGGCGATCCAGCGCGTCTCGGCGCTCTACTCGGCGAAGGTCACGTGGGTGGACCGCTGGCTCGGCGACCTCGTGTTCGCGCTGCACGACACCGGCCTGTCGGAGAGCACCGCGCTGCTGGTGACCGCGGATCACGGCACGGCGCTCAATGAGCGGGGCCGCTTCGGCAAGAGCGCGCCCGTGCAGGAGCAGGAGGGGCACACGCCCTTCCTCCTGCGCCTCCCCGGCGGAGAGCAGGCGCAGAGCGACATCATCGTCCAGCCCCAGGATATCTTCCGCACCATCGCGGACCTCGCGGAGGTCGAGGTGCCGGACTGCGTGATCGGGCACAACGTGCTCTGGCATGGCCGGGCGGGGCTGTCCGGGCGCGAGGTCGCGGTCGCCGGGCTGGCCGCAGGTCCGCACTGGGCGAACCCGGGCGAGATCCTCTTCACGGTCCTCGATGGCGAATGGTGCCTGGAGTACGCCGCGAAGGCCGAGGACTGCGTCCTGTGTGCGATGGGCTCGGTCGAGGACGTCTCGGCCGACCACGCGGCCGTGGTCGAGCACCTGCGCGCCGCCGCCCTGGACGAGATCGAGCGCCGCGGCGCCGACAGGCGTCTGGTCGAGTGGCTCAGGCGCGAGGGTGAGGGCGAACTCGACGAGGACATCGTCTACTGGGACGGGTACCCCGGCCCGCCGGGCTACACACCCTACTTCGGGCGCCTCTGCACGCAGTGGTAGTCTTGCCGGCGGCCGTCCGCCGTGCTGTAGGGCGCGGACCTCTGCCGCGCCCGCCGCCCGGTGCCGACACGTGAGAGCACACAGCCGATCCCCGGGGAGAACGGCCATGAGCGGCCGCCATCCGCACAAGTACGAGGAGATGCTGCCCGAAGAGGTGTGGGCGGAGATGGAGCGGGCGCCGGTCATCTACGTGCCCATCGGGCCACTCGAGAACCACGGGCCGCACAACGCGCTGGGGATGGATGCGCTGCGGCCGTACGAGGTGTGCCTGCGCGCGGTCGAGCAGACCGGTGGCATCGTGCACCCGCCGCTCTACGTCGGCCCCGCCGGCGCCCCGTCGTGGTCGCGCACGCAGCTCCGCAACGCGGGTCGGTCGGCCTTCCCGCCCAGCCTCTTCGTCAGCCGCGAGGTCTCCGCGCTGCTCTACGAGGAGCTGTTCGAGAGCCTCGCGGATCTTAAGTTCCGCGCCTGCATGGCCTTCGGCGGCCATGGGCCCGTCGCGATCCTGCTGCGCGAGATCGCGCAGCGCCTGGACCACCGTGTGGGCGACATGCGCATCTGGGCGGGCGGCGAGGGCGACTTCGACCTGGCGCAGGTCGCTGATGATGACACCGGATCGCGGGTGCTCGACCACGCCGGACGCTACGAGACCTCGATGCTGATGGCGCACCGCCAGGAGCTGGTGGACCTGGACCGGTTCTGGGCGCACGCCGTCGATGGCGAGATCGACCGGGAGACCTGGCAGATCAGCCGGGAGCACAATCTCGAACGCGCGCGGGTGGAGCTGGGCGAGCGCTACATCAACTTCGTGGCCGCCGAGCTCGCCCGCATCGCCGGGGAGCTGCTCGCCGAGCGGTGACGCCCTGCACCGTGCCGGAGCGCCGGCCGCCTCAGTTGCGGCGCGGCCGCGCGGCGCCATTCCGAACTCATGACCCGCAACGCACAACTCCCGTCACCCGATCCCGAAACGGAGATCACGCGATGAGTCTCATGTGCTCCGCAGCCGTCATCGCCCTGCTGGCGCTCAACGTCGCCGGGGGCTGGGCCGACGTCACGCTCAACGGTCTGTTCACGGACAACATGGTGCTGCAGCGAGAGGTTGAGCCGCCGGTCTGGGGCAGGGCCGCGCCCGGGGAGCAGGTGACGGTCGCGGCGTGCGGGCGGTCGAAGACGGTCACAGCCGGCCAGGACGGAAGGTGGCTGGTGCGGCTCGACCCGATCGAGATGGATCACCCTTTCACGCTGACCATCAGCGGCAACAACGAGATCACGATCGAGAACGTGGTCATGGGCGACGTCTGGGTCTGCTCCGGGCAGTCGAACATGGTCTGGCCGGTGTCGCGCTCCAGCAACGGCGAGGGCGAGGTGGCCGCGGCCGACCATCCGCTGATCCGTCTCTGCCGGGTGACGCGCGCGACGTCGCAGGAGCCCACCGACGAGGTGACCGCCGCGTGGGAGCCGTGCACGCCCGAGACCGTCGGGAACTTCAGCGCCGTCGCGTACTTCTTTGGGCGAGAGGTGCATCAGGAGACGGGCGTGCCCGTCGGGCTGATCAGCACGAACTGGGGCGGGACGCCCGCCGAGGCCTGGACCAGCCGTGAGAAGCTGGAGAGTTCCCCGGAGTTCCGGCCGATCTTGGAGTACTGGGAGCAGATGATCGAGAGGTACCCGGCGGCGCTGGCGAAGTATCAGAGTGAGACGCTGCCGGCCTGGCAGGAGAAGAGGACGCAGGCAGAGGAGGCGGGCCAGGTCCCGCCACGCAGGCCTCGGCCGCCTCAGGGCCCGGACAGCCCCAAGCGCCCGTCGAACCTGTTCAATGCCATGATCCACCCCCTCATCCCATTCGGAATCACGGGGGCAATCTGGTACCAGGGCGAGGCGAACGCCAACGCCGGGCCCAGCGGCGCGTGGCTTTACCGCAGGCTCTTCCCGGCCATGATCGAGGACTGGCGCGAGCGCTGGGGGCAGGGCGACTTCCCCTTCGCGTGGGTGCAGCTCGCGAACTACCGCCCAATCGAGCAGGAGCCGGGGCCCAGCGCCTGGGCGGAGCTGCGCGAATCCCAGACCCTCACGCTGTCGCTGCCCAACACCGGCATGGCGCTGGCCATCGACTCGGGTGAGGCCGACGACATCCACCCCAAGGACAAACAGACGGTCGGTCACCGGCTGGCGCTGTGGGCGCTGGACGAGGTCTACGGCTTCGACTGCGTCTCCCAGGGCCCCATGTACGAATCGATGGAGGTCGAGGGCGACCGCATCCGCCTGCGCTTCACCAACATCGGCGGCGGCCTGCGCCGCGGCGTCACCGAGAATGCGCCCTACCCGAGCCCCCTGCTGGGCTTCCAGATTGCGGGCGCGGACAAGCGGTGGGTCTGGGCCGATGCCGAGATACAGGCCGACACGGTCGTGGTCCGGTCGGACGAGGTGAGCCATCCGGTGGCGGTTCGCTACGGGTGGGCGAACAACCCGGTGGCCAATCTCTACAACGACGCGGGTCTGCCGGCGGTCCCCTTCCGGACCGACGATTGGCGGCTGTCCACGCAGCCCGAGGGCCGGTAGGGTCCGCGGCCGGACGGCGTGAGGCGCCCCGCCGGCCGGTAGTTCAGGCGGCCGCTCCTGCAGTGGCGACCGGGCATGGTGGCGCCGTGTACGGACGGCTCTATCGCCGGGCGTTGTGCCTCAAGATCCGGCGGTCTCCGCCGAAAAGGAAGGAGACCGGGGGATTCTGGGCACCTCGGGCGGACTTTTTTTTGGCTTCGCGGGGGCAGCCTGGGCGGCAATGCATGGTCTCCGAGAGGTCAAGGGCCCCTTGTGCTCGCGGGTTTCTTGAGGTCACGTTGAGCCTGACAAGAGATGGCCCTGAGACTAAAGTGTGCCGAGAAAAAGTTTCCCCTCCCCCTTGACAGGAAATAATTGTGACGTATACTATTGATGCACCGTAGGGCCACAAAGGCTTGAGCGCACCTTGAGATGAAGCTCCAGGCAGGGGGCCGCGAGGCCCACCCGGGACCTGCCTGACCGGACGAGCACCGTCTCGTCGGTAAGCAGCATGGCCCAAAACCCAGCAACATGAGGAGGCGGACAAGATGTTCGAGCTTTGGCGCGATGAGGACGGTCTGACCACTGTGGAGTACGCTCTGCTTCTCGCCCTGGTCGTCGTAGCCGGCATCGCTGCCTGGCAGGGCCTGGGCAACACCGTCGAGAACACCGTCACGGACTCGGGTGCGACCATCGCGAACGCCGCCAGCAGCTAGCCGACACCACTACTTCGCAGGCTGAACGTGGCAAGATTGGTGTGATCGACGTGTGGGCCGGTCGAGGTTTCCCTGTCTCACAAGTGTAGCGGTTTGCACCGTGGACGCTTGCGGAGACAGGACGTCCAGCCGGCGGTAGGCGAGAGAGTGGGAGACCCCTCTCTCGCCTCACTATGTACGGCCCAGCAGTCGCCGAAGCAGGAACCTCGCCGCGTGCTTGTCCGGTATCCGCCCCCGCACCGCGCTGTCCAGGTCCGTCATTGCGAAGGGGGGCAGCGCCGAGCCCACGCATGACGGGCATCCGTCCTCGCAGGAGCACTCCTCGATCACCCGCAGGATCGTCGGCATGATCTCATCGATGCGCTGCACGCAGCGGTGCGCGAAGCCCATCCCGCCCGGGTAGCGGTCGTGCAGGAACAGCGCGTCGCGCCCCAGGCACGAGGAGTCAACGACGGTGCCCACGTCCTGCACGTCGCACATCACGTAGAACGGCGCCACCTCGACCAGCACGTTGGCGATGCCGATCAGCGCCTCGCCCGCGACCATCCGGCGCTGCATCATCTCCTGCACGATCTCATCCGGGGGCGCGAACCACATCCCGACCGTCTCCAACTCCTGGGGCGGCAGCTCGAGCTTCTCGAAGCCCAGCGAATCGCGGGTGGCGAACTTGATCTTCTTGAACATGGGGATCGCCGTCGTGACCGTCACGTCCCCGAAGCCGACCGTCGCGTCGTGCCAGACGTCCTCCTCCTCCACCTCGTCGATGCGGATCTGCGACGACTGCACCGACTGCGTGTAGTAGTCGAGGTCGCGCCGGTCAACATGCGCGATCTTCTGGTCGATGTCCAGCTCCTCGACGAAGTAGGTCTCGGCCCCGTGGATGTAGACGGCATGGTCGTGGAGCTGGCTGAGCGCCGAGACCTCATCGAGCGTGCCGATGACGCGCTCGCCCTGGCGATCGTCCTGGATGGTGTAGACCACGCCGGAGATGTTGCGCAGGTTCACCTCCGCCGCCGGGTACCGCGGGCTGGCCCAGTACCAGCGCTCGTCGAGGTGCCGGACCGTCCCCTCCTCCTCCAGCAGCTCCAGCACCACGTCGGCGTAGGGGCCGAAGAGCGGCACCTCCGCATCGTCCAGCGGCAGCTCGTGCGTGGCGCAGCGCAGATGGCCGATGGTGATGTGCGGGTTGTCCGGATCCACCACGGCCTCCTCGGGGTTCTGCACGAACAGGTAGTCGTGGTGCGCCATCAGGTACTGGTCCATCGGCGTGTTCTGGCCGATGAGGAAGACCAGCGAGGGCTCCTGGCCCCGGCCCGCCCGGCCCGACTGCTGCCAGGTGCTCGCGACCGTCCCGGGGTAGCCCACCAGGATGCAGGCGTCGAGCGATCCGATGTCGATCCCCAGCTCCAGCGCGTTGGTGGAGGCCACGCCCAGGATCTCGCGCTCGACCAGCCGCCGCTCGATCTCCCGCCGCTCCTCCGGCAGGTAGCCTCCGCGGTAGGCGTGCACGGACTCCGAGAGCCGGCGCGAGATCGGCCGCAGGCGGTCGCGCACGCCCTTGAAGAGCAGCTCCGAGGCCAGCCTGGTGCGCACGAAGGCGATGGTCTGCACACCCTCCTGCACCAGCGCCGCCATCAGCTCGACCGCCTGGCCGAGGGAGCTGCGCCGATCGCCCCCGATGCGCCGGTCATCGGCGGAGCCACGCGCCGCGCGGTCCAGCGGCGGGGGGTTCCACATCACGAAGCGCCTGGGCCCGCGCGGCGACCCGTCGCGGTCCACCAGCTCCATCGCCACGCCGGTCACGCGCTCGGCGTGGTCGCGCGGATTGCCGATGGTCGCGGAGCAGCAGACGAACTGCGGATCGGCGCCGTAGTGCGCGCAGACGCGCTGCAGCCTGCGCAACACGTTGGCGAGGTGTGAGCCGAAGACGCCGCGGTAGGCGTGCACCTCGTCGATGACCACGAAGCGCAGGTGCGTGAAGAAGCGGTTCCAGCGGGCGTGGTGGGGCAGGATCCCGGTGTGCAGCATGTCCGGGTTGGTCAGGATGACGTTGCCCGCGTCGCGCAGTCGCCGCCGCAGGCTGCCGGGCGTGTCGCCGTCGTAGGTTCCGGCCATGAACCACTCGCTCATCTGAGGCGCCTCGAGCGCGCCCAGCCCGCGAAGCTGGTCCTGCGCCAGCGCCTTCGTAGGGTAGATGTAGAGCGCCGTCGCCATGCTGTCGTTGAGCACGGTCTCGACCACCGGGATGTTGTAACAGAGGGTCTTCCCGGACGCCGTGCCGCTGACGATCACCACGTTGCGCCCCTGGCGTATGTGCTCGATGGCGTCCACCTGGTGCACGTAGAGCCGCTCGATCCCCTGCTCGGCGAGCGCCCGCTCCACGTCGGGGTGCAGACCGTCCGTGAGGTCGGCGAACTGTGCCGGCCGCGCCGGGATCAGCTCCACGTGCGTGATCTGGTCGGCGAAGAACTGCCGGTCACGTATGCGGTCGATGAAGGTCGCTGCGTCCATGCGAGTGCTCCTCCAGATCGATGCGTCGTTCAGGCTTCGCGAAAGGCGCGAATCGGGACCGCCGGCGGGACGCGGGACAACGACAGGCGCCCTGCGGGCGCCCCCCGGCGAGGGCGCCGGGGGCACAACAGCAACGACGCGACCAGTCGTCCTTGTCGGGGCGCCTCTTGAGCCGCCGCGCACCTATTCACGACAACGGCAAGCGCCCCTCCGGGGCGCCCCCCGGCGAGGGCGCCGGGGGCACAACAGCAAAGGCGCGACCAGTAGTCCTTGTCGCGGCGCTTCTTGAGCCGCCGCGCACCTATTCACGACAACGGCAAGCGCCCCTCCGGGGCGCCCCCCG
>JALGUJ010000087.1 GCA_029820945.1 Candidatus Zipacnadia bacterium | reverse complement strand
ACCTGTATCTCGTGGGCGCCGCCGCCTCGCTTCGGGACCCCGCCCTGTTCCGGGCCATCGCGGACGCGGTGCCCGGAAGCCCGCTCCTCCCCGCGGCCATCCGCCACTGGACCCTCGACGCCCGCATCGTCACGCTCGTGCTTTCGGTCGCGACCGTGGCGGTGGTCTCCGGGATCGCCCGGCGTATCTGGGGCCATCGCGAGGGCCTGGCGGCCGCACTCCTGCTGGCGCTCGCGCCGCTGCACGTGCTGCAGTCGCACTATGGCACCGTCGATGTCCCGGGAGCGTTCTTCGCGGCACTGGCCCTGTATTTCGCGGTGGCGATGCTCGACGAGCCGAGCTGGCGGAACGTGGTCTGGGCGGGTGCGGCGGTGGGCCTGGCCGCGAGCGTCAAGTACAGCGGCGGCGTCACGATCGTCGCGCCCCTCACCGCCTGGGCCATCGCTCGCGCCCGCGGGGGCGGTTCCGCACAGCGGCCCCCGTGGCCCACGCTGCTGGCCGTCCCGGCGGTGGCGGCGGCGGCCTTCGCGCTGACCTCGCCCTTCACCCTGATCGACTGGCCCAATGCCTGGCGAGATATCTCATTTGAGGTCCACCACATGCGCGCCGGGGACGATCCCGCCATGCTTGCGATCTACCCCGGCGGCTGGTCTTTCCACCTGAGCACCCTCGCGAGAGGGACCGGCTTCATCATGCTGGCCGCAGCGCTGGTGGGGCTGGCCGCGGCTCTGGCCGCCCGCCGCCGCGCGCTCTGGCCGCTGCTGGCGTTCGGCCTTGTGAGCTTCGCGACGATCGGTGGCGCGCAGGTTCGCTACGCCCGCTACGCCATGCCGCTGCTGCCGGTGGTGGCGGTCCTCGCGGCGGGCGTCATCTCGGACGACCTCATCGCCGCCGTGCGCGGCCGGGTCCACGCCTGGGTCATGGCCGCCGGCGTCGCGGTGGTGATGGTCGGGTCGGTGCTGGCCGCGGGCATGATGGACCACCGGATGCTGTGGGAGCTTGCGGCGGTTGATGCGCGCGCCGAGAGCCTGACCGTGCTCCGGGCCCGTGTGCCGAGCGAGGGCAGCATCGGGCTGATCACAGAGCCGTGGTTCTCCCACCCCCCGGTTGACTACTGCAACGGCGGGATGGCCCTGCGGCGCAATCCGCTGTGGGCGTCCTACCGCAGCCCCATCCGCAACCTCGCCATCCTGGGGCTCGACGCCGATGCCCTGCGTGAGCAGGCGCCGGACGCCGTCGTGCTGACCGGGTTCGAGATTGCGGCGCGGCGGACGGCGGGCGATCCGCGCGCCCAGGAGTTCATGAACGCGCTGTCGGAGCTACGCTACCGGCCCATCAGCCGCCCGCGCGGGATGGCATGGGCATGGGCCGCCCGTAGGCCCCTCGCACAGGACTGGCTCTACCCCTTCCCCTGGATCGAGGTGTGGGCTCGCGAGGGAACGTGATGACAGAGCGCGGGTCGGGTGGTATGATCTGTCCTGATGAGCGCGCAGGAGGCGCCGAACGGGCTCCCGAGTGAGTCCAGCACACATTCAGTCAGGGGGAACCGGATCGAGGCCGCCACGGTGGTGGTCATCTGCACGGGCGTGCTCGCGGCCGCCTGGCTGCTCACACCGAGCCCGGATGGCGTCGGCACACACGAGCAGGTGCTGCTGCTGCCCTGCGGCTTCCGATGGCTCACCGGGCTACCCTGCCCGCTGTGCGGGATGACCACGGCGCTCGCCCAGATGGCGCGTGGCGACCTCCTCGCGGCGCTTCGGGCGCACGTGCTGGGGCCGGCGGTCTACGTCGGTGTCTGGCTGTTGGGGCTGCGGGGCGTCGTGGGCCTCGCGCGCGGCACGCCGGCGCTTCCCCGCCGGCTTCAGGGGGCGGCGGCCGCGCGCGCCCTGCTGGCTATCGTGCTGCTTGGGTGGATGGCCAACATCGCGGTACATCTCCGGGGCTGAGGGCCGCTCTCGGGCGGCTCGGGGCCTGTTGTTGATGGGCGGGGGCTGGCATGGTGCTCCGCCCGCGCGGGAGCACTCCTCATGTCACACGGGAGGCTGATCTCCGTGTCCGAGCGATGGCGACCACAGGCGATCGTCCTGCTGGCGCTGATGGTGGCCGCCACCGGTTGGGCGGGCGCGGACGACTATCGCCTGGGCGTCGATGACGTCATCGCGATACGAGTGCTGTACCACCCGGATTTCAGCGTCGAGGCGGCGACGGTGCGCCCGGACGGCAAGGTCAACGTGCCGGTGGCGGGCGACGTCGAGGTCGCGGGCAGGACCGTGATCGAGGTGGCTGACGTCATCGCGGCGGCCCTTGCCGAGGAGCTGCGCGATCCGGAGGTCTCGGTGCGGCTCGTGCGCAGGCAGATCGACCCTGTGTACGTCGTGGGCGCGGTGGGCTCCCCCGGCGCGGTGAGCGTGCGCGAGGCGGTGACGGTGGCTGAGGCGATTGCGCTGGCCGGGGGGATCAGCCCCTCTGCCGCCCCGCACTACGGCGTCATCATCGGGCGTGACGGGCAGGAGAGGCGCATCGACGTCCTGGCGGCGCTGGGGCACGACCCGGACTTCGCTGGGGAGACGATCAAGCCGGGGGAGACGCTGGTGGTGAGCGCCCAGTTCCTGGTGAGCGTCGTGGGGCAGGTGCGCCAGCCCGGGCGCTACCCCGTTGAGGAGGGCGATCGCGTGGCCGACGCGCTGGCCGCCGCGGGAGGGCTCGCGCCCGACGCGGCCGCGGCCGGGCATCTCGTGCGGGCCGACGGCGCCGCCGCCGAGCTGGACCTGGAGGGCATCGTGGCGCGGGGGACGCCGGAGAGCAACCTCCCGCTGCGGCCCGGCGACCTGATCGTGGTGCCCGAGGTGGCGCGCACGCTGACACTCGTGGGCGCCTTCGAGGCGCCGGGGAAGTACGCCTTCGACGCCGGTGACCGCGTCTCCGACGCGGTGGCCCTGGCGCGCGGCACCAGCGACGACGCGCATCTGTCCGCCGGGCTGCTGGTCAGCAGCGACGGCCGCTCTCAGCCTATCGACCTGGAGGCCCTGCTCCAGGGGGGGGAGGGCGCCGAGGACCCCGAGCTTGGGGACGGAGACACGATCATCCTGCCCCGGAAGACCGACCGCGTCGCGGTGGTGGGGATGGTTGTGCGCCCGGGCGTGATCGACTTCGAGCCGGGGATGACCCTCATGGATGCGCTCGGTGCGGCGGGCGGCTGGACGCAGGAGAAGTCGCGCCCGCACGAGACCGTCCTGTGGCGGCCGGGCCCCGGCGGGCCGGCAATGACGCCCGTGGACGCCTCCGGGCTGCTAAAAGGCGATGAAGGTGCGGGGCCGAACCCCGATCTGCAGCCCGGGGACATCATATACGTGCCGGCCGACGAGCGCATGACGCGCGACGAGCTGTCGCGGCTGCTCCTCGGCATCTCGGGCCTGCTGCGCATCGCGTTCTGAGACTATGGCTGACGACTGGTACCCACCGATGACCACGCGCGACCATCTGCGGCTGCTGTGGCGCCGCAAGTGGCTGCTGCTTGCCGTGCTCGTGCTGTGCCTTGGCATCGCGGTGGCCTACCTGCTGCTCACCACGCCCGTCTACGAAGCGCGGGCGGAGTTGGTGGTGACGTCCGAGCCGGGGCCACGGTCGGCCATCCTGTCGGCCGCCGCGCCCGTGCTGTCGATGCTCGGCGAGCCGGCCTCGGCGCTGGGCGGCGGCGACCTGGCCACGCAGATACAGATCATCGCCAGCCGCCCCTCGCTGGAGGGCGGCTACGGGCTGATGCACGAGCGCCCCGAGGTGCTCGACCGGCTTCTGCGCCTGGGCATGACCGAGGAGCTACTCGACGAGCTGCCGCGGATCGTCGAACGGATACCTGCGCAAGCGCATCCGTCTGTCTGGCCAGAGCGCTACCAGGCGATGCTCGACACGCTGATGGTCGCGCGCATCGAGGAGTCGGACATGATCGAGGTGCGCTGCGAGTCGGCCGACCCCGAGCTGGCGCGCGACTTCGTCAACGCCCTCGTGCTGGCCTACCTCGGCCGGAGCCTGGCCGACGCGCAGGCCACCACGAGGCGCACGAGGCGCTACGTCGAGGATCAGCTCACCGAGGTCGAGGGCCGTCTGGCGGAGGCGGAGGAGAGCCTTCGGCAGTTCGGCCGCCGGGTGGGGACGGTGGCGCTCGACGAGTCTGCCCGTCAGCAGATCGGTCTGCTCGTGCGCCTGACCGAGCAGGCCGCAATCGCGCGGTCCACGGCGAACGCCCGGCATGCCATGCAGGAGGAGCTGCAGCAGCAGCTGGAGGCCGCGGATGAGCGGGTGCTCAGCGTCACGGTCATGCGACGCAACCCGCAGATCGCGGAGCTGCAGAAGGCGCTGGCCGCGGCCGAGGCGGAGCGCGTCAGCCTGCTTGAGGAGTACGCTCCCGACAGCATGCCGCTGCGTCGCGCCACCGCCTCCGTGGATGAGCTGCGCCGGCAGTTGGCCGAGACCGCGCTGGAGGTGCTCGAGTCCCGCCAGGTGTCGATCAATCCGGTGACGCAGGAGATCATGCAGGAGATCATCCTCGCCCAGGGCGAGGAGATGGCCGCACGCCAGTCGGTGGGCGTGCTGCAGGACGCCGCGCGGCGGGTCGAGGCGGAGCTCTCGGGCCTCCCCGACGAGCAGGTGCTGCTCCTCCGCCTTCAGCGCGAGATCGAGCTGCTTGAGCGCATCTACCTGGCGCTCAAGGAGAAGCAGCAGGAGTACGAGATCACCGAGCGGGCCAGGGCGCCCGCCTCCCGTCTGGTGGAGCACGCGATCGCGGCAGACGAGCCGGCGCGTCCGAGGCGGCTGCTGAGCCTGGCCGCGGGGATCGCCGCCGGGCTGCTGCTGGGCCTGCTGGCGGTCGGCGCGGCGGAGCATCTCGACGAGCGCCTGCACGACCCCGAGCGCGCTGCCACGGTGCTGGGTATGCCGGTAATGGGCGTCCTGGGCGAAGCGGTGCGCCGCAGCGGAGAGGCGGACGAGGGCTCGGCGGCCGCGCTGGGCGCCGTGATGGGCCAGATACGGGCGTCGGGCGCGAGGTCCGACGCGCCGTCGGTGGCGGTGCTGGCCGCGCCCGAACGGGAGGCGGACGCGGTCGCTGTGGCGACGGCTCTGGCCGCCATATCCGAGAGGCAGGGCGAGCGGGCGGTAATCGCGTCCGGGTCCGGTCCCGGCCTGGCGGAACTCGCCACGGAGCAGGGCGAGCCGGCGCGGACGCGGCGCGAACCCGGCGTGGTGCAGATGGGCCTGGGGGAGACGGGCCTCGAGCGGCTGGACGCGGCCGCGGTGGAGCGCGCGCTACGTGGCTGCGAGGCGGACCTGGTGCTGATCGTGCCGCCGCCGGGGGTCGGCGCGCTGAGCGTCCTGTCCGTCCTGGAGGCCGGGTGCCCGGTGGCGCTCGTGGTCGACCTGCGGCGCACCCCGGCCGACGCGGCGCGCAGGCTGGTGCGGCTGCTTGCGGATCACGGCGCAGACGTGATCGGGGCCATCGCGGTCGGGGCGCGCCGCAGCGCGGCGGAGTACTATCCTGCCGGAACGGGGAGTCGCGAATGGCGGAGCGGGTGACCGTGTGGCCGGTGTGGGGAGGATGGCGGCCGGCGTGAGAGCCGCTGCGGTTCCATGTTGCTGTTGATAGGCATCGACGGCGCGACGCCGCAGCTCGTTGAGCGGCTGACCTCCACGGGGCGCATGCCCAACCTGCGGGCCCTCATGCGCCACGGCGTGTACGGGCGCCTTGAGTCCTCGCCCAACTGCAGCCCGGCTTCGGCCTGGGCCTCAGTGCTGACCGGCGTCAATCCCGGCAAGCACAGCGTCTGGGGGCTGCAGAACCTGGTGCCCGGCAGCTACCGATGGCGGTCGGCGCACGCCCGCATGCTCTGCGCCCCCACGCTCTCCCAGATGCTCACCGATCGCGGACTGGAGGTCGGCACGCTCTTCGTGCCCATGACCTACCCCGCCCGCGAGGCCGAGTGGACGACCGTGGCCGGCTGGCTCGCGCCATCAGTCGATGTCGAGGGGTTCGCGCACCCCCAGCGCGTGGCCTCCATGGCCGCACGCCGGCTGCAGGACGTGCCCCTGTCCATCCGCATGCGCGACTTCGTCGCGGCCGGACGCTACGAGGAGGGAGTCCAGCAGGCCATCGAGGCGATGCACGCCAAGTGCGCGCTGGCCGAGGAGCTGCTTGCCGACCGCGAGTGGGACTGCCTCGCCGTCAACTTCACGGAGCTGGACCGCGTGCTCCGTTGGTGCTGGCACCTGCTGGACCGCAATCACAGCGGGTTCCGTGAGGACCTGCAGAGCACGCATGGGGCCCTCATCGCCGACATCCACGAGGAGGTGGATGCCCTCGTGGGCCGGCTGATCGCGGGCCTCAAGCCCAGCGACAGCCTCCTGGTCATCTCGGTCTGCGGGACGGTCCTCAACGGCCTCGCCGACACCTGCGTGCCGGAGCTGATGACTCACCTGGACCTGGTCTCGGCACGCTCGTCGGCCGGCGGGGCGTGGCACAGCCTGGTCTCCAGCCTTGGGCAGGCGTTCGAGGACATGGTGGCCTCCCTGCGCGGCCTGCTCCCCGGCGCGCGGGCGGAAGGTGTGGCGGACACCGCCGAGAGCGAGCAGCCGGCGGCGCGGCGCGCCGAGGGAGACCCGTGGATCGACTACGGACGGAGCTGGGTGATACCGGCCCCGGGCGGGCACCTGTTCCTCAACACGCAGGACGAGTTCCCGCTGGGCATACTCGGCAGCGGCAACATCGACAGCCTGGTGCTGCAGATGACACACGCCCTCCAGACGGCGATCGACCCCGCGACCGGCCGCAGGCCGCTGGCATGGGCGAGGCTGCGTGGCGAGGTCTGCGAGGGGCCCTACGTCAACCGGATTCCGCACATCGTGACGCGCTGGGAGACCGCGCGCGTCGTGACGGGTCTGACGGTTACGGGCCGTGACGGGCGGGTGAAGGTGGCGCGGCCGGCGTCCGGCCGGCAGCCGAGCGGCGCCCAATGCGGCGCGGCGTGCGCATCGAGGGCGCGCGCGTCGAGGACGTCGCCGCCACGGCCGTCCATCTGTGCCGCCGGCACGTGCCCACCTACTTCGACGGCCGCGTGCTCGCCGAGGCGCTCCGTCCCGGCTTCCTGGCCGACGTGCCGATCCGCTTCCTCGAGCGCGAGCTACCCAGGGTCATCGAGGACCCGGCGCGCATCGACGAGACGTCGCAGGTGGTCGAGGAGCACCTGCGCCACCTGGACGAGGTGTGAGGATGGCACCGCTGCTGATCATCGGCATCGACGGCCTGCCGCCGGCGCTGCTGCGGCGGCTGGCGGCCGAGGGCCACGTCCCAGCGCTGGCCGGCCTCATCGATCGCGGCTCCCTGGCGGTGCTGCGCTCGACCCCGAACTACCAGAGCGCGTCGGCCTGGACGTCGATGGTCACCGGCGTCAACCCCGGCAGGCACGGCATCTTCCACTTCTCCAACCCCACCGGCGGCTACGAGGCCGTGCAGATCGACGCCCGCCACCGCCGGAGCCCCAGCATGTGGCGGTTGCTCTCAGATGAGGGCGTCCGCGTGGCGGTGCTCAACGTGCCCGTCTCCTGGCCGGTCGAGGCGGTCGAGGGCGTGATGATCGCCGGGTGGCTGTGTCCCACGCCGAGGAGCCCGGGCTTCGCGCACCCACCGGAGCTGGCGGGGGAGATCGCCCGGCGCTTCGGCGACTACCCCATGCACCCCGACGTCCGCCGGCATGCCGTCGCCGGCCGTTACGAGGAGGCCGCACGCGCCGCGGTGCGGGGGATCGACTTCAAGGCCCGTGTCGCCACCTGGGTGCTCACGGCGCACCGCCCCGACGTGCTCTGCGTCGTCTTCACCGAGTCGGATTCCTGGCAGCACTGGTCCTGGCACCTCATGGATCCCGACCACCCCGAGCACGACGCGGAGCAGGCGCGGCGCTGGCGGGAGGCGCTGCCGGCGCCCTACCGCGCGCTGGACCGGGCCGTGCGGTCGCTGCTTGAGGCCGCGGGCGATGACGCGGATGTGCTCGTCTGCTCCGATCACGGGCAGGCGCCCAACTCCGGGGGGCAGGTGCTGCTGCGGCCGTGGCTGACCGCGGCGGGCTACCTGGTGCCGCGACGGCGGTCGGGACTGCGGCGCGCCTCGGACGCGCTCATGCGCTGGGGCTTCGGCCTGGTCAAGGCGCGCGCACCGAACCGGCTGAAGGCCGTGTTGCGCGCGCGCCTGCCGGGCCTACAGACGCGGGCGCAGGCCGGAGTGCGCGGCGTGGCCGCCGACTGGCGCCGCACCCGCGGCTGGACCGAGGCCGGACACCTGTTCGTCAACCTGCGTGGCCGGCGGCCCCAGGGGGTGGTCGAGCCCGGCGACGCCTACGACGCGCTCCTGGAGGAGCTCTGCGCCGGCCTGCGATCTTTGGTGGACGAGGAGACCGGCCGGCACGCGGTGGCGCGCATCACGCGGGGCGCCGACGAGTTCGAAGGGCCCTTCGCCTCGATCATGCCCGACCTGCTCGTGCATTGGCCCAACGACCTGCGCCTGCGGCGGCTGCTCTGGCGCGGCGCCGCGGGGGAGTGCCTCATCGAGCGCCACGACCCGCCGCAACTGCCCACCGGTGCTCACCACCCGGACGGCACGCTCGTTGCGGCCGGGCCATCGTTCCGCCGCGCGGCGCAGCCCCGGCCCCGGTCGATCTACGACGTGGCGCCCACGGTCCTGCACCTGCTCGGGCAGGCCGTGGCCTCCTGGTTCGACGGTCGGGTGATGACGGAGCTGCTGACCGAGGCCGCGGCGGAGGATGTGTGCGTTGACGCGGTGAAGAAGGCCCCCGAGGAGGCCCTCCCGGACGCGGGGGTGGGGGACGAGGAGATCGTCAGACAGCGGCTTCGCTCTCTCGGATACATCGAGTAGGAGGCGCAACGATGCTCTCCGACAGGCTCCTGGCCATCCTGGCATGCCCCGTTTGTGGGGCGTCGGCGCTGCGCCTGGACGTCGAGGAGGCGGACGGTGACGTCCTGGTCAAGGGCGGCCTCGGCTGTCCGGACTGCAAGCGGTGGTACCACGTCACCGACGACATCCCGAGCATGATGCCGCCCGAGCTCGCCTCCAGTCTCAAGGCCGCGGATCAGACATGGGCCGGATGGCGCATCGTCATGGAGGAGTTCCTGATCTGGCGGGATGACGTCTGGTCGGACCCCGAACGGGCCGCGGAGCGCCGGGAGAGTGCGCTGCAGATGCACCGCGCGTTCCTGGACTTCTGCGAGCTGCCCGACGAGGGCGTCTGCCTGGAGATCGGCTGCGGTACCGGCCGCCTGGCCGACCTGGTCGGCGAAGGGGTCTGGTACTGCGGCATCGACCCGCTGCCCGGCGGGAGGTCGCCGGGGAAGAATGCGCTGCCTGAGCTAATGCCGATGCCCTCGCGCGAGGTCAGCCTGGTGCAGGCGGTGGGCGAAGTCCTCCCCTTCGTGAACGAGTGCTTTGACATCGCGCTGATCGCGGGCTCGCTCGATCACTGTCGCGACCCGAACGCGGTTCTCGCCGAGGCGGCGCGGGTGCTCAAGCCGGCCGGCCGGCTCGCGGTGCTCCAGGGCCTCTCGCGCTCCGGGAAGGAAGGCGGCGTGCTCTCCCGCCTGCGGGGCCTGGCCTCGCAGCTTGCCGGCGTCCCCGATCCATCGGCCCGGAAGACGCACATGCGCACCTACCAGGCCGGCGAGGTCGAGGCGCTGCTCTCGGGCCTCTTCGAGATCGAGGCGACAGCCGAGCACTCCAGGCGGCTGTTCGTGCGGGCGACGTCGAGAGGTGCGGGTGGGCGATGACGGACGCGCCCTCCGTCATCCTCATCGGGCTGGATGGCGGGACCTTCGACCTCATCGATCCCTGGGTCCGGGCCGGCGAGCTGCCCGCGATCGCGTCGCTGCTTGAGGGCGGCGCGCGCACGGCCCTGCGCTCGACGCACCCGCCGCTGACCCCCGTCGCCTGGTCGAGCCTGCTCACCGGCTGCAACCCCGGGAAGCATGGGATCTTCGGCTTCCTCGATATGCCCGGCCCGGATCACGCGCCGCGCTTCCTCAGCGGCGGCTCCCTCTCGCTGCCCACGGTGCTGGAGATCCTCTCGGCGCGCGGCGTCCGCGTGGGCGCGCTGAACGTCCCGTGGACGTGGCCGCCCCGGCCGGTCAACGGCTTCTGCCTCTCCGGCCTCGACGCCCCGGCCTTCGCGCCAGACATCGCGCACCCGCGGGGCCTGTTCGAGGAGGTGGTCGCCGAGTTCGGCGGCTACTTCGACAAGACCGTGCCGCCGCGCCACGACGGCTACGCCCTCGATCGCCTCGATGACAAGATCGACAGGACCGGCGCCATCGCGCGCTACCTGATGCGAGAGCATCCGGTCCAGCTCTTCGCCGTGGTCTTCGTCTCCACCGATCACGTGCAGCACTGGTTCTGGCAGGACCGATCTGTCCGCGCGCGCGACGGCCGCACGGTCGAGGACCTGCTGCACTACACGTACGCCCGCGTTGACGAGCAGATCGGCCGCATCCTGGACGAGTGCGCGGGCCCCGACAGGACGGTCATCCTCATGTCCGACCACGGCGCCGGCCCCACCGAGGGCGGCCTGAACCTCGGCCGCTGGCTCGCGGCCGAGGGCTGGCTGAGGCCCAGGGAGCAGGGCGGGATGGTGCGGCGTCTCAGGCGCGCGGCACTGAGCATGGGCGGCCGGATGCTGCCCGGCGCGCTGCGCGAGCGTCTCCGGTCCCGGCTGTCGCGCACGCGCCGGGGCATGCTCTCGCGCATGCTGGAGGAGGGCATTGACTGGCCGGAAACGCGAGCCTTCTGCTGGAGCGACTACGGCAACATCTCGCTGAACCTGCAGGCGCGCTTCGACGACGGTACCGTCTCGGAGGGCCGCCGCGAGGCGCTCGTGGCGGAGCTGGCCGAGGCGCTCATGGCCATCCGCCACCCGGAGAGCGGCGCGCGCGTCATGTCCGCGCCGTTGCGGCCGCGGGACGTCTACCACGGCGACCGCCTGGCCGGCGCGCCCGATCTGCTGGCCATCCCGCGGGGCTATCGCTGGGAGATCCTGACCGACTTCACGCTCTCGGGCCCACTGCCCGGGGACCTGGAGTCCGCGGTCTTCGCTCCCGCCCGGCGGCAGGCGACACACCGGCCTGACGGCATCCTCTGTCTCGCGGGCAGGCGGGCGAGGTCGGGGTTCGAGGCCTGCGGCGCCCGCATCGAGGATCTCGCGCCCACCGTCCTCCACCTCATGGGCCAGCCGGTGCCCGAGCACATGGACGGCCGCGTGCTCAGCGAGCTGCTGGCCGCGCGCGCCGGTCCGGCCGGGCGCGAGCCGCTGGAGCTGCCCGCGGCCGACGGCCGGGCGAGCTACTCCGACTCCGAGCGCCGGCAGGTCGAGCGTGACCTGCAGGGACTGGGGTATCTCTGATGGCCGCGGAGGTGCCACGGCCGCCGGCGCGCATCGCCTTCTATGACGCCTACGCCGGGCTCGAGGGGGCGGGCCTGGCGCTGCTGGACATCATCCGGCGCCTCGACCGCAGCCGCTTCCAGCCGATCGGGCTGCTTCCGCGCGAAGGCCCGCTGGCGGATGCGCTGGACAGCGAGGGCTGCCCCGTTGAGGTGATCGCCCCGGGGCCGCCGCTGGACAGCTACGGCGGGCGCGTGGCCGGCGGCGGGCCGCTGACGAAGCTACGGGCCGCGGCCTCGCTGGCGGCGTACTCGGGCCGCATCGCCCGCTGGCTGCGGGAGCGCGAGGTCGCCCTGCTGCACTGCAACCAGACCCGGGCCGCGGTGCAGGCCGGCCCCGGCGGCCGCAGGGCCGGCGTCCCCGTGCTCTGGAACGTGCGCATCCGGGAGCGGATGCCGCTGCCGCTCGTGCGCCTGGCGGACTGGTGCGCGGACAGGATTGTGCCGCTGACCCCGGACACGTTCTCGGGTCTCTCCATCGAGGGGCGGCTGCTGGGCAGGTCCACCATCATCCGCAACGCCGTTGACGCCCGGCGCTTCAGCCTTTCGCGCGACGGCGCGGGGGTGCGCGCGGAGCTGGGCATCGCGCCCGATGCGCCGATCATCCTCTCCGTGGGCGTGCTGGTGCCGCGCAAGGGCTTCGACGCCCTGGTGCGCGCACTGCCGGCCGTGCTCGCGCAGGTCCCTGCGGCGCGGCTGCTGATCGCGGGTGGACCGCCCGGCGGCGGTATCGACTCTCGCGAGAACCTGCTGGCGCTGGCCGACGAGCTGGGCGTCACGGGCTCCGTCACGCTGCTGGGGCGGCGCGATGACGTGCCCGAGCTGCTGGCCGCCGCGGACGTCTTTGTACTCGCCTCGCGCCATGAGGGCGATCCGGCGGCCGTGCTGGAGGCCATGGCGACGGCCAGGCCCGTGGTCGTGACGCCCCCGGCCGCAGCGGCGGTGGAGGATGGTCGGAACGGCCTGGTGGTCCCGCAGGGCGACGTGGGCACGCTTGGCCAGGCCCTCATCGGCCTGCTGCGGGACCCGGATCGTGCCCGCGCGCTGGGCAATGAGGCCCGCCGGACGGTGGAGCGCAACCACGACGTGGGGCAGATGGTGCGGCGCTATGAGCGGGTCTATCTCGAGATGCTGGCCGGGGAGGAGAGCTAAGTGCCGCGCGTGCTCGTGATCGGCATCGATGGGGCCGCGCCGGCCGCGCTCGAGCGCTGGATGGACGACGGCGAGCTGCCCGCCCTCGCGAGCCTGCGGGAGCGGGGATGCTTCGGGCCGATGCGCTCGACCCCCAACATGATGAGCCCGTCTGCCTGGACGAGTATCGCCACCGGCGTCAACCCCGGGCGGCACGGCATCTTCGGCTTCTTCGACCGCGTTCCGGGTACGCGGCGGTTCGCGAAGAGCGACGCCCGGGCGCGCTGCGCCGACCCGTGGTGGGTGATCGCCTCCCGGGCCGGCGCCCGCACGCTCACGCTCAACATGCCCTGCTCGTGGCCGGTCGATGAGGTCAACGGCCTGCAGGTGGCCGGATGGCTGGCGCCCTGTGCGACCGCGCCGGGCTTCACCCACCCGCCCGGGCTCGCGGATGAGCTGCGGCGTATCTTCCGCGCCTACCCCGTGCACTCCGACGTGCTGCGGCTGGTGGCGGCCCGGCGCCACGAGGCGGCGCGCAGGCGCATCACGCAGAACCTGCGGCGCAAGGCCGAGATCGCCGAGCACCTGATCGGTCGCGAGGGCTGGGACCTCATGTGCGTGGTCTTCTCCGACACGGACGCCGCGCAGCACTATTACTGGCATCTCTCCGACCCATCGCACCCGGCGCGCGACGACCGTCTGCGGGATCGCGTCGGCGACATCGTGCTGGCCGCGTACCGTGAGGTGGACCGCGCCGTCGGGCGTCTGATCGCCCGCGCCGATAATCCCGATGCGGTCATGGTCGTCTCCGATCATGGCGCGGGCCGAAACCACGGTGGGCCGCTCTACCTGCCCCCGCTGCTGGACCGGCTGGGCTGGCAGGTGCGCAGGCGGAGCTGGTGGCGGCGGGCCGCGCGCGCCCTGCGCGACCGCGTTCCGGCGGGCCTCAAGCACCGCATCGCCGGCCGGGCGCGCGAGCGGGCCTCGGAGCTCGTCGTCGGCGACATCGACTGGGCCCGCACGCTGGCCTTCTCCTTCTGCGAGGGCGGCCGGGCGGACATCTGGCTGACCGGCGAACGCGACGACCGCGAGCGCACCGTCCGTGAGGTCCGGGATACGCTCATGCAGTGCCGCGACCGCGCTTCAGGCGAGGCCGTGATCGATGAGCTGCCGCACCGCGATGATCTCTACCAGGGCCCGCTGGTGGCGCGCGCGCCGGACCTGCTCGTGCGCTGGCGCGACGACATCCCTGACGTATCGGGACTGCGCTGTGGCGGCGTGGAGGTGGACCGGCCGGAGCGCAGGCACCTGCAGACCGGCGCCCACCGGCGCCACGGCGTCCTCCTGGTGGCGGGCGAGGGGATTCGCGGCGGCAGGATCGCCGAGGCCGCGGTGGAGGACGTCATGCCCACGCTGCTTCATCTGTGCGGCCTGCCCGTGCCTGGCTACGTGGACGGCCGCGTCATCCGGGGGCTGTTCCGCGAGCCCCCGGAGGTCGCGGTGGACGAGCGCGCCTCGCTCCCGGAGCCCGGCGAGGCCGAGGAGGCCGTGGATGAGCGCGTGCGCGACCGCCTCCGCGGCCTCGGCTACCTCTGATCGGGCGCAAGTCCCTTCTCGCGCAGCAGCCGCTCGTAGGTCGCCTCGATGCGCGCCACGAAGCGCTCGTGCCCGAACTCCCGCGCCCAGCGCAATCCCGCCGCCCCCATGCGCTCCCCATGCGCTGCGCCATCTCCGGGTTGGAGACCAGCGTGCCGACCGCCTCCGCCAGCGCGGCGGCATCGTCGGCCGCCACCAACAGGCCGGTCTCGCCCTCGCGCACGGCCTCCGGTGCACCGTCCACTCGGGTGCCGACGACGGGCAGGCCCAACGCTGAGGCCTCGACGTAGGCCATGCCGAACGGCTCCCACCTCGAGGACAGCACGAAGAGGTCGCACGCGCGCAGCAGCCGGTCCACGTCCCGGCGGGCGCCGGCCAGCAGAACACGGTCCGCCACGCCCATGTGGGCGACCATCTCGGTGATGTCGGCCATCAGCGGACCGTCGCCGATCACGAGCCAGTGGACCTCCGGCATGGCCGAACGCACGCGCGAGGCCGCCTCGATCAGCACCTCGGGCGCCTTCTGAGGCGCCAGGCGCATCACCGAGCCCACCAGTGGGGCGCCGGGCGGCAGGCCCAGCTCCGCCCGTACCTCCGAGCGCGCACGCTCTCGACCGCCCGGCCGGAAGCGGTCCAGGTCGATCGAGGGCAGGACCACCTCGTACTGCGGGGGGGACCCGACCCGCCGGGCCGTGCCCTGCCCGCGCATGGCCTCGGAGCAGGCGATCAGGGCGTCGTAGCGCTCGGCCACGATGCGGGCCTCGACCTCGTAGAGCAGGCGCTCGGCGGCGTTGCGCGCCGGCTGCCACTCCCATGACCAGATGTGCGCGACCATGACCGGGGGCCCCGCCACCGCGGAGGCCAGTGCGACGAGCAGCTTGGACTTGGCGCCGTGCGTGTGCACGATGTGCGGTCGCTCACGGCCGAGGAGCTCGGCAAGCTGCCACATCGCGCGCAGGTCCCGGCGGGGGCGCGGGCTCCGGCACAAGTCGGCGATGGGGATCAGCTCGATGCCGTGGTGGCCGAGCTCCGCCATCAGGGAGCCGTCGGGGTCGCCGTCAGGCCCGGCGGCCAGCTTCACCGCGAAGCGCGCGGGGTCGAGGCGCTCCGCCAGCGCGACCGCCGCCAGCGTCGCGCCACCCAGCGCCAGGTGCGGAATGACGTGAACCACGCGCACGCGTTTCTCGTTCACTGCCTCGTCCCCATCGGGGGCTCAGTGCTCCGGCAACTTCACGGCAGGGGCAGACATTCCTCCCTGGCAAGCCGCCCCTGAAGGAGAACGCGCCGGCGCGGGCGAACCCCACACTGACCCCGTGAGCCCATCGCGCGCCGATGCGCGGGAGTGAATCGTATGCCCGACGAGCGCACGGACCTGCTCACGTTGCTTCGAGACCCCCCCGCGGCCTACCGCCCCGCCATGTTCTGGCTGCTCAATGGCCGCCTCACGGCGGACCTGATCCGCGAGCAGATCCGCCAGATGCACGAGCGCGGGTGCGGCGGCTTCTTCCTGCATCCGATGGGCGAGAGCTTCCGCCTCGCGGACTTCATCTCCGGTATCGAGCCGCCGTATCTCTCCGACGGGTACTTCGAGCTGGTGCGCGTCGCAGTCGAGGAGGCCGACCGCCTCGGCCTCTTCGCCTGGCTCTATGATGAGGGCGGCTGGCCGAGCGGCCACGCACAGGGCAAGGTCGTGGCCGGCGACGCGGAGCTGCGAAGCCGGGTGCTGCGTGTAGGCGGGCGGGGCGAGCCGGTCGCGGAGGTCAGGCTGGGGGACAGGACGCTCAGCTTCACGATGGACGATGGCGGCTATCCCGTCGATACCCTCAACCCCGACGCGACGGCGCGGTTCATCGAGCTGACCCACGAGCGCTACGCCGACGCGGTGGGCGAGTTCTTCGGCGGGACGATCCCCGGCATCTTCACCGATGAGGTCGCGGTCTCCGGCGAGGTGGGGGGCGACGCCATCCCCTGGACGCCGGGCATGCTCGAGGAGTTCGAGGGCCGCCGCGGCTTCGACCTCACCCCATGGCTGCCCGTCCTCTTCGGCGATGACGCGCTCGGCGTCGAGCCGCTCGAGCACTTCGCCGAGAGCGACATCGCGGCCGTGCGCTGCGAGTTCTGCAACCTCTGGACCGACCTGTTCGAGGAGGCGTACTTCCAGCCCATCAACCGCTGGTGCGAGGAGCACGGGCTGATCCACACCGGGCACGTCGGCGGGGAGGACAACCTGCCCGACCACCGCCGCGGCTTCGGCCACTTCTTCAGGACCGCCGGCGCCCTGCACGCGCCCGGCATCGACGCCATCTGGCGCCAGATCTTCCCCGGCGAGGCCGCCTTCGGTTTCCCGAGGCTGGCGGCCTCCGCACCGGCGCAACGGGGCGGCGACGCCCTCGCCCCGCCCTGGCGGAACACCGTCATATCCGAGAGCTTCGCGGTCTACGGCTACTCGCTCACGCCCGACCAGATGCGCTGGGTGACCGACTACCAGTTCGCGCGCGGGGTCAGCTACATGGCGCCGATGGCGCTCTACTCCGACACCTCCGGCGGCCACTGGATCGCCACCATGAGCCACCTGGGCGAGGGCAACCCTCTCTGGGACAGCTTCCCCTCCTTCGCCGACCACTGCGCCGCCCTCAGTGCCGCCGTGCGGCAGAGCGATCCGGTCGCGGACGTGGCGGTCTACTACCCCATCGAGGCCGCCTGGCTGGGCGGCGAGGCGATGGAGGCGGCGTGGGAGAGCCTGCAGGCGGTCTGTGTCGGGCTGGAGAGCCGCCAGGTCGCATTCGACTTCATCGACGCGCGCACCCTCGCCGCAGCCAAGGTCGCCGATGGGTTCGTGGCGACGCCCGGCCAGCTCTACGGGGCCGTGATCGTGCCGGAGACGCCCGTGCTGCCGGTCGGCGCCCTGGAGACGCTGGCGGATCTGCGGGAGGCCGGGGGGCGGGTCGCCGTGTGCGGAGCCCCGCCGCAGATGCGCGCCGACTACGGCGCGGGGGAGGCCTTCGACGCGGCGCTTGCGCGGCTCCTGGCCGATGCGGTCGAGATGGACGCAGCCCGCGTTGCCGATGAGATGGGTGGGGATGACCCTCGCGGGTTGGGACAGTCGATGATGTCCATCTTCGACGGCTTCACGGTCGCCGCCCTTGGCCCGGGTCGCCGGGCACAGTTCACGGACCGTGAGGCCGCCGAGGGCGCCTGCCTGATCGTGCCGCGGGAGGAGATCGGCCGGCTCGCCGAGCTGCTGCTGATGGTTATCGGCCGCCTTGAGCTGCAGCTCGACAGGCCGGAGCCCGACCTCGTCATGAGCTCGCGCATCGCGGGCGACATGCTGGTGCACATCCTGCACAATGAGGGCGAGCGCGAGATCGACGCGCGCCTGATGCTGGTCAGCGACAGGCGCCGCATCGCCGAGCTGTGGGACACGCTCATCGGCGAGCCCCTGGTGGTCGCGGTGCACGAGGAGATCAGTGACCCGACCTACTTCTCGCTGCGGCTGCCTCCCGGGGCCTCGGCGCTCATCACCACCAGGCCCCCGCATGGCGCGGCGCCCGGAGTCGCGGAGGAGCCCTCGCTGCTGCGCATCAACACGGAGGTGCGCGCCCGGTCGATCGAGGTGGTGCGCGAGGCCGTCATCACCGCGGAGGGCGACCTGGAGCTGCGCGACGTCTCCTACGTCCCCGACCAGATCCCGGCGGACTTCGCGCTGCGCCCGCTGGAGGAGCTTGGCCTGAAGGACTTCTCGGGCACGGTGCGCTACGGCATCGACCTCTATGTCCCTCCGTCCGAGGTGCGGCGCAGGCTCTTCCTGGACCTCGGGGAGGTCGGGTGCGTGGCCAGAGCGTGGCTCAATGGCGAGGAGCTGGGGGAGAGCGCCTGGCCGCCCCATCGCGTCGAGGTCACCGGGCTCGCCGTGCGGGGCATCAACGAGCTGGTGGTCGAGGTCACGAACACGCTGGCGAACCAGGCGGCCCGTGAGGACGTCGTTGAGATGGCCCGCGAGCGCGGCTGGATGAACCGCTACTACGAGCGCGTGCTGCCCTGGATGCGCGAGGGCGTGCGCTCCGGCCTCATCGGGCCAGTCGTGGTGCTGCTCGAGGAGGGCTGACCGGCGCGCCGGCCGGTCGCCTCTTCATGCCTTGGCTGCATCCAGATTCGTGTGGATGCGCGCACCGAGCGGCGACGTCCCGTGCCTGCGCATCCCGCTCCTGGGCGGGAGGGACGGGGGGGAGGCCAACCCCGTTGCGGCGCGAACGCCTGCAGAGGAACGACGTGCGGATGGCGACGTCCGTGTGTCATCCACAGGAATCTGGATGCTCTCTCATGCCGTCGCGGTGCTTGCAGCGGCGGCGGGATTCGTGTAGCATTTGGGCTCGCCATGGTGTGTGCGGTGGACCGCGCCCGGTCACCGGCCGGTACCCCACGATTGGCAGCGAAGGCAGCCCGGGCGCTCGCACGGCAGATTGGAGTGAAGCGCTATGCCCGAGATCCCGGTGATGAAGTTCGGTGGCACCTCCATGCAGGGAAGGACCCGCTTCGGCCCCAACGAGGACCGGCTGCTGGAGGACCTGCACCGCATGAAGGAAGTCAACGAGATCTACCGCACGCTGGCCCAGCGGCGCAACGCTGCCCGGGGTCGCTGGCTGTCGCAGTTGGTGCGCGACTTCATCCTGCCGCTGAAGGACCAGGGCCTGGTCCCCGTCGTTGTCGTCTCGGCCTTTGACTGGGCCACCGACAAGCTCGACCATCTCGCGGCGGCCATTTCCTCGGAGCCATCCCCGCGCGAGTACGCCCGCCTCCTGATGTCGGGCGAGCTGCGCGCCAACAGCGCCCTGGCGATGACCCTCGAGGAGAAGGGGTGCCCGGCGCGCTCGATGACCGGGCGTGAGGCCGGCATCGTCACCAAGGGTGGCCCGGTGGACGCGGGGATCGACCACGTGGAGAGCGAGCACGTCAAGGAGCTGCTCGAGGCGGGCATCGTCCCGGTCGTGGCCGGCTTCCAGGGCTACTACCACGACGAGGCGACCGCCCGCGACGAGGTCTCGATCCTCGGTCGCGGCGGCTCCAATCTCACCGCGGTGGCCCTCGCCGCAGCTCTTGGCCAGGAGTCCTGCACGATGTTCTCGGACGTGGACGGCGTCTATGACTGCGACCCCAACAGGCACGAGGACGCCTGCAAGCTGAGCAAGATCACCGCCGAGGAGCTGCTCGCCATGGAGGACTGCCCGCAGGTCATCCAGCGCGGGGCGTTGGCGTACGCTCAGCAGCAGCGGGTGAACATCTGGGTCCGCTCCGCCTTTGAGCCCGACAAGGAAGGCACGCTCATCATCTGCCGGTAGCCGAACGGCCGCGGTTCATAGAGGCTTAACTCATGCGCTTGAGTGCGCCGCCCTGCGTGCGGGTAGCATGCATGTGGGGGAGCACCCACATCGCAGTGACGGGGGAGGGTCTGTGCAGTGCCCGTCTCGGAGCCAGCCGACAGTCCCGTGCCGCTCGCTAAGGAGTACATCCGCCGCGGCCAGCGCCGGATCGCCATCGAGACGCTCGAGCCCTGGCTCGACGACTACCCGGAGGACGCTGATGCCTGGTCGGTCCTCGCCGCGGCGTACTACGAGCTCGACGACTTCGTGCCCGCGCGCGAGGCCGCCCAGCGCGCCTGCGACCTCAAGCCCGACAGCGCGCGCAACTGGTGCAACCTCGGGATGATCCTGCGGAAGCAGGGCGAGCTGTACGAGGCCGAGCGCATCCAGCACAAGGCCCTGACCATCGACTCCAGCTACGAACGCGCCCGCAGCGAGCTGCGGAAGATCCACGACGTCCGCACCGGCAGCCGCAAGCCCCACGAGCCGCTCGGACCCTAGCGACGCCCCGCTATTGTCTCAGCGGTCGTGATCCAGGACGACCCCGACGGTCTCCTCCGTATGCTCCACGATGGTGTCGATGGCCTCGGGCGCGTCGGACATGGCGAAGACATGGCTGGTGAACTCGCTCACGTCCAGGCGCCCCTCGTCCATCAGCCGCAGGCACTCATGCAGGTTCCGCTGCGTGCTCCACTGGACGAACACCGGCGGGTAGGAGGCGCCCGTCTCGTACTCCGGGTCGAGGAAGCCCGGACCCGTGCGCGCGGCGCTGCGCACGTCGAGGTTTCCCAGTGCCGCCGCCCACTGGTGCGAGAAGGTAAAGCCGCCGACGATGACGATCCGGCCCATTTGGTGCGTATCCGGCGAGACCTTCATGCAGTCCACGACCTGCCGGAATGCCTCGTCGCTCTCTCCCCCAAAGGCGATGATCGCGCAGTCGAGGCCTCGGCCGAGCGTGAACTCGCGCGTCGGCGCCACGGGATCTTCCGCCGACGGGTCCACCGTCAGCCCCGCGCCGCCCAGCTCCGCGGCCTCCCGGCGCCTGGCCAGCAGATCCCACCCCACCACGCGCGTTCCGGACATGCGCGCGAAGCGTGTCGCGAACTGCCCCATCACGCCGAGCCCGACCACCAGGACGTCCTCGCAGAGCTGCAGCTCCGCGCGCCTGATCGCGTGCATGGCCGTCGCGCCCAGGTGCGCCGAGGCGGCCTCGGCATAGCTCACGCCATCGGGGATCGGCTCTGTCAGGTTGACCGCGACCACCACATAGTCGGCGTGGTATGCGCCCACGCCCGGGTAACGCTCCCCGCCGGACATGCAGGCTACCCGCTGGCCGACCTGGCGATGCTCGACGCCCTCACCGACCGCCACGATGTCGCCGGCGCACTGATACCCCAGCGGCCGCGGCTCCGTCTCGGGCTGCGGCTTTTCGCGCAGGCGGAACGCCGAGCGCAGTTGCGTGCCCTGACTGAACATCGACGCCCGCGTGCGCACCAGCACGTAGCCTTCGCGTACCTCCGGCGTCTCCCGCTCGACCACGAGGCCCTTCCCATAGCCGTCGAGCATCAGGATGCGGTGTCTGTCCGCTATCTCTACCATCGACTGCTCTCCCTGCCCGTCGTTGCCGTGTCCTCTGACGGCATGCGACGACGCTCGTGCCCGGTCGCCGGTCGTCACTGCCCTCGCCGTTACCGCCCCGGATAGCCCTTCGCCTGGCCGACGTAGTCGGAGAGCACCCGCATCTGCCGCTGCACCGTGCGCATGTCCAGGTGCATGACATCGCCGCCGCCATAGCCGCCCTTGCGAAGCCACACGCCGTTCTCGCTGCGCTCCGCCAGCACATCGCGCACGTCGTCCTCCATCCCCTGGGCGCGCTCGATCTGCTCTTCGCGCGTCAGCTCGCGCTCCCGTTCCCGCCGGTAGGCCTCCAGGCCTTGCGCCTTAATCGCCTCGTATTGCTCGGCCACCCGCTCTGGGTGCTGCGCTCCCTTGAAGCCGTAGTGCGTGGGCGTGTCGCTGTCATCGTAGGTGAGCCGGTAGGTGCCCGCGTAGAAGTAAAGCGGCCGGTTGGTCTTGAGCTCGTAGAAGCGCGCCCAGCGTCCATCCTCGAGCTGTGAGCGTTCGTACCACCTCAGCGCGGCGGGCAGGGGGTCGAGGTACTTCTCGTCGCCCGTGAACAGCGCCAGCTCGATCAGCAGCCGCATCACGCCCATGCTCTCCGACGAGCATGCCGACGGCGGCTCGAAGCGGCGCGCCCAGCCCGGCTTGAGGTCGGCGTCGTACTGCTGTGCCCAGATCGCCTGGGGCTCGGGCAGTTGAGCCTCGACGATGAAGTCCGCGCAGCGCACCGCGGCGTCGTAGTAGCGCTGATCGCCGTACTCGCGCCAGGCGATCATCATCACGTCGCAGCAGTCGCGGATCGTGTTGTCGTTGAAGGTCATGAAGTCGCTGTACCGCCGCCCTGAGAGGGGGTAGCGCTGCGGCCAGCCGCCGCCCTCGTACTGCGCCTCCAGCAGGTAGTCGAGCGCCGCCATCGCCGCGTCGTGGATGGCCTCGTCCGGCCGTCCGGCCGCCGCGAGTGCTCTGTCCACCGCGATGAGCAGCCGCGTGCAGTGCTGCGTGACGTTGTCATCCATCGTGCCCGTGTCGTGGCCCGAGGCCAACGTCTCGTCCTCGCTCCCGGCGTTGTGGCGGTAGAAGTACCGCTCCTCGCCCTCGCGCGAGAAGTCGATGTTGTAGTCCCAGCCGCCGCAGGCGAGCTGCCCCCACACCACGGACTCGGCGTTCTGCTTCGCCGCATCGAGGAAGAACTCGTCGCCGGTCGCCTCGTACGCCCCCAGGAAGGCGAAGCCGGTGCTCGGGCTCCCGGGTGGCTGCATCCAGTTCATGGTGGCGGAGATGTGCCCCTCGCCCCACTGGTCGCTGAGGTCCGCGAGGTAGGAGCCGGCATATCCGCCGTGGATCGCCGCCTCCTCGGTCAGGTACTGCGTCGCCTGCCGCAGCGCCTCGACGGCCTCCTGTACCAGCGCCTCGTCGAGCGCGAAGCATGGCGCCGCGAACGCTATCAGCATCACCACAAAGGCAGTCCTATGCATCTGTCTCAGCCCTCCAGGCGTTCACCGCCGCGTGCCGTCAGGAGCGGCGGGCTTCCTTGCCCGCCCGACCCTGTGTCCTTGGTCGTCTGTCGTCGCTCGGGACTCGTCGGCGATTGCGGACCCGGCTGCACGAACGACCGGACCAACATGGAACCTGCGGCCCTCTCGCTGACGCTCGTGCGCCTCACTCCTCACGCCGCCGCTCCGCGGCGGACGTTCGGAGCGGCCCCGCCGTACGGCCTCCTTTGCGCTTCCGGAGACGGCCCCGGTGGGCCTCCGGCCGCTCCCGGACGGATTGCGCCGGTCCGTGGCACGGGCGTCCACGCCCGTGCAGTCATTCGCCCTTTGCCCCCGCGTCGTCGCCGTTCGCCGTCGGTCGCCGCTCTACTCCGCCAGCCTCTCGCCGACCGCCACGTCGCTGACCCGGACCTCGTCGATCGCGCCGTCCATCGGCAGATACGGGATATCCCAGTCCGACGGCGTGTTGCCGATCTCGATGCGCGAGAAGCCGCCCGGCTCGAAGGTCCGCGGGAAGAAGCTCTGCATCCCCTGCCCGTCGATCATCAGCCACAGATACTGCCTGTCACCGGTCAGGTCCCAGGAGACGAGCAGGTGGTGCCAGTCCTCATTGCTCAGCCCGCCGGTGCCCATCTGCGTCCGCTCATGGGTGCCCTCGCTGAGGGAGTATGCCTCGCCATCCAGGCTCGCGGTCAGCGCCATCTGAGTGCCGTACTTGCTCATGTCGATCTGCAGCCCGCCGGGCTGGGCCGGCTCCAGGTGCAGGAAGTAATGCCATCCCTGGTCCCACCAGACGCGCGCGGCCTCGCGGGTCTTGACCCACCACTCGACCGTCCCCTGCTGCGCGATCTCCATCCCCGAGGCGTCGATGTCGAAGCGGCCGTCGGGCATGTCGAGGATCAGTGCCTGCCCGAACGGGCCGTCCACCCAGCGGTGGTCGCCCGAGACGCCCCCGCACTCCCGCTCGAAGTCCTGCTGGTAGACGGTGCTCTCATCGGCCGGAAGTGGCTCGGAGGGCGGCTCCGCGAGCTTGCAGGGCGAGGCAAGGCGCGAGATCTCGTGCAGGCCCACGCTCTCACCCTTCGTCTCGCCGGGCACATCCGCAAACGCGATCTCACCGGCTTCATACGACCCGCGGACGACCGCCATCTGGTCCAGCGTCATCCCCGGCTCCTGGCCGATGACGGCGATCGTGACGGGGCCCGCCTCCTCAACGGAGAACGGGTGGACGATCGTGCCCCAGTCCCCGATGTGGCCCTTCAGGCGTGTGCGGGCGCCCTGGATCTCAACGAAGAACGCGTCCTGGTCACCTGCCGGGGCGTGCTCCCAGAACAGCAGCGTGTAGTCGCCCGCCGCAAGCTCCAGCCCGCCGACAGCGACCGCGTCGGCGGCCATCGACATGGCGATGCCGCCCGACGCCTCGTCGTGAGCCATAGGCTGCATCCCGCTCGTCTGGCCCCAGTTCTCGATCTCGACCTTCAGCATCACGTCGCCCTCCGCGACCTCGGCCGCCCATACGGGGACGACGGCGATCAGCACGCAGATACTCATCCCGCAGGTCAGAGCGCCTCTCATGCTCGTAGCCTCCAGCGGCGCCTCATCTTCTCGGCATATACTCGAAAGCGCCCCGTAGGTTCGCCCCCGGTAGGAGCAAGTCCTCCAGCGCGGCCTGCGGGCGGCCGTTGCCACGGAACCTTAATTCAGCACACGCTTGACTGCGGCGAGGATTGTCTTATAATACTAATACAATGCATATTCAGATCGACCCGAAGCGCAGCACGCCGATCTACAGCCAGATCATGGACCAGGTCCGGCTGGCCGTCGCCACGGGAGTGCTCCAGCCGGGCGACCAGGCGCCGCGCGTCCGCGAGCTGGCCGAGCAGCTTCGCGTCAACCCGAACACCGTCGCGCGGGCCTACCGCGAGCTGCAGGCGGAGGGGCTGCTGGTGGCGCGCCAGGGCTCGGGCACCTTCGTGTCCGACGATGCGGAGGCCATCGGCGAGCGCGAGCAGCGGCGGCTGCTGCAGGAGATGCTCGACGAGGCCGCCCGGACGGCGGACGGTCTTGGCGTCGAGCGCGAGGACTTCCAGAAGATGGCCACGCGCGCGGCGCGCTCGATCGGCAGGCGGCGCGCCAGGAGGCTGAGCGATGAGCAGTGACCTCGCGGTCGAGACCACGGACCTGACCAAGCGCTTCCGGCGACTCGTGGCGGTCGATGCCATCGACCTGGAGGTCCCGGTCGGCAGCGTCTACGGCTTCCTGGGCCGCAACGGCGCCGGGAAGACCACCACCATCCAGATGCTCATGGGCATGCTGGAGCCCACCGCCGGCGAGATGCGCGTGCTGGGCTTCAACCCGCTGCGCCAGGACGTGCCGATGAAGCGCGTGGTCAGCTACGTCCCCGAGCGCGCGCAGATGTACGACTGGATGACCGTGCGCGAGATCGTCTGGTTCGGCGCGAACATCCACCCGCGCTGGGACGATGCGAAGGCCGACGAGCTGATCGAGCGCTTCGAGCTGCCGCTGCGGCAGAAGGTCGGCTCACTCTCACGCGGCATGCAGGGCAAGCTCGCGCTGGCGCTGGCGATGGCATCGCACCCGAGGCTGCTGATCCTCGACGACCCGACCTCGGGCCTGGACGCGGTGGTGCGCCGGGAGTTCATCGAGAGCATCGTGGGTGTGCTGCAGGAGGCCGGCACCACGGTCTTCTTCTCCTCGCACATCATCGATGACGTCGAGCGTGTGGCGGACTGGATCGGCATCATCCACGAGGGGAAGCTGCTGGTGCAGGAGCCGCTGGAGAGCATCAAGTCGCGCGTCCGGCGCGTCGTGGCGACCTTCGAGGGCGAGGCGCCGGATGCGAGCGAGGGGCTCGAGGGCGTGCTCGCGGCCGAACGCTCGGGGCGGCAGCTCGTGCTGACGTGTGAGCACTGGGGGGACGACCTGAGACAGGCCATCGACGCGCTCGGCCCGACGTCGCTGGAGACCGAGGACTGCTCGCTGGAGGACGTATTCGTGGCTTATGTGCGGCGTACGCCGCAGGCGGGCGACAGAAGCCGTGCCGTTGGAGGTGCCGCCTGAGGGCGCTCCGCGGGAGCGCACGAAGCCGGGCCGCGCGCTATCGCGAACGGCCGAGTGGGTCGCCGGGGGGGAACGGCCGGGCCGACTTCGGCTGCAGCAAACGGCGCCGCAGCCTCAGGCGGCCCCTCCGACGGCATACGGGAACGACGGACGGCCCACGGGCGTGGACGCCTGTGGCACGCAGAGGTCAAGACTGAGGCGGGAGAGCATGAAGGCGCTGATCGTCCGCGAGTTGCGCGCGCTCAAGATCCCGGCCCTGGTCGTGCTGGCGGTGCTGATCGTGGCGCTCGCGCTTGAGGCCCCCATCGGCCGCGCGGCTCCCAACGGCTTCTGGTACGTGCTGCTGCCCCTGGTCGGGTTCGCCATGGGCTGCTGGCTCATCGCCCGCGAGCGGTCCGCGCGCGAGACCGAGTTCAGCAACTCCTGGCCCGTCTCGCGGCGGCAGGTCTGGTGGGCGAAGCTGATCGTGGGCCTGCTCGCCATCGTCCTCGTCTACGCGATCGTGCTCGGAGCCGCCCTGGCGCTTCCGGGGATGCAGGTCAGTGGCTTCCTGCTGAGCCCCAGCGACATCGGCCCGCTCCGCGTCATCACCGATCACCTCGCTCCGACGATCGCGCTCTTCGGCCTGGGCCTGCTGATGTCCACCATCCGCCCATCGCCCTTCGACGCCATGGGCGCGAGCCTGCTGGCGGCGGTGTTGCTGCTGGTCGGCCTGTGGTTCGCGTTCTGCGAGTTCGTCCCCCAGCACTGGGGGCCGCAGATCGGCCTGTGGCCGCTGAATCCCCCGGTGAGCATGGTGGCCTACATCGCCTTCGCGGTCATGCTGTGTCTCGCGTGCGCCATCGCCTCCTACGTCGGCTTCACCCGCACGCTGCCGCTGCAGTTCGGCCGCCGGACGTGGCTGACGCTGGGCGCGGGCGTCGCGCTCACCGTCGTGATGATCGGCGCGCTGCCGGTCGGGCTGTGGCTCTTCGGTGAGCCGGGCCTCGAGGACATCCGCGCCATCATGTGGGCGCAGACGAGTCCCGATGGGCGCTGGATCGCCTTCGACGACGTCACTCCACCACCCCGCCACGCCGAGGACGGCTCTGGCGTGCAGCAATGGTCCGAATGCTATCGCCTGTGGATCGTGCGCGGCGACGGCGGCGACCTGCGCTGCGTGGCGCGCTGGCCGGTGCGGATTACCGCCGACTGGGAGAGCGACCGTTGGCTTCCCTTCGCCTGGGGGCCGAGCTGGTCGGACTCGTTCATGGCCAACCAGGGGCGCTGGCTGTGGACCTGGGACATGGAGCGCATGGCGCCGCGCAAGCTGCCGCACCCGCCGGATGATGCGGAGGAGATCGGCCGGCTCACGGTGTCGCCTGATGGTGAGTACCTCATGGGCGCGAAGCTCCTGCGGCTGGGCGAGCACAGCCGGAAGATCGACGCCGAGTTGCCTTTGGGCGGGCACTTCGCCGGCTGGGGCCGGAACAGGGCATACGTCGATGTCGCGAAGGGGGGCCGCGAGGCGCTGTGGGCCATCACGCTGCCCGGAGGTGGCCTGAAGCGCGTCGCCGAGGCGCCGGATACCGGGCAGTGGGGCGCGTCAGTATCGCCGGATGAGCGATGGATCGCGTGGTCGCAGTACGATGGCGAGCGCTCGACGCTGGTGCTGGAGGAGACCGCAACCGGTCGCGAGTGGAAGTTCGAGGGGCTGAGCAGGCTGTGGCACGGCTGGTCGCCGGACGGGCGCTTCCTCTGGTCTCGCGGGCCCTCTGGATACCGCGTGATTCCGCTGGCGACGGAGCCGACGGACCGGGCGATGGAGCTTCCGGTGGGGTCGCCCGGGCTGCACTGTCACATGCACTGGTCGCCCGACGGCGGCTGGTGTGCGCTGGCCGTGCAGGAGGAGAGGGAGGGCAATCATCGCCGACGGGCGGTGCTGGTCGCGAAGGCGGATGGCGGCAACCTGCACCAGGTCGCCGCGTCGCCGGGGCGCGTGGCTTTGGGGATGTGGCAGCTTGTCGGCTGGCTGGCCGACGGGCGGGTCGTGATCCTGGAGGAGCACACAAGGTTTGTCGCGATCGATCCCGACACGCGGGAGCGGGAGGTCGTGTTCGAGGTGCGGTGAGGCGAACGGTATACGGCCCACGGGCGCGGACGCCCGTGGCACGGACAGGACGCACGTGAAACGGGAGCCATCATGAGAGCACTCATCTGGAAGGAAGTTCGCGAGCTGGCGCCCGGCTTCTGGCTGCTGCTGGGGTCATCCTGGGCGCTGGGCGTGGTCGATGTCGCGTACAATTGGCGCGAGGACCGAGCCGCCGGGGTCTCGCTGGGCTTCTGCTGGCTCATGAGCATGGTCGCGGCGCTGCTGTCGGGCGCGAATGCCTTCGCGCGTGAGAGCCGCGCGCAGACCGTCTTCCTCGGCTCATGGCCCGTGACGCGGTGGCGCATCTGGCTGGCGAAGGTCCTGGTGCCCGCGGTCATGTGCGCCCTGCTGCTCGCGCTGGCCTTCGGCGGGTGTGCGGGTCTGCTGGCGATGCGGGGCTACGACCCGAGCGGCGCCCTGGCCGAGATGATCGACTTCCTCGCCGACGAGTGGTGGATGACCGCGGCGGTGTGGGTGATGCTCTTCGGCGCCGGGCTGCTGTCGTCGATCGCGCTGCCGTCCCCCATGGCGGCGGCCGTGGTCGCGGTGACACTGGTCTTCGGCAGCATCTGGGCCTATGCCACGCTCTATCCCCGCGTTCCGGCCTGGTTCGGGCCGCGTCTGGGGCTGACCCTCCCGGACATCGGCGAGGTCAGCCACCTCCCGGCGGCGCTCGCGTTCCTCGCGCTGTGCGTGACGACCAGCGCGCTGGTCGCCGTCCGCGGGCTTTTCCGCGAGTGGCCGAGGCGCGGCTGGCTGGCGGCAGGGAGTCTGGTGGGCATGCTTGCGGCCGCGCTGGCGTTGGCGCTCGGAGGAGCATGGGTCGCACTGCGGCCCGGCCCACTCACCGCGGGCGACGCGCAGGTTGAGGGCAGCGGGCGGTGGATCCTGATCGATTCGAGGACCGACGACGGGCTGTGGGCTGTGGACGTTGAGGGAGAGCGGCTGCACGTGCTGGCGAGGGGACCGGTCGAATGGGGCTTCGAGTCGATCACCGCCTCGTCGCGTGTGATGCTCGGCTGGCAGGCCGGGTCCGGCCCCCATCAGTACTGGGTGGCCGACCCCGCGACCGGCGACCTCTGGCGGCTGTCACCGGGCGGCGGGTCCGTATCCCCCGCCGGCAGCTACTGTGTGAGCTCTGAGAGGATCGCGTCCGGGGGAACGGAGCTGACCGTGCACCCGATCGGGTCGGCGCCACACGGCAAGACGTCGATGGTGCTGAGTGACGGCCATCTGGAGGTCATCGGCTGGTCACCGGATGAGCAGACGCTCTACGTGGGAATGACGGTCGCTGAGGCCAATATACCGGGGAGGCGCCGGATCCTGGCTTTGCGGCCTTTCGCCGGCGGCAGGGCCCGAGAGGTCGCGGAGCTGGACAGCGGATGGCGCTTCTGCCGGCACTCGCTCAACGGCCGCTGGCTGCAGATGTACTTCCGGGAGGACATGACGCAGTACCCCGAGCAGCCGCTGGAGCACTCGCTCCTGAATCTGGAGAGCGGCGAGACGGTGTCCCTCGCAGAGACTGACCCCCTGCCGTGGGGATGGAGCGCCGACGGGCGCCTCCTGTGGTGCCGCTCCCGCTACCGCGAGAACCGGGAGAAGCTCGAGTTGGCGGTCTTCGACCTGGACCGCCGCGAGTTCGTGCGCAGGTTCACGCGCGATGACCTCGAGGGCGAGGTGCCCTACTACGCGCTGCCGTCACCCTCCACGGACCAGGCGCTCGTGCTGACCATGCCGGCCGGCCTGCGGAAGTCCGATCAGCGCACCTTGCGCCGGTATTGGCTGGCGGATGCGGACGGAGCGAACCCCCGGCCCTTGGGGATTTCGTGGCTCATGCGCTTCGCGGGCTGGACGCACGACGGGGACCTGATCTATCAGGATGGGGGAGACATCGTGCGGGTGGACCCCGAGAGCGGCGAGACCCGCGTGCTGATGGAACTCGCCGGCCCTGAGGCGGAGCCGCCGGAGTGACGTGAAGCCGTCCGGCCGGCTCGCCTGCTACTGGGCCGGCCCGAGCGCGCTCAGGTGCGCGCGGGTGCAGGCGGACACCCAATCGTCCACCGCCTTACGGGCCTCGTCCGTCCTCCCTTCAGCCAGCAGGCGGCGCACATCGGCCTCCAGCATGCGCTGCATGCTGAAGGCGAACTCCTCGATCGGCTCCCACCGGTGGAAGTCGCCCGCCGACTGCCGGCCCGCCATGTCCACCTCGCCATTGAGCAGCACCCGCGGCGTCTGGACCCCGCCCATGAACAGCGGGAAGGCAAGTGACTTCGCGGGCATGGCGATCCACGCGACGGTCAGGAAGCTCGGGTGCTCGCGGCTGATCTCCACGGACATGCCGGAGATGGACTGCGGGAAGCAGGTGGCGGAATCGCGCGAGACGTTGTGGAATGCCGCGAAGCCGACCGGCTCCGGCAGCTCCCGCAGGCGCGTCGTCGCCGCCCCGCGGCCGGCGCTCATGTAGGCCTTCTCCGGGTGATACTCGTGTTCTACGCGCGTGCTGTTGTTGCTGACCTCGAGGATCGAGCCATGGCGATCGACGAACAGCCAGTGGGTGCCGTATGTGCCGCCGGCGTAGCCGCCATCGCGCACGAACTGCTCGATGATCGCGAGTGCCTCCTCGCAGTCCGAGGCCCTCTCGGCGATGTAGCGCAGCAGCGACGTGTTCATCCAGCCCCGGTAGCGCGGCTCCTCCACGGCCAGGCCTCCCACGTCCGCCGAGCCCGCCAGGCCCTCCTCGTTGACCATCATCATGCACGCGATGACGCTTGCATCGCTGACCGCGATGAACTTGTTGACACCGGGCACCTGAGTGTCGATGACGAAGGCACACTGGCGCTTCGGCGCGTTGTCCCGGTTCTTGTGGAAGAAGATCCTGCCATCCTCGGTGAACTCCGGCGAGACCGCATAGGAGGTGCAGTCCTCGCCCCGCCAGAGCCCGCGGTAGACGCCGCCCACGTACGCGAGGTAGAGCGCCGGGTCCACGCCCGCCGCCGTCGCGATGGCCTCGCTCTCCTCGATCCAGTGGGGCGCGAACTCGCGCGCGAGCGCCACGAACTTCTCCGAGCGCCGAAGCAGCTCGGCCTTCGTGATGCCGGCCTGCTCGGCGGGCGCGAGGTAGTAGTCCGCCATGTCCTCCTCGATGGCCTCGCTATTCAGCGCCCCCCAGCGCTCGCCGATCTCCGCCGGGCCGCCCACGAGCTCGACGCCGATCGCGGGCGGGACGGGCTGCGTATCAGCGCTCATGACCGCGATCACCTCGGGAATGCCGATGCAGCTCACGCGAACGTCGTCGAAGCGGGTCACGTCGCCGGTCGCATTCTGCCCGGCGAGGATCAGGAAGGTGTACCGAGTGTGTGCCTCAAACTCCAGCGACAGGTCGCACCACTGGTCCGCGGCGGGGATGAACTCGGACCGGGACGCGTAGGTTGAGCTGCTGCCCTCGCCTCCGGCAACGGAGACGGCGGCGCAGCCCTGCCAGTCTCCGGTATTCGAGGAGTGCCTGTAGGCGCTCACCTGCACCCGGTAGCGCAGGCCGGGGGTGGTCGCCAGGCGGATGAAGGCCTGGGCGTTCCCGCCCTGATCCGTCAGCTTGAGGCAGGCCTCGCCCTGGTGAACGATGTCCGTGGCCGCTTCGACGGCGCAGGAGTGCACCTGCCATGCCTCGAGGGTGTCCGCCTCCAGCGGGTCGGTGAAGACGGCCACCTGGAGCGGCTCGTGCTGGCACAGACCGGCGGCCACGGTGCACGCAATGAGGAGCGCGGCCAGGACGCCGGCCCAGGGAGCGCTGCTTCCCGATGACGACGGTTGCTCGGACCTGCGACGATTGCGCTGCGCGTGGTATCCGATTGCTGGCGGCCTCCCCTCGCGCCCTGTTCTGCAGGCCCACCGGGTTGGTGGCTGTCGGTGCCGCGTGTGTCGTTCCGCACTCGTAGCACGAGACCCTCCCATGGTCGTCGGGCCGCCGGCATGAAACTGACAGGGGGGCTCGCGCGTCCAATGTACCAGCAATGATGCACGGATGCGCGGAGGTGGCCGCCATGATACGGCGCACGCTGCTCGCGCTGATGATGCTCGGCCTGCTGGCGCTCGCGGCACTGGAGCCGGCCCTGGCCCGGCGCGATTCCCAGCCGGTGAACCTGCTCGAGGCGATGGCGACGGGCAGGGTGGATGCGGTCTTCTACGGCAACGGCGACCAGTCGGTGCGGGGGCGGATCCGGCGCAGTGCCTTCGGCCCCGAGCAGGTCTACCTGGAGCCGGGCACGCAGTTCCTGGCCCAGCAGGAGGGCCTGCAGGGGATGACCACGCTGGGCTGGGTGCCCATTGACCTCTCGCGCCACGCCTTCGCCTACGTGACGATCCCCGCCGCCTGCACCGACTACAACCTGCCCGCGCCGACCTGCTACGATCGCATGAGCCCCGTTGGTTGCCCGGACCCGCGCATGGCGGCGCTGTCCGAGCACATCGGGCGCGTGCGGCCCGAGCGGCCGGTGTCGCAGATCGCGGTGTGGGCCATCGCGAACAACCCGGCGTGGGAGGACGTAGTGGGCTACGTCGAGGGCCACGCGATCGCGGAGACCGACGAGCAGCGCGCGGAGATCGTCGCGGGCTGCCGGCGGCGGGCGGCGGAGCTGCTTCAGGGCGCGGGCATCTCCCCGGCTGGCTTCCGCATGTTCCGCGAGATCGTCCGCCACGACGCCGGCGCCGAGTGACCGTCAGGCCTTGAGCACGTAGAGGGGCTGCAGGCGGGCGACGATCCGGCCCAGCCCATGCTCGACGCTGGAGAGGATCACCCGGCGCCCGCGGTAGGCGTAGGTCAGATCGCGCGGCGTGCCCAGGACGATGCGCACTCCGCCGTCCGTGGCCTCGACCTCGTAGTAGCGGCGTCCGTTGAACTCGTGCACCTGCGCCAGATGTGAGATCCCCGGCAGCATGTACCCCGCGCCGTGGGGAATGACGTTCGCCTCGCGCAGATGATCGAGCACGCCGAGGCGGTCGGCTCGGTCCCGCCAGGCGAGCACGTCGATGATGTCGTCGGTGAGGTTCGGCCTGGCGCGGAACAGGTACCCGGGCGTGCTCTCGCGGAGCATCACGGGGACGATCCCGCCCGTCGAGGTGTCCTGGCAGCCGAGCACGACGGAGTTGGGTCCCAGAAGGCCCTGGTGGTGGAGGTTTGCGAGGACCTCGAACTCGCCGAAGAGCCGCTCCGCCGCCATCAGCCGCCTGCGCTTGATGAAGTCATCGGCACGCCGGAAGAACTCCCACCACTCCCGCGCGTCCTCGCCCTGCAGGACGCGGCACGGGCCCCAGGGAGTCTCGAAGACCTGCATGCGGCGGCGTAGCTCGGCGCTGCTGTCCCAGTACAGGCCCATGCCCAGCGGGTTCTCGGCGCGCAGCTCGCTCCCGGAGAAGTGCAGCACGAAGCACCACGGGGGCAGGTCGGCGAGGGGATCGACGGGCTCGACGGCCAGCACGTCCACGAAGTGGTTGCCGACCCCGATGTCCCAGTCGATCGCGACGCCCTCCAGCTCGGCGTGGTCCCCGAGCATGGCGTCGAGCCGCCGGGCGACGTCGGCCAGCGCGGGAAGGTCGTGGAGGCCGCCGACCAGCATCCCGCAGCAGTTGGGCTTGACGTCGAGGAATGCGTAGGGCCGGTCGCCGTGGCCCCAGGTGATCTTGCCCCCGTAGCCGATGCCGGCGTGCCAGCGCGCCTCGTTGCGCGTGACGGTGACATCGGGCGTGGCGATGAAGGCGGCGTCGGGCGGGTCGCCGAACTGCGCCTGCACGTAGTGCATCTTGGCCAGGCCGAACTGCATGTTGCGCAGGGTCATCTGCGCGGCGACATCGCCCAGCCCCATAGAGAAGATGTGCTCGGCGGCGTGCTCCAACGCGGCCCGCCTCTGCTGTTCGTACATCATGGGCGCGTCCCCTCGGGTATCAACTATCGGCGGTAGTTACAGTGAGTATTTCCCCGTCCCCATCGAATCTCCTGTCTGCGGCGCGAAAGAGGTGCCGGCCGGACGCCGGGGCCGGCCGCCCAAAGTCCGGGCGCACGACTTGTGCAGTCAGGCAGGAGAATGTCCCGCGGCAGCGTAGTACTGCAACTGTATGAGAGCGGCACGGGAGGTGTCCTCGTACCCAATGCGCATGTGCGAAGACCTGCCTATCATGCCCCTGAATGCGGTGCTGTTCCCCGGGGCGCCGAGTACGTTGTACCTGCACGAGCAGCGCTACAAGGAGATGCTCGATGAGGTCGTTGATGGCCAGGGCTACTTCGGGGTGGCGCTGCTGAAGGCCGGGAAGGAGGTCGGCGGGCCGGGCATCCCGCACGACGTCGGCACCATCGCGCAGATCGCCGAGGTCACGCGCCTGCCCGACGGCAGCGCCATGGTGCTGGCCCGCGGCGGGCCGCGGTTCCGCATCGACGCCATCCTCAGCACCATCCCGGTGGTTCGCGCCGACGTGCGTCTGCTCGAGGAGCGCAATGATGTGCCGCCGGGAGAGATGCCCCTGGTGGAGACCGCTCGCAATGAGCTTCGCATGCTGATGGAGCTGGTGCTCCGCACCATGGGGGCCGACGATGCCGCACCTGAGGTGCCGGAGGATCCGGTCGGGCTCTCCTACGCCATCGCGGCCAACCTGCAGACCACCCTGGCCGTCCAGCAGCGGCTGCTCGAGAGTGACTCCTTCGCCGACCGCCTGGATATCGCCATGCCCATCCTGCGGCAGGAGGTGGGGCACTACCGGGTGCTGGCCGCCGCACGCAGCAAGCTGGAGGCCCTTGGCTTCGCCGAGGATGACGAGAGGCCGTTCTCGCGCAACTGATCCCCTTTCTCGCCGCGTCAAGGCGCATCGCCGCTGCTCCGGCGTCCGTGCTTGACACCGCCCCAAGGGCCGCGTACAATCCCCAGCGTGATGAGGACAACGACGCTCTCAACCGCCGCGGCTCTGGCAGCTCTTGCCCTCCTTCTCCCCGGCCCGGTGCAGTGCCAGGAAGCTCTTGAGGGCTACCTTGTCTCGCCGGGGGATGCCCTGGATATCAGCGTCTTCGGCGAGGACCAGCTCTCGGGCGAGTTCCGCGTCGGCCCCACCGGAACCATCGCGATTCCGCTGCTCGGCAACGTGCGGGTTGGCGGGCGGACTCTCCCCGAGGTCGAGACCATCGTCGGCACCGAGCTGCGCCGGTACATCAAGCGGCCTGTGGTCAGCGTGGCGCTCAACGAGCTGGCCTCCGAGCGCAAGGTCTACATGGCCGGTGAGGTGCAGCAGGTCGGACCGATGGTGCTGCCCTTCGGAGCCACCGTAGCCGACGCCGTCTCGGCCGCCGGGCCGCTGGCGGCCGCCGACCTGCGCGCGGTGCGCGTCAAGAGCGCCGGCGAGGAGCCTCGCGTCCTCGACCTGAGCGGCCTGCGCAGCGACACGCCCATCGAGGCCTTCGAGCCGGTCCGCTACGGCGATCAGATCTACCTGCCGCGCGTGGAGGATCGGCCGCGCAGATGGTGCTGCCCGTCGGCCAGGAGATCACGGTGCTGGAGGCGATCGGGCGGGTCGGCGGGGGGCTGACCGCGAGCGCGGACCGCAGCTCGGCCCTCGTCATCCGCTCGGGCCAGCCGGCCCGGACGGTCAACCTGCGGCGGCTGCTGGAGGAGGGCGATCTGACTCAGAACGTGGCGCTCAAGCCCGGTGACGTCGTTGTGGTGCGCGAGGCCGGGAAGATCTCCGTCCTCGGCGAGGTGCGCGCCCCGGCGACCTTCGAGATCGGCGAGTCGATCACCGTGCTGGAGGCGCTGGCGCGTGCCGGCAGCGTCACACCCGAGGCGGAGCTGAGCCGCGCCCAGCTCATAACGCCCGAGGGCACCATCCCGGTAGACCTCGAGGGGCTGCTGATGCGTGGCGAGATGCAGTACAACGTGGCGGTCAACCCCGGCGACGTCGTGCTCGTGCCCAGGGCCGGCCCCGAGACCGTCCTGATCCTCGGCGCCGTGCAGCGCCCCGGCGTCATCGACATCCGCGAGCAGCAGCAGCGCGACCTGCTCCGGCTGATGACGGTCTCCGGGCCCACGGAGCAGGCGGACCTGGCCCACACCTACGTCTACCGCGACGACGAGCGGCTCGTGCTGGACATGGACGCAGTGATGAACCGGGGCGCGCTCGAGAGCAACATCACGCTGCAGCCCGACGACATCGTCGTCGTGCCGGAGCTGAACACGGTCTACCTGCTGGGCGCGGCCACGACCACCGGCCCCATCCCACTGACGGACGACCTGACGCTGTTGGACGTCGTGTCGCGCTTCGGGTACTTCCAGCAGGCCGACATGGGCAACGTCACGGTGCTGCGTGTCACGGAGCACGGTGAAACGGAGTTCATCAAGCGCGACATGGGCAGCGCCCATCGCGGCGTGGCGCCGGAGGACATGCCTCTGCGCGAGGGCGACATCGTCTACATCCCCTTCCGGGACCGCGGGGTCTCCTGGGGCGACATCCGCAGCGCCCTGTGGACGGCCGGCACCATCTGGGGCCTGCTCGGCAGCATCTTCTAGCCCGGCCACTCCCGAAAGGACACGGGCGCCGGCCATTGGCCGGCGCCCTTTCGCGTGTGCGGGGCGCATCAGGGCATGCAGCAGTCCCTGTACTTCAGGCCGCTGCCGCAGGGGCATGGGTCATCGGGGCCGATGCCCCGGGCGTCGGCCTCCTGCCGGGCATTGAGCCGGCGCGCCATCTCCTCGAGCATCTCGTGGGCGTGCTCGAAGAACATGCGGTAGGCCTCGCAGAAGTACGTCGGCTGTGCCGCATCGCCGAGCATGACGCGGTACTTCGGGCAGCCGCCGTGGCAGAGGTGCCACCACGGGCAGTCGGCGCACCGTGTGTCCTCCAGCCCGGCGGTCTTGCGGTCGCGGAAGCGCTGATACAGCTCCAGGCGCGGGATGTGGTGGAGCTGCGTGTCGTGGATGTTCCCGTACTTCCACCGGGGCTCGACGAAGAAGTCGCAGGCGTAGATGTCACCGTTGTGCTCGACCACGAAGTACGGTCCGCACTGGGGCGCGAACATGCAGGTGGGGTGTTCGTGGCCCATGACCACGGCCAGGGCGTCGTCGAACATGCGCACGTAGGCCGGGCGGGGCTTCTCGGCCGCCCACAGGTCGAAGATCTCGCACAGGAAGCGCCCGTAGTCGGCCGGGTCGATGGTGAAGTCCGCCAGGCCTTCGCCCGATGGGTCGCGCTCGGCCAGCGGGATGAACTGCAGGAAGTCCACGCCCAGACCGAGGAGGTACTCATAGGTCTCAGCCGGCCGGTGCACGTTCATCGGCTGCACCATCGCCAGGATGTTGACCTCGACATCGTGTTCGAGCAGCGTCTCCAGGGCCGCTATCACCCGCGCGTGCGAGCCTCTGCCGGCCGGATCGACACGGAAGGCGTCGTGCACCTTCTCCGGACCATCGATGCTGACGCCCACCAGGAACCTGTACTCGTGCAGGAAGCGCGCCCAGTTGGGGTCATCGAGCAGGATCGCGTTCGTCTGTAGGCTGTTGGAGACGGACTGGCCCGAGCGGCCGTAGAGCTGCTGGTACTGCACGGCGCGCTGGTAGAAGTCCAGCCCCATCAGGGTCGGCTCCCCGCCCTGCCAGGCGAAGGGGACCGTCCCCTCGTGATAGTTCATGTACTTGCGCACCAGCTCGCGCAGCGTCTCGTCGGACATCCGGTGGCGGGCCGTGTCCGGGTACAGCGCAACCCTGTCGCGGTAGAAGCAGTACGTGCACGCCAGGTTGCAGTCCGGGCCCGCTGGCTTGATCAGAACGGTCAGCGGCTTCTGCGGCATGCTCGCATCACTCAATCCGTGCTGCTTTCGGTGGGCTGGCGGAAGACGAGGCGGCAGCGTGCATCTCCGCGGCAGATGGCCTCGGCCAGCTCGGCCTCGATGGCAGGCGCCGCCTCGTCGGAGAACTCCTCGGCCCAGACCGCCGCCTCGGTGGCGCAGATGCGGTCGGCGATCTCGGCCGCGAGGTGGGTGCGGTCGGACGATTCGAGCACCTCGCGCCAGGGACAGCGCGTAATGACGATCTCCGCGTGCACGGGGGCCGGGACGCTCACATCGAACTCGTGGCCCTCGGCCGCCAGCTTCAGCGCCATGCAGCGCACCAGCGCGGCGGGCGAGTCGCGGCTGCAGTCCATCAGCTCGCGGGCCTTGCGCGCCTGAATCTTGGGCATGATGCGCCAGACGCGTTCGTCGAGCTCCATCGCGCGCTCGATGCCCTGGTCCTCCTCCAGCATCACGAACCAGAGGCCGTCAACGGCGAAGTAGCTCCGCCGCAGCATCTCGACGATTGTCTCGCTGCCGATCTCCATGCCAGTGGCCCGACTTCGTCAGGTTCGGCGCGACGTCCTCCAACTCCGCATGTACGGTTCAGTGGAGCACGAAATCGGCTGTCGCCGTTCGGGCGAGGATGGGCGGAGGCACTGTGGCGTCTTGCTGCCCATGGCCTCGTGAACGGCAACGATGCGCGGCAAAGCCGTGAAGGAGGTCGCGCGTGCCCACGCCCGACGCGGGCCGAAGGCCCGCCGCCGTTGCCGATGACTCGCCCACCGTCAGGTTCTGATACGGACCTGCGTCCTCCCACGGTCAGTTCCCACGGAAGTGCACGACGATCCACTGCCACCAGATGCGAACGGCACCCGCGAGCCATGGTACCCCGGGGGGGACCCAGAGGAATGCGAGAAGCCAGCCGCAGACCCATGCGCAGCATCCTACCTCAAAGTCATTGATGACTTCCGCGGGAGAGCAGCCTGACGTCCGCCCGACACAGATCCCGAGAACCGCCAAGAAGAGACCGATGAGCAGCGCCACATTCTGGTGAAAGCGGTAGTCCCTCAACTCGCTCGCAGCTACCGGTCCCGTCCAGTGCAACGCGTCATCTATCACAAACACCGCCGGTGCCGCGACCGCCGAGGCCACCAGCAGGATCGCGAGAGGGCAGGCTAGGGTTCTCACGTGCGGTTCACCCCATCAGGCACCCCGCCCGGCAAGTGGCCATCTCACCGGATAGGCGCTTGGTCCCCTCGTCTGCAGGCAGCGGCCCTCGTCGCGCCGGTCCGAATTCGTACGGCTGGCACTGCCTCGGTCCGAAGCAGGCGACGATCCGTCGCCAGCAGATGACGAACTCGTCCCCAAACCATGCCGAGGGGGGCCAGCCAGGCAAGGGCGGCGGGCAAGAGGACCAGGAAGCTGCCATATATCAAGCCAAAGATGAGCAGTCTGCACAATTGGCGCAATCTATCCACGCGCCACTCAGTCCTATCCGAGCTCCGCGAGCCGACCGGCCATCTCACCGCAGAGAGACTCGGCTCGGCGATCTGCAGCGAGCGACGGCCGCTCTGCCCATCTCCGACGACCTCCAACTGCCACGATCAGCCGCCGAAGTGGCCAGCGATCCAGTCCCACCAGACGCGAAGGGCGTCCGCGATCCAGGCGAGCCCGTATACGTAGAGCACCACCGCGAGAGCGTAGCCGGTCAGAGGGGCGCAAAAGCAGCCCTCCCCCTTGCCCTCAGAACTGAAGAACCCAATGCAGATGAACATGACCGCCGTGATGGTAGCGACCGTATTCTCAAGCAGGAAACCCGGCCGCGAGCAAAGCGGGTGACCCAGTGCTCTATAGGCCCACGCGAGTACGCTCAGCACGAGGAGACAGACGCCACTGGCCGCCAATGCATGCATGGACGCTGCAAAGAGCCCCCTGAGTGCATTTGTGGCCGCCTCCCGCGTACGCAAGACTGGCCCCCTTAGTGGTCATGTCGTCCGTGGGGAGTCGGTTCACCGACTCGCCCGTTCACCTTCGTCAGGATGCCGGCCGTCCTGCTGGCCGTACAGGCCATGCTCGCGGATCAGGTCAATGGCGAACGCGTAGTCGTCGAAGGCGACCGTGGGCGGGACCGAGTGGTCGGAGTGATAGATGTAGCCGCCGCCGGGCATCGCCGCCTCCAGCTTGCTGAGCACTTCGTGGCGGATCGCGTCGCGGTCGCCCGTGGCGAGCACGTCCACGTTGATGTTGCCGAAGAGCGTGATGCGGTCGCCATAGGCCGGCTTCATCTCGCGCACGTCATTGCCACACCGCGCCTCCAGGGGCTGGACCGCGTCGAAGCCGGCCTCGATCAGCAGCGGGACCAGGTCGCGGCAGTCGCCGCAGCAGTGCAGCAGCAAGAAGAGGCCGTTGTCGCGGCAGACCTCGGCGATCCGCCGGTGGTGGGGCAGCATCAGCTCGCGGTACATCGTCTGTGAGAAGAACATCCCGTTCCGGTAGCACAGGTCGGAGAAGTACCACACGCCGTCGGGCCTGGCGCCGGTGGCCAGCGCCATCTCGATCAGCTCGGCCTGCAACCGCGTCTGCGCCGCCACCATCTCCTCGAACCAGTCCGGCTCGGCCGCCATCGCCATGAAGGCGCGCTCCATGCCCAGCGTGCGCCACGTCCACCACACGGGCTCGTTGGGCTGGAGCACCACGAACTCGCCGCGCCCATGAGCCTCCGCCACCGCCTCGACGAGGGTCTCGGGGATGCGGTCGGGCGTAGGCTGCAGACGCTCGCGCACCCGCTCCCAGTCCTCGCGCGTCCTGACGAGCTGATCGACCTCGGCGCAGGTCGCGTAGTGGTCCTTCCAGCGCTTGTGCACGGCGCCGTCCCGGTCGCGGCGCACGAACCACTCGTCGGTCTCCTCCAGCACCTGCATCTCGAACTGCAGCGAGCAGTCGATGCCGACGCGCGCGATCCTGTCAAGGCCGAAGAACTGCTCGGGATGCACGTCCTCGGGCAGGCCCTCGTTCCGCCAGCGCTCCACGGTCGGGGGCCAGAAGCAGATCTCGACCATCGCGATGCGGTCGGGCTCCTGGAGGGCCAGCGTCGTCGCGATGCGCTCTCGGCTGTCCATGAATGCTCACGGGCCCCGCATGAGTTGGCGCTCGGAGAGTTTCGCCGCGCCCGCTGGAGGGCCTCCCGGCAGGGCCGCGGCGGCCGCCCGGCGAACAGTCACGGCACCGCCGACCTGGTTCGAGGAGGAGCAGACCATGATGCGATTGATGGCGATTGCACTTGCCGTTGCGTGCGCGCTTCCCTGCGCGGCCATGGACCTGACCGTGGACGGTGAAGCCAACTGCGCCATCGTCATCCCCGATGACGCGATGGAGATCCACCGCTACCCGGCGCAGGAGCTGCGCGACCACCTCCGGGCCGTCTCGGGCGCGGAGATCGAGATCGTGGCGGAGAGCCAGTGCCCGGCGGACGTTGCGCACCGGCTGCTCGTCGGCCCGACGAAGGCCGCGCGCGAGGCCGGTCTTGACCCGGACGCGCTGGAGCCCGAGGCCATCCGCATCCTGACCGCGGGCGACGACCTGCTGATCCTCGGCGGCGACCGCATCGGCCCCGGCGATCGCGATGACGCCCTGGGCTGGAACAACCAGGTGGGGACACTCTATGCGGTCTACGACTTCCTGCAGGATCAGGTCGGAGTGCGCTGGCTCTGGCCGGGCGAGACCGGAACGGTCATCCCCGATCAGCCAACCATCAGCGTGGGGGAGATCGACATCCACGAGGTGCCGCAGCTCAAGCAGCGCAAGCTGCGGCACGCGATCCGCAGCAGCTTCCTCGAACGCATCGAGTCGTTCACCGGGCCGCTGGATCGGGAGCTGGCATCGGAGCTGGCGGCGGACGAGAACACGTGGCTCAAGCGCATGCGCATGGGCCGGTCGCTGTTCATCAACTACGGCCACGCATTCACGCGCTGGTGGGAGCAGTATGGCGAGGAGCACCCCGAGTTCTTCGCGCTCAACGAGGACGGCGTGCGGGAGCCCGTGGGGCCGCCCGACCGCGTGAAGATGTGCGTGGCCGAGCCGCTGCTGTGGGAGTTCGTCGTCGCGCGCTGGAAGGAACGGTGGGAGGAGGACCCGGTCGCGTACAAGACCCTCAACGCCTGCGAGAACGACGGGGGCGGGTTCTGCACCTGCGAGAAGTGCACCGCCTGGGACGTTCCCGAGTACGTGGAGCAGACCCCGGAGGGCCCGCGCGTGATCCTCACCGACCGCTACGCGAAGTTCTGGAACGAGGTCGCCAGGCGAGTCGCCCAGGTCGATCCGGAGGCCTACGTCGCGGTCTACGCCTACTCGCGCTACCGCTTCCCCCCGCGCGAGACCACGCTGGAGCCGAACATCATCGTGGGCTTCGTGCCGGCCGTCGGCTACCCGAACACCGGCGAGGCCAGCGAGCAATTCCGCGCGGACTGGATGGCCTGGCACGAGCAGGCGACGAAGCTCTTCCTGCGCCCGAACTGGCTCGGGGGCCTGCACGCCGTGCCGCGCTGCCCGATGGAGCAGATGGCCGACGACTTCCGCTTCGCGGCCGCCAACGGGATGATCGGGACCGACTTCGACACGCTCTCGGGCCAGTGGTGCATCCAGGGCCCCGTCTACTACCTGCTCTCGCGGCTGCACTGGGACACCGACGCGCCGACGGAGCAGCTCCTCGGCGAGTACTTCTCGGCCTTCGGCGCCGCCGGGCCGACCGTGCGCAAGTACTTCGAGTACTGGAACGACTACGCCCGCTGGGAGTGGCCGAAGTGGACCGAGCTGCAGTACGAGCTGGGGTACCGCAACATGGGGCGCGGCGGCGAGCGCATCATCCCGTACATCTACGATGAGGAGGCCTTCGGGCCCGCCGCCGACCTGCTCATGCGGGCCCGGCGCGAGGCGGTCGATGAGCCGGAGATCGTGCGCCGGCGCGTCGATCAGCTCCTGCAGGCCCTCCGCCACGCCCGCCTGACCGCAGACGCGATCGCCGCCACCGAGCGCATCAACTCCGGGGAGGGCGACCTGGCCGAGAACGTCGAGGCCATCACGCGCATGCACGACTACCGGATGACCATCGGCCGCGAGAACGTCATCAACCCCTACTGGGCCATGTGGCGCGACACCAAGTTCGGCGACTACGCGGGCTACAAGCTCGTGCGCGACATCGGAGGCCGCAATGTAGTCATGCTCCTGCCCCAGAAGTGGCGCTTCCGCTTCGACCCCGACGAGGTGGGGGAGGCCGAGGAGTGGCAGAACGTGCACTGGTCCGCCGAGGGCTGGACCTCGCTGCGCACGGACATGTTCTGGGAGGACCAGGCGCCCGGCCGGGACTGGGAGGCCGAGCATGACGGCGATGACTACGACGGCCTCGGCTGGTATCGCACGACCTTCACGCTCGCCCCGGAGTACGAGGGGCGGACCCTCGTGCTCTTCTTCGGCTCGGTGGACGAGGACGCGAAGATATGGCTCAACGGCGAGCTCGTCGCCGACCATCCCATGGACGGGCCCGACGGGTGGAAGCAGCCCTTCACCATCGACATCACCGGCCACGTGCGCTTCGGCGAGACCAACTTCCTGGCGGTCGCGGTGCGCGACTCGGCGGGCAAGGGCGGCATCTACAAGCGCGTGTGGATCATGGAGGAGTGAACGGCCGGGAACGGCGCCCGTCCCCTGGCTTCACTTCGTTCAACCACCCCCTCCCCCTGGCGATGCTTCGCATCGCAGGCGGGAGAGGGGGCAGAACGGCGAGCGACGACGGGAACGGCGAACGCCCCGCCGTGAGGGCGAGACCGCGGGGCATCGGCGAACAACGACGCTAACAGCAGCGCGACGTCGGTGAGGGAGAGCGCGATGAGTGCAATCAAGGTCGGCGTCGTGGGAGTCGGGCGCGGGCGGTCGTTCGCGCGGGGCACGGGCGAGCTCGTGGGCCTGGAGCTGGTCGCGCTGTGCGATACGTGGGAGGAGCGGCTCGAAGACACCGGGCGTGAGTTCGGCGTCGAGACCTACACGGACTTCGACGAGTTCCTGTCCCACGACATGGATGCGGTGATTCTCGCGAACTACTTCCACGAGCACGCGCCCTTCGCGATCAAGGCGCTGGAGGCGGGCAAGCACGTGATGAGCGAGACCTCCGCGTGCTTCACGCTCGCGGAGGGCGTGGAGCTGATCCGCACCGTCGAGCGCACCGGTCTGACCTACATGTTCGCCGAGAACTACCCGTACATGGTCTTCAACCAGGAGATGCGGCGGCTCTACCAGGCGGGCGAGGTGGGCACCGTCATGTACGCCGAGGGCGAGTACATCCATCCCGACCCGGCCGAGGTCGTCATGGGGCGCGCCTGCGGGACCTACCACTGGCGCAACTGGATCCCGGCGACCTACTACTGCACACATTCGCTCGCGCCAATCATGTTCATCACCGAGACCTGGCCGGAGAAGGTGAACGGCTTCGTCATACGATGTCGTGACGACGACCCGGTCATGGATCGCGTGGTCAAGTTCGGCGACTGCGCCTCGATGATCGCGCTGCGCATGGACAACGACGCTGTGGTGCGCCTCGTGCAGGTCAGACTGCGTGGTCACGGTGTGTGGGTGCGCGTTCACGGCTCGCGTGGCCTGATGGAGAACCTGCGGTGGGGCGAGCGCTCGATGCTGCGTGTGGTGCGCGAGCAGTACCACGAGGATCGGCGCCACCCCGAGGAGGTCATCTACAGGCCGGACTTCCCGGAGTACCACGAGGAGGCCGTGAAGGCCGGCCACGGGGGCGGCGACTTCTTCACGAACTTCCACTTCGCCAACGCCATCCGCAGCGGCGAGCCGCCCTTCCTCGACGTCTACCGCGGCGTGACCATGTCGATCATCGGGCCGCTGGCCTACCGCTCGGCGCTCAATGACAGCAACACCATCGACGTCCCCGACTTCCGCCGCGAGGCCGACAGGGACGCGTACGAGGATGACGACTGGCGCCCCGACCCGGTGCACGGCGACCCGTGGCCGAGCATCGAGGGCCGCAGGGAGCCGACCGAACAGCAGCTCGAGTTCTCGCGTGAGGTGTGGCGCCGGAGGGGGTACGAGCAGCTCTGACACCACGGGAGCGGGAGCTCCCCTCCGACTGCGAGTGAGCGTGCTGGGCGCTCACAGCCAGTGCAGCCACAGAGCGAGCGTGGTAAAGCTGAGCACGTAGAAGTATCCGCTGGCGTCGGTGAAGGCGGTGTCCACCAGGTTGGCGCCCATCGCCGGATCAAATCCCAGGCGACGCAGCACGAAGGGCAGCAGGGCACCGAAGGCACAGGCGGTCATGCAGTTCATCATCACCGCAATGCCGCCGATCACCGACAGAATCAAGGCGCGCGTCCATAGACTCTCCAGCCCCCCCACGAGCACCCCAAGCACGAGGCCCATGCTCGCACCGATCGCGGCCTGACGGGCCACGCAGCGCCATACGTCGGCGGAAGTGGCCTCTCCCAACGCCAGACCCCGCACGAAAACCGATACAGTCTGTCCGCCCGCGTTGCCCGCAATCCCGCCGACCAGAGGCAGGAAAGCAACCACGCTGGCAACTCGCTCGATGGCGCCGGTGAAGATGTGCACCATGGTTGAGGCCAGTCCGGCCATGGGGACATTGAGTATCAGCCAGGGGAGACGACGACGTATCGACGCCCAGAAGGGCGAGAATACCGATTCGTCGCCCCGGACACCGACAATACGCTGGATATCCTCAGTGGCTTCTTCGACGATGACCTCGGCCGCGTCGTCCAGGGTCACCTGGCCGAGCAGGGCGCCTTCGTCATCAATGACCGCCATGCCATCGAGGTCGTGCGCGATCATGTACTGCGCCAGTTCCTCCTGGTCGAGATGCATTTTCGCCCAGTGCATGTGACGGGCAGCCAAGTCGGCAACCGGAGCATCCGGTGCGGCCATGACGAGATCGCGCAGCGAAAGCGTGCCCACAAGCCTGCCGTCCTCGTCCACCGCATAGATGGTGTTGAAGTTCTCGACGTCATGTGCTTCCCGCCGAAGTTGCTCGATTGCCGCGGCCGCGGTGATGTCGGCAGAAATGGTGGCCGCCTCGGTGGTCATGCGGCCGCCGGCGCTGGTCTCGTCGTACTCCACGAGCTTCTGCACGCTGGCACGCAACGCTGGGGGCAGGGCTGAGATGACCTGTTGCGCTTCGTGCTCCCCCATGTCCTGCAGCGCATCAGTGGCTTCATCAGGCGGCATCGCGGCGATGATGGGGCAGAGCTCCGCGGGGGTGAGGAGCCGCAGAGTTGCCTGGCGTCGTTCGTCGGGGACCTCGGGGAGAATCTCCGCCACGGCCTCCGCAGCGAGATGCCGAATGACGTGGGCGGCATCCTCAGTATGCAACCGCGCCAGTAATGTGGCCGCAGTGGCGGGTGGTTCGTCGTTGATGACCAGCGCTACCGCCGCCGCAACGAGCCCTTCCGACCTGGCTGCGAACAGGGCACGCAGAGCAGCGCAGTCGTGCTTGTGAACCATCTCGCGAACTTGGGTGACGAGCTCGGATGAGGACATCTTCCGCCTCCTCGCTGCTGCCTGCGGGCAGCAGCGAGGAGGCGGCGGGGGGGTCAGTCAAGCCCCATGATACAGCCGCCGACGCAGGCGATCGCTACTATCCATGCAGTCAGCTCTGATGAGCAGGGCCGTGCAGGAGGCTCGTCAATCGAGGCTCCCGAACGGCCGCACGTACTGTCACTGTCGGTCTCTGTCATTGAGATCCCTCTGACCAGGTGTAGCACCAGCCTGGCCGGTGCGGGGCACTAGGAATGTGGGCCCGCGCAGCCATTCTGACACCGGCGTTCGCTCATGTCAAGACCGGGGCTGAAGTGGGGTGTGATCGGACTACCGGGTGACCGCGAGGTCGATTGACCACAGCGGCTCCCCCTCTCGTGCCCGGTTCCGCGCGCCCCCCGTGACGCTGCCGATGTGCGGCCGGGAACGTCCCCGGTCGGGCATTCGATCGCGGTTGCAGAGCGCTTGCCGCCATCGTCGCCAATGCCCCATGTTGCTGCTCCAGACCCGGCACCGAGTGCTCACTCGCGTCGTCCCGCCTGCCTGTTGCTGCCTGCGCACCTGTCGCTATAGTCGGATGTCCTCACATATCCACCCACACGGGGCTCGACCACGCGTACTGGCCGTTGAG
>JALGUJ010000086.1 GCA_029820945.1 Candidatus Zipacnadia bacterium | reverse complement strand
GGGCGGCGGAGGCCGGGCGGCCGGAGCGGCCGCAGCCGCCGCAGCAGCGCAGGGCGCCGCGCGGCGCCCAGGGCAGGGCCTACATCAAGTCCACCTTCAACAACACTATCATCAGCATCACCGACCAGCGCGGCAACGTAGTCACCTGGGCCAGCGGCGGGACCATCGGCTTCCAGGGCACGCGCAAGGGTACGCCCTTCGCGGCCCAGCTCGCGGCCGAGAACGCGGCCCGCAAGGCGATCGATGCCGGCATGCGCCGCCTCGACGTCTTCACCAAGGGCCCCGGCTCGGGCCGTGAGACGGCGATCCGTGCGATGCAGGCCGTGGGGATCGACGTGGGCGAGATCAAGGACGTCACGCCGGTGCCGCACAACGGCTGCCGTCCGAAGAAGAGGCGACGCATGTAGCGGCAGATACCGGCGCGGCCCGCAGGTCGCGCCGGCTGCGGAGAGGTGACGATTGATGGCGCGGTATAATGGACCAGTCTGTCGGCTCTGCCGCCGTGAGGGACAGAAGCTGTTCCTCAAGGGCGAGCGGTGCCACAGCCCCAAGTGCGCGATGGAGCGCAAGGGCTATGCGCCGGGCGAGCACGGGAACGATCGGCGGGGACGCCGGCGACCGTCTGACTACGCGCTGCAGTTGCGCGAGAAGCAGAAGCTGCGAGCCATCTACGGCCTGCTGGAGCGGCAGTTCCGCCGCTACGTCGAGCGGGCCACCAAGGCCAAGGGCGTCACCGGCTTCATGTTGCTGTCCCTCCTCGAGCGCAGGCTGGACAGCGTGCTGAGGCGGGCGGGGTTCGCGTCCAGCCAGGCGCAGGCGAGGCAGGTCGTGCGCCACCGCCATATCGCGGTCAACGGCCGCGTCTGCGACATCCCCTCCAGGAGCGTGCGGGAGGGCGACGTCATCGAGGTGCGCGAGAAGTCCAGAGACCTGCAGCCGATCACCGAATCCCTGGCCCACGGCTACGAGGTGCCCGAGTGGCTTGAGGTGGACCGCGAGAACCTGACCATCACGGTCAAGCGACTGCCCGAGCCCGAGGACATCAACGTGGACGTGGACGAGCAGCAGGTCGTCGAGTTCTACGCGCGCTGACGGCCTACAGGATCCATCAGCCGCACAGTGCGGAGGAGAGCAGTCCATGATTGAGGAGCTTGCCCCGACTATGGTGGCGCTGGAGCTTTCCGAGAAGTACGGGAAGTTCGCCATTGAGCCGCTCGAGAGGGGCTTCGGGCACACGCTGGGGAACGCCTTCAGGCGTGTGCTGCTGGCGCACATCCCGGGCGCCGCCGTCACCGACGTGCGCATCGAGGGCGTGCCCCACGCCTTCACCACCATCGAGGGCGTCTACGAGGACGCCACCGAGCTGTGTCTGAACATCAAGGAGCTCGCCATCAAGTACCATGGCGGGGTCGATGAAGAGGGCGAGAAGATCGCCCACATCGAGGCCGAGGGCAAGGGTGAGATCGTCGGCGGTGACGTAAAGTGCCCACCGGGCATCGAGATCATCAACCCGGAGATCCACATCGCCACCCTGACCGACGATGACGCCAGCCTCTTCATCGACCTGTGGATCGAGGTGAGCACCGGCTACCATCCGGTGGAAGAGCCCGGGCGGGAGAAGAGGCCGGGCGACGTCATCGCACTGGACACTCTGTTCTCCCCAATCGCGCGCTGCACCTACCGCGTCGAGCCCACCCGGCTGGGGCACCGCACCGACCTCGATCGGCTGATGCTCGAGGTCTGGGGCGACGGCACCATCATGCCCGACGACGCCGTGCGCCAGGGGGCCGAGATCCTGGTGCGCTACATCACGGTCTTCAGCGAGATCGAGATGCCCGAGGAAGAGGAAGAGGAGGAGGTGCCCGAGGAGGAGGAGGTGCGCAGCAAGATGCTCTCCTACCCCATCGAGGAGATGGAGTTCTCGGTCCGCACCTTCAACTGCCTCAAGAAGGAGAACATCGACAACGTCGGGCAGTTGGTGGAGAGGACCGAGGAGGACCTGCTCGCCATCCGCAACTTCGGCAAGCGCTCCCTTGAAGAGGTCATCGAGAAGCTGGCCGCGGTGGAGCTTGCTCTGCGCGAGCCGGCGGCCGCCGAGGAGCTCGTCGAGGAGGAAGACGGCTAAGACCACCCGGCGGCCCATCACGCCGGTTGCGAGGGAACAGAAGATGCGACACCGCAAGGACCACAGAAAGCTCGGGCGACCCACCGATCAGCGCATGGCCATGCTGCGCAGCCAGGTGGACTCGCTGTTCCGGCACAGCCGCGTTAAGACCACCGTGCAGAAGGCCAAAGAGACCCAGCGCATGGCCGAGAAGCTGATCACCATCGCCAAGCGCGGCGGCCTACACGCGCGGCGACGGGTCCTGCGCAGGATCTGCGACAAGGACCTGGTCGCCTATGTCTTCGACGAGCTGGTGCCGCGCTACGCCGACCGCGAGGGCGGCTACACTCGCGTCATACGCGCCGGCCGGCGCAACGGTGATAACGCCGAGATGGCGATCCTGGAGCTGACCAATTGACGTCAGGGCGGGCGCTCATATGCGCAGCCTCCTGCTTGTCGTCCAGTACGACGGCACGGACTACCATGGCTTCCAGCGCCAGCCGGAGCTGCCCACTGTCCAGGGTGAGCTTGAGAACGCCCTGAGTGCATTGCTCAACGAGGACGTGGTGGTCACCGGCGCAGGCCGCACGGACGCCGGGGTGCACGCCGTTGGGCAGATCGTGACCTTTGAAACCGAGAGGCCCATCCCCGTCGACCGGATCGTGCGGGCGCTCAACTCGATGCTGCCTGACGCCGTCACCGCGCTGGAGGCGCGGGAGGTGTCGGCCGACTTCCACCCGCGCTACGACGCCCGGGGGAAGGTCTACGGCTACCGCATCCTCAACCGGGAGGAGCCCTCGCCCTTCATCGGGCGCTACGCGTGGCACCTCCCCGAGCCCCTGGACGTCTCTCTGATGCGCGAGGCGGCCACGTCGCTGCTGGGCACGCACGACTTCGTCGCCTACAGTTCCTCCGGCGGCTCTGAGGGCGACACGGTGCGCACGCTGCAGCGGCTGGATATGGACCGGCACGGCGACCTGATCGAGCTGCGCCTGGAGGCCAGTGGCTTCCTCTACATGATGGCGCGCAGAATCGTCGGTACGCTGGTTGACGTGGGCGCCGGCCGGATCGGGGTCGCGGATGTGAAGGCGCTGCTCGAGAGCCGCGACCGACGGCGCGCAGGCACGATCGCGCCACCCAATGGCCTCTCGCTCATCACGGTGATCTACTGAGGCGGGGCGGCCCGCCTCGTCTCTGAGGAGGACGCAGCATGCAGGACAAGACAGCCTCGGTCAACCCCGCTGATGTTGACCGTCAGTGGTTCATCGTCAGCGCGCGGGGCAAGGTGCTCGGGCGGCTGGCCAGCCAGGTGGCGGCCGTGCTGCGCGGCAAGCACAAGCCCTCGTACACCCCACACGTGGACTGCGGCGATCACGTGATCGTGGTTGACGCCGAGAAGGTGGAGCTGACGGGTACCAAGAGGGAGACGAAGCTGCGGTACTGGCACACCGGCTACCCGGGGCACCTGCGATCCAAGAGCTACGGGGAGCTGCTCGAGAGCGAGCCGGAGCAGGTGATCCGCCGGGCGGTGCGGGGCATGCTGCCGCACACGCGGTTGGGCCGGAAGATGCTGCGCAAGCTCAAGGTCTACGCCGGCTCGGAGCACCCACACGGCGCGCAGCAGCCCGAGCCGCTGCCGGAGCAGTAACGCGCGCGACGCGCAGGGACGCAGGAGGCGAAAGACTTGCCAGAATACGCAGGATACGGAACCGGACGGCGCAAGTCCGCGGTCGCTAAGGTCTGGCTGATCCCCAACGGATCGGGCCGGATCACTATCAACGAGCAGAGCCCGCTGCAGTACCTCAGGCGCCAGCACCTGGCGGTGATCGTCACCGAGCCCTTTGAGGCCACCGGTACCGCCGACCAGTACGACGCCCGGTGCATCGTGCTCGGCGGTGGGCTCTCGGGCCAGGCGGGGGCGGTCAGGCACGGCATCGCCAATGCCCTGGTGGACGCCAACCCCGACCACCGCGCCGTGCTCGGCCCGGCCGGGCTCCTCACTCGCGACCCGCGGGTCAAGGAACGCAAGCACGCCGGCAAGCGCAAGGCGCGTCGCGGCAAGCAGTTCTCCAAGCGCTGAAGCACCGCACCGATCGGAGGCTCGTCGCGCCTGCAGGTGGCATTTCAGCTCACCGGCCGAGCACTGGCGGTGCGCTGGAGCCTCGTCCCCCGTGCAGTGGCGTCAGCATACCCCCGCCGCCACAGGCAGCTCGTGACGGCGCTTTGCTGTCCCCCCGAAACCCTCGGCCCCTCGCGGCAGTCTATCAAGCAAAGCCCTGCGGAGGAGGAGCCAGACCATGATGTACCCGCTGCGCCGTCTCGCCCCGGCTCTGCTCGCGCTGCTGCTCGCGGCCGGCCTCGCACAGGCGTCGGAACACTGCCGGCACATCGCGCTGCTCGCCAGCGGCTACGGCGATGCAATCTACGACCGCCGCGAGGAGACCCCGTTCTTCGACCAGGAGACTCACCTGGTGCGCGACCGGCGTGGTAAGCTCAACATCGCCGAGGTCAGCCTCAACTACGCTGCGGCGTTGCTGGTCACCGGGGAGCAGACCCAGCGCGCCCTACAGGTCATCGAGGCGGCGCTGGCCCACCAGGATATCGCCGACGGCTCGCCCACGCGCGGGATGTTCCGCTGGACGGTCGAGCCGGACGCGGAATACGACGCCAACGCCACGCTCTACCTGGCCCCGACTCTCGCGTATCTGGCCCGGACCGTCGAAGAACCCGAGCTGCGCGCCCGGCTGCAGGAGAGCGCACGCCTGGCCCTGCAGGCCCTTCTCACCGCGGGCGAGCGGCCGGCCGAGGGCTTCGGGCAGGCGATGTGGGCGGGCGCGGTCTGCAGCCTCGGGGACGCTGTCGGTGACGAGGCGGGCACCCGCGCGAGTGCCGGGGCAGTCGAGGCGCTGCTGGCGCGGCTGCGGAGCAGGGGTTTCTCGAACGTACACAGCCCGACCTTCGATGCGCTGCGTATCGGTGGACTGCGCTGGGCGTGGCAGTACGCGGCCGATGACGCCGCCCGGGAGCAGGCCGACCTGGCCCTGCGCATCTGCTACGCCGACATGCTGCAGCGCTACGATGCCGCCACCGCCATGGTGGCGGGCGCTATCGGCTCGGCCTATGCCGCCGAGTACCTGGGGAAGACGGGTGTCGCGCAGTACCTCCTCGCCTGCGACCTGCCCTCAGCGCTGGCGGCGACGTGCGAGGTCGGGCCACTCGCCATGTACTTCGCGCTGTCCGACTACGCCCCGCCGGCGGAAATGCTTGCCGCCGCCGATGCCGACGGCCCGGCCCGGGAGGTGCGCACGCGCAAGCCCGACCCGGAGGAGCAGGCGCCCGAGGCGTACAGCACATCTACATGGACCGCCCCGGGCATATCGCTGGGGACCATGAGCGGCATCGTGGACACCTCGTCCATCCCCATCCTCGCCACCTGCGACCTCATTGAGCGCCCCACCAGCTACTTCTACGTCTTCGGTGGGCCGGCCATGCTCTACAGCGCCCAGAGCGGCTCGCTGGCGCTGTGCAGCTTCAACTTCGATGCGGTCGGGATGGGCCAGCGAATGGTCGTGGGCGTGCGCGGCATGCTTGGGCGACGCGACCATATCGACAGGGTGCTGGTCGGCAGCCACGAGTGGATCGGCGAGCCCGAGGCCGTCGGGCAACAGGGGGTGGTGGCGGTCCGCCGCGGCAGCTCCTATCTCGGGGTCAAGATCCTCGAGGTCGGAACCGGCGCGGAGCTCAGCTCGGAGGTCAAGCCCGGCGTTATCCGATGGTACGCCGAAGGGAACATGGACTCGCTGATGCTGGAGGTCTACGGCCGCCGCAGGAGCTATCGGCTCCCCAAGCCCCTGTACGACGTGCGCGTTGGGCTGCTGGTCGAGGTGGCTCCGGCCTCGAGCTTCGCCGGCCTCGCCGAGTTCGCCGACCACGTCAGTCGGCGCCGCGTCGCCCAGGACACCGAGGCCCAGCGAGTCCGCGTGGATCCGGAGCAGCAGCGGCAGATACCCGGGCGTCACGAGATCAAGACGGTCGCGGAGATGCAGTGGGTGCGGCTGCTCTATCACAGCATGTCTCTGGTGGACCCGGAGCTGGCGCTGGGGTTGAGGGAGGAGCTGCTGCGCAACAGGCTCGAGTCTCGCACGCTGCCGATGGAGCTGCCCGCGAACTACCTGTGGGTCTCACCGGGCCTCACGCTGCTGGCCGGCGGGGAGCCCTCGTTTGAGGCTGAGGGGGCGGGGCAGGAGCAGCCGCCGGACGCGTAAGAGCACGCCCGAACTCGGGCGTGCTCTCGGTCCCGCCGGTCCGTCGCGCCTAGAAGACGGGCGGATCGGGTGGCGTCAGGCCATCACCGCCACCGTCAACTGGCGGTGCAGGAGGCTCCGGGGTGCCGCCGCCGCCACCATCACCGCCGCCGTTGCCACCGTCGGCAGGCGGCTGCCCACCGTCTCCGTCCCCTCCGCTATACGGCAGGCTGCCGTCACCTTCGCAGGCTGACAGCACGACAACCGCCACCATCATGAGAGCGAGCATAAGGTAGATGCCCTTCACGGCGCCTCTCTCCTCGTCACCGTCTGCGAGCCGTGCGTCATGGTTCGCCGAGTGCGAGCGGAAATCCTCCGCGCCCTTATGGTATCAGTCAGACGCCGCTCTGTCCAGCCCCTCCGCACAGGAGCCCCGCCCTCTCCCTGGTTGCTGGCACAGATAAAGCACGAGCAGACCGAAGCAGAGCACCGCGTCCAGGCCGGTTATGTTCATCAGCAGATGCTGCACTGGTAAGCTCCTCTTGTCGTCGAACCTCTGTTCGACATTATACCGGCCCGGCGCGCGCATGTCAAGGCCAGATCGAGCCAGGGAGCCGCCGGAGGCCCGTGAGTGCAGTGGCGCATATTGACGGCGTTGTCCGGGCAGTGCCGTTGGTCGCGTGGCCCTGCACTACGCATATCTTCTCGGCAGGGGACCGAACGCAGGGCCTCGGTGGTAGCAATCGGTCGAGTGCGCCGCTGCGAACGGCCACTCTCGAATTCAGGCGAGCAGTTCGGCTACTCTGCGGGCACGAGCTGCCCACCGATCATGTTGCCGAATGACCGCACATTCTCGTTCTTGACACCGACCGTGCCCGCTACCGGCACGTGCCGGGCTGGTGGTCTGAGGAGACGGGCGCCATCGCGCGCGAGGATGGCTGGACGTGGGCGAGACGGTTCGTTCACTACTTCTGGGTGGGTGACGAGGATCGAGGTCTCACCTGGTTCTGCGAGACGGAGGCCAAATGGGCACCGAAGGGGAACGACCAGGGCGTGTGCGCGGCGCGCGAGGGTGACACGGTCCGGTTCACGCTCAACGTCATCGATGCTCCCGTTGTCATCGACCACCCGTACAGCCTCACGTTTGGCCTGCAGGCCACGCCCTTGAAGCCGATGCCGGCGGGCCGGCGCGGCTGGGGGAATCGGCGCAACCTTAAGGTGCTCTGGACCACGCCGGAGACGAACACGCATTTCGGCTACCCGGAAGCGCCCGCGCCCGCCGCCTACCGCGAGACCATCGAGAGCATTCACGAGGCCGGGCGGGCGGTGGTGCCCTTCATCCTGCTCAGCATGCTCTCCGACGGCACTGCGCAGTGGCGCTAGTGGGGCGACGAGTGGGCCATTCCCGGCGAGGTGAAGGCGCGTACCGGCGATGTCAGCAAGTTCGGGGGGGCCATCTGCACCGGCGAGCAGTTCGGCCGTGGCGTGCAGGACGACTATCTTGCGGTCAGGCCGCCCGACTTCTTCGCCGTCGAGGCGATGGGCCGGCATTGGGGTGTCGTACCCATACGGCTGCCTGAGTTCGAGAAGCAGAACCCGGACCGCGCCTCGGTTCCCGAGAACACCGAGCGCATCATGGCGATCATGCTCCTGCACGACGCCAGCACGATCTGGAAGGCGCGCCGCCACTACCCCACCGTGGACTGGATCTGGTGGGCCCTCGACGGGTCGGGGTGGCGGCCGGTGACGTGGAGTTCGCCGGATACTGGGCGACCGGCGATGTCGCGGTGACGGACTCGGCCGACACGCCGGTCAGCCTCTACCGCCGGCCCGGGAGTTGCCTGCTCGCCGTCGTCAACACGGCGAAGCGCGACCGAGCCGTTGCTATGGAGTTGGATCTCGATAGCCTGGGCCTGGCCCCGCCGGTCACCCTCACCGACCTGCTGACCGGCGAGGCGCTTGCCGAGGACACGAACCTGATCCGGATGCCGGTGTCCCGGCGCAACTTCCGGCTGGTCAACGCGAAGAGGGAGCAGCACTAGCATGCCAACTGAGCAGAAGAGCCGTCAGAGCCGGGGAGCCACTCGGGGCCGCAGAGCCGGCCCCCACGCATTCGCTGCATGACAGGAGGCTCATCGATGCCGGACACAAGTTACTTCTCCTATTTGACCGCATCGATCTACTGGTCGCTCATTCTCTGCTGGTCCGCAATACTTGTCTTCTACGTCGCCGAGTACCGCCGCTTGCGCAAGCTCAGTCCGCTGGTGGCTATGCTCGTGATCGTCATCTTCATCGACGGTCTGCGCACGCTGATCGAGAGCGGGTACTTCGGCGCCTGGTATACGGCGCGAACCGGACTCATCCCGTACAGCATCTTTGAGCTGCTGACCCGGCCGGAGTACGTGCTCCTCCCCAAGCTGACCAACCTCGCCGCCGCGATCATCATCATTGTGTTCGTGGTGCGGCGCTGGTTCCCGGCGATGGAGGCCGAGGCTGAGCGCCACCGCGAGTTGGCCCGCTATCACGCTGAACTGGTGCAGGCCCACAACAGGCTGCAGAAGCTCCAGGACCTGCGCGACAACCTGGTGCACATGGTTGCACATGACATGCGCACCCCGCTGACGAGCATCATCGGGTCGCTGCAGATCGCCCTGAGTGACATACCGGAGGGCACGACGATGCAGGAGATGATCGGCAATGCGGTGCGGGACGCCGAGCGCCTGGAGGCCATGACCAAGAACCTGCTGGACATCAATCGCCTGGAGGCGCGGCAGTTGCCACTGGAGATCGAGCCGGTGGATCTGGGCCAATGCCTCTCAGAGGCTGCGTCCCGCACGCGCTACCTCGCGGACGAGAAGGGCCTCACGCTGGCACTCGACGAGCCCGAACAGTCGTTGACGGTAATGGCCGATTCCGAGATCCTCGCGCGCGTGATCACCAATCTGCTCCAGAACGCGATTCGCCATACGCCGCCAGAAGGCAGGGTGATGCTGCAGGGCCGGCGGGCGGGGGAGATGGCCCAGGTCACCGTAGCGGATACCGGTGAAGGAATCAGCGAAGAGATCCGCGACAGGATATTCGACCGCTTCTTCCATGCGGTCGGCGAGAACAGCGGCGCCGCCGCATCCATCGGCCTGGGGCTCGCGTTCTGCAAAATGGCCGTGGAGGCGCAGGGCGGGGAGATATGGGTCGAGAGCGAGGTGGGAGAGGGCAGCAGCTTCCACTTCACTGTGCCGCTCGCGGAGTGATGCCCGGTCACTCAGCGATGAGACCGCGCTGACCGGCCACCTCGCTGCCGTACGGCGGTGCAGGCTTCGTTGCCCCCCCAGTGTGCTCACGGGCTTGCGCGGGATGTGGTCGTTCCGTGCGAGCGCGGGACGGGATCATCCCCACCGGCGCCAACCGAAGGACCTACTCGGCCGCGCGGATCGAGAGCATCCGGAACAGGTTGGCGCCGACCTCAAGCTGAACGCCGCCCTCGGTGTGCGGCATGTCCTCGAAGGTCAAGACGTCCGTGACCGCGGTATGGGCGGGGTCGAGGCCCATGCGGTCCCAGTCAATCGCTACGTCCGCGACGACGTCCTCCTCGCGGAAGGATGACACGGTGACCGGCGCGGCCTCCCGCGGCTGCAGATGCGCGCAGGCCCACAGATCCGGGTCGGCGGTGCGCACGTACGGGTCTGCCTCCCACGATGGTATCCAGGGCGTCCGTGCCCGGCCACAGGCTCTGCGTGAAGGACAGCGTGAGGCCCTCGTCGGGGAAGCTGCCGTAGCTGTAGTGGTCGGTCTGGTTCTCGACGGTGCCGAGATAGCCGTGGCGGTAGTATGCGGCCAGCTCCCGGCGCAGTGGCAGGGTCAGGCGCAGGCGGTCAATCGTGGCCTCTGTGTCGGCGGTCAGGCTGAGCGTGTACTTCATGAAGCCGTCGAACTCCGCCGCCAGCGTCAGGTCGCCCGAGAGTCCGTCCGCCTGCAACGGCGTGCGCCAGACGATCCGCGTCTTCTTCTCCTCGATCAGCTCGGGAGGCGACGCCACCGGCCCCGGCGTTTCCAGCTCCAGTGAGGCCGGCGAGATGAGCATCTGTGTGCCGCCGTTGCCGATCTGCACGGGCTGCAGCATCTCGCCCAGCGACACCTCGCGATTCCAGACCGCGAGCCCCTCGGCCGTGCGGCTCATGGGCACCCATGGCTCGGGCACCCGGTCCGTGATTTCCGGATGGCCGTACGGATTGCCCCACCAGTCCGGCACAGCCGGGAGGTCGAAGAGCTCATCGCGCACCGCCTTCTCGGCGCCATCCGCACCGACGAGGGTCGCGCGGGCGATGTAGACGCCCGGCTCCAGGCCCTCGGTGGGCAGGTCGAGCGCCGAGCGGCCTCCTCACCGTCCAAGTACACGCGCAGGAACCTTCCCTCGCGCCAGGTCACCGCCACGTGGTGCCACTGCGCCTGGCCGAAGTCGGTGCAGACGGGAACGACCGGATGTGGCCGAGTTGAGCCCGGCCGCCGGATGCAGACACCAGGAGGAGGCCGAGGATGATTGCTGCTGGAGGCTGCCTGCGGACCATGGGATCACCACCGTGGACCGATTGCCGGGCAACCGCCGATGCGCGCGGCCTCGCCATTCAGCGGCGGGGCGTCCGTTTCCTGCCCTTCGGGCCTGCGGAGGACCGGCACCTGGCGCGAGGTGTCACGAACGCCGCGGAGAAACTACCCCGTATGCACCGAGGGACGTAGCACCGGCCCTCGCGGCGGGTGGTGGCAGATCGCGCTGTGCGGCGCCGAGCAATACGGGGGGCGTCAGGTCTGATTCGGCGCAGACCGGCGGGGAGGTGCGGCTCATGGCACTGCGGTGCCCCAAGTGTAAGGCCGGGGCGCTGAAGGTCGTTGCGGCGCTGGAGCTCGGTCCCGACAAACGGTCCGACGAGGTGGCCTTCCAGGTCGTGGCATGCACGGCCTGCGGGTTCGAGGGCGTCGCGGTCTACGAGGAGTCGCGGCGCGGGGCGCTGGACGATGAGTCCTGGAGCCACACGGCCTGGGCGGCCGACGACAGCGCCATCGCGGCCGCCCGCCGGCTGATCGCGTCCTGCTGGCGTCCGCGGTACGCGACGTGCACGTGCCCCGCTCACGCCCGGGCGCGGGGGGGCGTGCGCGGCGAGAACATACCCGAACTGGAGGGCGTGGACTGGGAGACCCCGCTGCCGATACACTTCATCTCGAGCCGATGATCAGGGGCGCGCACCCGAACCGGCAAGCGCGCGAGCGAAAGCTGATCTTCACGCCTACAGGTATGCACGCAGGCCACGGTTCCGTGGGGCAGGGAAGCCGCGAATGCCGCGCCGCCACGGGTGAGTGCAGGTACACTCTGGGGTTGAGAGCCGACGCCTACCGGGACGCCGTCCTCGAGGACGTGGACCTCGATCAGTCCCGAGTTAAGCAGACGGCCGCGCTGCAGCGACCGCGTGCGGACGCGGCCCGGTTGCGAGCTGGCTGGCTCTCTTGACCGCTGCCGTGAAGGGGCAACTGACGCCATGGTCCGATACACCGTGCAGGCCGCATCAATCGTGCTGGCGGCTGTGGTAATAGCCGCCGCTGGGGGTCATGCGATGGAACGCGAGCCCGTCGTGCCCAACGCCGACCGGATCAGGCCGTGGCTCGAGGACACTCGCTACTGGCAGTACCGCAGCGAGCCGGTTCTGCTGCTCGGCGGCTCGCGCGAGGACAACCTGTTCCAGATCCCCGACCTGGAGCAGCACCTCGACCTGCTGGCGAGCGTGGGCGGCAACTACATACGCAACACCATGAGCGACCGGGACGAGGGCGACGTCTACCCGTACCTCCAGGTCGAGGGGGGCCGGTACGACCTCGACCAGTGGAACGAGGAGTACTGGCGGCGCTTCCAGGAGCTACTCCGCCTGACGCATGAGAGAGACATCATCGTGCAGATCGAGGTCTGGGACCGCTTCGACCTGAGTGACGTCAGGGGTATGGGGAACTGGCATCGGCACCCCTACCGCCCGGCCAACAACGTGAACTACACCGGGGAGGAGACGGGGCTCGCCGACGCCTACCCCGACCATCCCTCGGCCGACAGGCACCCCTTCTACCACACGGTCCCCGGCATGGCCGAGTACCGGGCCGAGTACGACACCATCCGCAGCTACCAGGAGCGCTTCGTCGCGAGGATGCTGTCGCACAGCCTGCCGTACGGGAACGTGCTCTACTGCATGAACAACGAGACCTCCACCGACCCGCGGTGGGGGCAGTACTGGATGAGCTTCATCACGCAGCAGGCACGGGCTGCCGGCGTCGATGTCTTCGTCACCGACATGTTCGACGATGGCTGGATGCCGGAGCGCTCCGAAAAGGTCCGCCTGGCCCTGGACCATCCGGAGCTCTACGACTTCATCGACATCTCGCAGGTGAACAGCCGCAACTTCGGGGAGGACCACTGGAACCGGCTGCGCTGGGTGGTGCGGGAGACGGCGGCGCATCCGCGGCCCGTCAACCACACCAAGATCTACTCGGCCGGCGAGACCGGCTTCGGCTCGGGCACGCCTCAGGACGGCATCGAGCGCTTCTGGCGCAATCTGCTGGGCGGCTCCGCGTCGTCCCGCTTCCATCGCGATGGCGCGGGCATCGGCCTGAACGAGACCGCACAGGCGTGCATCCGATCGGCCCGGCGCGTCGAGGAGCTGATCCGGTTCTGGGAGATCGAGCCGCACATGGAGCTGCTCGGCGACCGCGAGGAGAACGAGGCCTACCTGGCCGCGAACCCAGGCGAGGCGTACGTGCTCTTCTTCTGCAGCGGCGGGGCGGTCACGCTGGACCTCACGGGCCAGGACGGGCCGCTCGCGGGCAGGTGGATCGACGTGTCCACCGGCGACGCGGGCGCTGACCTACAGGTGCGGGGCGGTGGCGCGCGGCCCCTGGCGGCGCCCGGCGACGGCCCCTGGGTGGCGGTGCTGGTTCGCGGCTGACCGCGCTGCCGCCACGCGCCGTCGCGGCACCGGCCCGCAGCAGCATCCCGTTGGTCGCATCCGCTCAGCCCGAATGCAGGTCTCAGATCACGGGCGCGGACGCGACCACCTCAGTCGGCGGCCTGCTCCTCGAGCTCGAAGTCGAACCAGTCGTCGATGGCCGCGACGGGGCGTTTCCAGCCGCGACCGCCAAACTCCCACGGGCTGCGGCCGCCCTTGCGGAAGATCTCTCGCGATGCCAAGCCGCGGGCGAGGTGCAGGTTCTTGATGTAGGAGTACAAAGCCCCGTCCCACATGCGGCCGAGGTTCCAGCCGCTGCGCAACTGCCCATGCTCGTCGAGTTGCGTGATGGTGTCACGCACCTCGTCCTCGAACGACAGGACCTGGCTCAGGGCGCTCTTCCGCAGCTCCAGGTAGTCCTCATCGCTTAGCTCGGACGAGCCGATCAGGCTCTGCCGGTAGCCTTCGGGGCCCAGCTCGTGGTAGGCCTCCAGGTCGCGCTGGATCGCGTCCAGACGCAGCTTCGCGCGGCTCGGTCGCGGAGCGTCGGGGTCGTCGGCATCCAGGACGACCGTCGAGTCAGGGTCGCCCAGCTCGGTGAGGGCTACGCCGTCCGGGTGGTCCGGATCGATGACGACGGTCTTGAACTCTCGCGAGGTGCAGGGCCTGCCGTCGGGCAGGTACTGGTAGTACCACCCGCCGTCCTCCCCCGGCGCCTCCACCGATCGGTACCAGTCGTAGGTCTCCTGCAGCAGGTCCATGTAGCGCTGGTTGCCGGTTGCGAGCCACATGATGATGGTCATCGGGTGGATGAAGCGGGAGACCACGCGCGGGGAGATCACCGGCGCCTCGAAGTCGCGCGACCACACCGGCCTGTCGTCCGGGCCGTACTGCTGGCACCAGCCGCGCACGTCGCCCTCACCGATCTGGGTGTCGTACAGCCACTGGCCGATGCCCGCAACGCCCCTGCTGCCCTCCGGACCGCGCAGGTACTTCTCATCGCCCGTGAGGTCGTACATCGTGATCATCATGCGCAGCGCATCGGTGGTGGCGTAGTCGTTGAACTCCGACCCGTTCGGCACGCCGCGGGGACCGGTCGTCCACGGCGTCTCGGTCGCCACATTGTACTTGCCCGCCCACGCGCCGTTGGGGTTCTCGATGGACAGCACGAAATCAGCATTCCGTCGCGCCGCCTCGAATGCGCGCGTGTCGCCCGTCACTCTGTGCCAGTAGAGCATGAAGAGGAAGGGCTGGCTCTGATGCCCGTCCTGGATGCGCGCCCACTCAGTCTTGACCCCGTAGACGCGACCGTTCTCGCTGACGCGATAGTCCTGGTACCAGTATCCGCGCGGGTCCTGGCCGCGCAGGAAGAACTCCGCGGCGTTCTCAGCGATCTGCCGGCACTGCTCGTCACCGGCGTAGGCCCAGACGTCCAGGAAGTCGTGGGCGAAGGTCACGATCGAGGAGCCATACTTGTTATCGACCACGCACCGATCCGTCGGTTGACCCGTCCAGTGGAGGTAGATGTGGGTATCGGCGTCGATGATGGGACTGACCCACGGCCCCCACGCGCCGCCGGTCTGCAGATCGGCCCACACGCCGACCCACCTGTCGAACGCATCCCGGGCCCGCAGAGCCAGGTCCACGTCGATGCCGCTCAGCTCAAGCGGCTCGCGGCCCTCTTCGCGCCGCCCCAGCGGCTCGTCGGAGATGTGCAGGTCGTCGATGTAGCCGCCGAGCTCCGCCGACTCCCCCGCGCGCGAGTAGTGCCCGAGCCACGGTGCATTCGCCAGTTGCAGGGCGAAGAAGGGCTGCGTGCGCCACTCGGAGCTGATGGTCACGTGCCTGCCCTCGCCGTCCAGTGCCAGCCAGTAGGTGATCGATCCGCGGTCGATGCAGTCCCACGAGATCGCGACGTGATGCCACGTGCCGGGATCCAGGTCCGCGGTCGGCAGGGCGAGATCGACGGGCGCCGGCGCGCCCTTCGCCGCAAGGTGCAGCGCGCGGTCCTCGGCGCGCTTGACCAGCTCCAGCGCCACGCTGTCTCGTGGCTCGCGCGGGAGCTGCTGCTTCGGCCAGAGGTAGGCGAGGTAGTGATCCTCGTCATCCGCCCAGATGTTGGCGTCCGGTCCGCTCTTGACCCAGAACTCCAGCGTCCCGGACTTGGGCGCGAGGTTCCGCTCCATGCTGTAGAGCGCTCGGAATCCGTGCGCCGTGCAGTCGAGGGCGTCTCCCCACCTGCCCTCCACCAGCTTCGCGTCGGAGGCCGTGCCGCAGCCGGGCCGGCCCCTGGCGTAGTCGGCGTCGGGGCTGCCATCGAAGCTGACCAGGAACTGCGTGCCCAACCCGCGCTCATGCGGCGCCTGAGGCACCTGCGCGAGGCGGAAGTCCTCGGTGGCAGCACCGGACGGGGCCGCGGTCAGGCCGCCCGGCAAGGGATCGACCGCGAGCGGCTCAGCGGGATCGGGCAGGTCGGCGAGATCAACCGTGACCTCGACGGTGCCACGAACCAGCCCGACCTGGTCCACCATCACGCCCAGCTCCTCGGCGTCGGGCCGCACCGCCAGAGCCACGGGGCCGGCGTCCTGGCCGACGATGAACTGCTGCGCGAGCGTGACCAGCTCGCCGAAGCGGCCGACGGGCCGCCTGACCTCACCGCCGGGCACGCTCAGATACACCGCGTCGTGGGAGCCGTCGGGCGCCACCAGCGAGACGAGCAGAGTGTACTCCCCCGCATCGAGACCGACGCTGGCGGCAAGCAGGGAGCGGGCCGAGGAGAGGACGACGGCAGTGCCGCCGGTGGCCAGCGGCTCTTCGGCGACCGCTGCCGCCGACACCGTCGGCAGGTCCTCGGCCTCGACCTTCAGTAGCGCCTCCGGCGGCGCCGCGTGACACGACGCCACCAGCAGGACAGATGCGATCGCGATCCATGCGGCACCGGGAGAGCGCATAAAGCCACGTCCTCGCTATGCTGCTTGCGGGCCAGTACTCATCGTGTCTGTGCTTGTGCCGCAGGTAGCATACACCGTCGATACTGCGAAGAGAAAGGCCTCTCGATCTCCAGCGCCTAGCCATCGCGCCTGCGGAAGACCAGGTCCGCCGCCGGGCCATCCAGCGGCTTGACCAGCGCCGGCGGCCACTCGGGAAGCTCCGGCGCCTGGCCCAGCGCCAGGTCCTCGATGGTCAGCTCATCCGCCGCCCCGATCCAGGTGAAGGTGTGCGCGATGCGCACCGGCTGCAGATGGTGCGGACCCGCCTCGGCGTCGAGCACCAGCCTGTACGCCTGAGCGCCAGGCTGGAGCTGGAAGTCCACGCCCAGGCAGCGGACGTCACCCGACCGGGGATACCGGCCGCGGACCTGGAACTGCGCCGGAACGGGCGTGCCGTCCTGGGCCTCAACGCGCAGCCGGTCGGTGTCATGCAGCCGGCCGTCCGCGAAGGGTACGCCGGTGGTGACCGGCCACCCGGCAGTCGGGGATATGCCCCCGGCCACGTCCAGCAGCAGCGGTACCTCCGCTGGCGGTGGGCTCGCCTCGGGGGCGGCGGTGCCGGCGACGAACAGGCATGCAAGCGCGCTGGCGATCACGATCACCCGGCATCGACTGATGCGCGTCTCGCCTCCGAATGGTAGCTGCGGCCCACTGGCGCATAGTGTATGTCTCCTGCGAGATTGTCAAGGACGCCGGGAGAATCCGCGTACCGCATACGCGACACGCTTCCTGGCCGGCCTGGCGGAGTTTCCCGGCTCCCGTCGGAGGATGAGAAGCCGTTTGAGGGAGTGATGGGCGACCGCCTTCTTCGGGCCGGAGGCCCGACCTACGCGGAGGCGGGGTCGTTTGCCGTACCGAGGGGCCGCTCCGAGCGACGCGGTCGTTTGCGGCGCGAGGAGTGACACCCCGCGAGCGGAGCGAGTGAGGGCTCAGCTTCCATGCCGCCCCGATGTTCGTGGAACACAGGCACGAGACTTCGCGACACGAGAACGATGGGCCAGGGCGGAACCTGATCCCGCCCACGGGCGGGATCACCCTCGCGCCAACGCTGTGAGTTAGATGCTCGGGCGGCCCGTCCGTACGACTCAGTTCGCAGAAGGCCGCGTTGGGCACTACGGCCGTCCGAGAGGGATGAGGCATGTCCGTGGCACGGGCCTCCAGGCCCGTGCAGCGTTCGGCGGCCCTCCCGATGGAACAGGAACCCAGAGAGCGGCGACGAATGCACCACTGAACGAGGGAGCCGGCGAAGGTCGCTGACAGTCGTCCGGAGTGAGGAGCATGTATCGTCTCTGCCTGGTGCTCATCGCGGCCTTCGGCTGCGCCATGAGTTCTCCCGCCGAGCTGCCTGCGGCGCTGCGCAACATCATCCCCACGCCTCAGCAGATCGAGGCCGCGGGAGGGTTCTTCGAGCTGGTGAGGGACGGCGCCCCCGTGGCGGCGCTGGTCACGCCTGACGACCCACCCGCGAAGGTGGCCCTCGCGGCCGAGCACCTCAGCCGCCGCGTGCAGGAGCTGAGCGGGGTCACGCTCCCGGTGGTGACGGAGGGTCAGCAGCCCGAGGGGCCGGCACTGTGGTTCGGCGGCGCCGGGCTGCGCCACGTCGAGCCCGAGTGGAATAACGACCTGGATCCGGCGCAGCGATCGCAGGAATACCTCATTGCGCCGGTGGACGACGGGCGGGGATACGCGCTTGTGGGGCGCGAGCCGCTGGGGACCCTCTACGCGGGGATGACGGTCCTCGCCGCACTCGACGTGGGGGAGAGCAGCGTTCGCCTCCCCAACCTGCGGTGCCATGACTGGCCGGACATCCCCTATCGGTGGCTAAGCGGGTTCCCCGGGTTCGAGAGCGTCGAGGAGCTTATCGACTGGTGCATGGAGCACAAGATCAATGTCATCAGATCCCCCGGTTTCTACCGCCGCACCATGACCGAAGCCGAGACGCAACGCGAGCAGAACCGCTATGCGCGCGCGCACGGCGTGCGGACGCTGAACCTGCTCTACGGGGACCTCGGCCTGAAGAACCGCCGCAGCTACCCGGATGGCGAGACCTACGTGTGCCTCGACGAGAAAGCGCCGAGCGCGCGCGGCTTCTGTGTCAGCAACGAGGCACTGCTGGCGGAGAAGCAGCGGCTGCTGCACGAGTTCGTGCAGGCCACCGAGCCCGGCGTGCTCTACATACACTTCGTGGACGAGGATGACATCGAGGACGCCACGGAGATCTGGCTGAACCGCTGTGATGACTGCCGGCGGGCCTATCCCAACGACCGCGTCGACGCCGAGGACGGCAAGGCGGGAGCGCAGGCGATGGTCTTCGACGCCATGTGTGACGCCATAGCCTCTGTCAGCGTTCCTGAGTCCGGCTACGACGCCTCGCGCGACTGCCTGATCATCTTCGTGAGCGCTCCCTACACGGTGTGGAGCGAGGACGACGCCGCCTGGGAACGGGAGGTGGCGTATCACTGCACCGTCAGCCGCCTCATGCGCCGCGTGGAGAACGTACACTTCTGCATCCGCGAGAACGGGCTGCGGCGTGACAACCACGAGAAGCGCTGCCGGGAGCTGTCCCGGGCTCTTGCCACGCGCGGGAACGGCCACCGGATGATGATGTACTTCCGGGGCGGGGACACGCGCGACACCACCATCGGCTGGCCCCGGCGCATCAACGTGCCGTGGCGGATGCTGGCGACCCCGGCGATGGCCGTCTCATTCGAGGGCGCGGGCTCGATCCTCATGGCCGGCAGCGCCCCCGGCCTGCTCGAGGTCGAGTACTCATGGAACCTGCACGGCGATGGCTTCTTCCACGATCCGTCCACGCAGGAGGAGTGGCGAGAGACGTACCTGGGGCTCGCCCGGGGCACGCTCCGCCCGCCGGAGATCTTCGGCGACGACGGCTTCCTGGGGCGGATGCTCGCCCACCTCTACGGGGCCGGGGCCGCCCGGGACCTGGGCGTGCTCTACCGGCCACGCGCGATGGAGGAGGCCGGCGGCGCGGTGCTGGTGCCGGTGGGATGGACGCGATGGCTGAGCATGGCACGAGACCCGTGGTTCGGCAGCATCACGCCCGAGAGGCAGCGGCAGTTCCAGACCCTCTTCGGGGAGTGGCACACGCTCAACCGGGAGGCGGCCGAGGCGGTTGAAGCGGCGCTCGCGGCGGCCGACCTGCGGGAGCGGCACCAGGGCGATCTGGAGACCACGCACCGCGCTCTGCAGGCCGCCGGCCGCCTGCAGGCCGCAGCGGCACACGCGTCCGCGGCCTACGCGCTGCTCCTGGAAGGCGACGAGGACGCGGCCGGTGCAGAGATGGAGGCCGCCGGCGGGCTTTGCGTGGAGGCGGGGCAGTTCGCGGAAGGGCTGGCGGAGCACGCGCGGGCCATCGCCGCCGAGCAGAGGGCCATGACGGAACACTACCAGGCGCTGGTGCTTCGTGCCGAGCAGATCCGGCAGGCCGAGCAGCGTCTCGACGAGGCGCGCGCGTCGGCGGAGGATGACCGCGAGGCGCTGCGGCGGGAGCTGTCCGGTGCCTCGGCGGCCGATCCCTCGCGGCTGGACGGGAAGACGGTTGCGCTGGTCGGCGGCGGGAGGGGCGGGGAAATCGCGGCCCTGCTGGAGCCGCACGGCGCGCGCGTCCTGCCGCTACCGGCCTTGCCCGATCTTCCCGACGAGGCGCTGGCGGCCGACGTGATCCTACTGGCGACGCGCACGCTCTCGTCGGCCGGGCAGACCCGCCTGCAGGAGTACATCGAGGGCGGCGGCGCCGTTCTGTTGGAGAGCGCCGGGCCCTTCTACATGGTGGGCAGGGACGTAGACCTCTCCAGGATCGCCCTCTGGCTGGGAGCCGAGCGTTACGGGAACCATGGGGGCGGGGTGGTGCCGGCCGGCGAAACGGCCCTCACGCGCAGCATCGAGCCCGACGAGTCGCTGCAGGCGCGCCGGAGCGCCGCCTGCCTCTACCGGCCGCTCGGCGCGCTGCCCATCCTCGCCGCCGAGGGCCATGCCGAGCGAATCATGGCCATGGTGCACCGCTTCGGGCAGGGCCGCGTCGGCTACGTCTGGACGCTGACCATCAGCGGCGAGCTGGCCGCGGCGCGCTCGCAGGTGGTGCTGCGCATGATCGCCTGGCTGGCCGGGCCATAGGGGCCCCTCCACGACCCGGCGGAGGCTGGCGCGACCTGGCGTCTCGGGCGGCCTCGAACTCATCCCGCTCCGGCACCGGCTGCACATCGGGGCCGGTACTCTGAACCTGCCGGCCCACCGGCAGGTCGCGCTCGGCGAGCCCCGGCCTGCTGCGAGTCCGGTGCTTCAGCATGTGGCGAGGTCCACGGCGGCGGCAACGACGGCGGCGTCGAGGGGGTGATGCCCGTGGAGGGCAGCTTCGGCAGCGCAATGCGCTTCAGGGGCCGCAAGAGGGGTCAGGGCAACTACCCGTCCATGGTTAAGCACCTCTGGACGCGCGACCCTCCCGCTTCACGTGCGAGCCATGGCCCTGGCCGGTGACACGCTCTTCATCGCCGGGCCACCGGACGTGGTGGATGAGCAGGAGGCGGCAGCCAACCTTGGAGACCCGGAGATCCAGGCGCAGCTCTCGCGGCAGCGCGACGCCCTCGAAGGCAAGCTCGGCGGCTCCCTGTGGGCGGTCTCGACCGGCGGCGGCGAGACATTGGCCGAGCTGCCACTGGATGAGCTGCCCGTCTTCGATGGCATGGCCATCGAAGACGGACGCGTCTGCGTCTCGACGACCGCCGGCAACGTGCTGTGCTTCACGGCCGAGAGGTAGGGCATGCCGTTGCTGAGGGCGCCATGGCCTCCGAAAGGCCGCCTTCAGCCCTCGGTGGTGCGGTACCGGATGGCGCCGACCGGGCAGCGCGCCATCGCCATCTGGAGCACGAAGGCGGGATCGCCGGCGAGAGAGACCACTCGGGCCTTCCCGGTCTGAGGGTCAAGCCGGAAGGTGGCGGGCGCCATGCGAGTGCAGAGCCCGCAGCCTATGCAGAGCTCCGGCACGACCATCAGTTCGGCTTCCGCGGCCTGTGAGGGCGCGCCTTCGGGAGAAGGGATGCCCGCGGCCGTCCAGGGCCCGCCGGGCGGGGCTGCCATGGATGGCGTGCCCTGCATCGCGCCAAGCCACCACACCTGCATCTGCAGCCGTTGCAGCCCGGCGGCGAGTTCATCAAGCTGCATCCAGATAGTCGCGAGACGAGTCTGCATGTCCATGCTCCGCTCTCCCTCTAGGAAGGTCTCAGCCTGCCTTCATGGCTGTGAACGCACGCCGGGCCTCTGAGCGCCGGCCGCTACGGAGACGCCCTGTTCCAGCGTACCGGGCCCTGGGCTGCCCGCTCGGAGATTGATCGTGGCACGCCGTGCTGCTGGCACGCTCATTTATCGGCCGGCGTAGATGTGGGAGCACTCGTCGAAGCCCACCGTGCCGCCCGGATGCTGGAATGAGAGAGGCTCGACGTGGTAGCCGAGCCCCTCCAGGTAGCTCACCACATCGCCCACGCAGTGGTCCATGGCATCGAGGTACGAGTGATGAATCTCGCAGAATATGCGTGGGGAGGAGGCCATCAGCGTCTCCCGCGCGCCCTGCAGCATCAGCAGCTCGCTGCCCTCGCAGTCGGAGCTGATGACGTCCACGCCGCTCACGCCCTGCTCCGCGAGGAACCGGTCCACGGTGGTGCGCACGGTCAGGCGTTCGGCTCCCTCCGCGGGAACGATGCCGCTTCCGCCGCCACGCTTGTAGAACGCCACGTCGCCGACATCATCGATGACCGCAAGCTGATGTAGCTCGACATTGCCGACCGCGTTCCGGCCGAGGTTCGTGTCCAGGAGCTGGAAGTACTCCGGCACGGGCCCGCAGGCCCAGACCCGACCGTCCGGCCCGACGGCCCGTGCCGGCGTGACGGTCGTGACACCTCGATTGGCTCCCACGTCCAGCGCGATCATCCCGGGCTCGGTGATGGAGCGCAGCGTCTCCACCTCGCCGTGGAGGGGCGGGCTCTGCTCCAGCTCGCTGCGAAACTCGGGCGTGTCGTAGATGAACGGCTTCACCTTCGGCATTCCCCTCTAATGGGCGCCAAGCTCGAATGTCTTCTCGCCGGCGCGTATGGGCACCTGGAGCCGGTTCTCGGGTGGGACGAAGGGGCAGAGGTAGTCCTCGCTGTAGGCGCACCAAGGGTTATAGGCCCTGTTGAAATCGACGGTCCATTTGCCGTCGGCGGTGAGGTGCTCAGATGCCTCCAGGTCCAGGTAGCGGCCCGCCGGGTAGGTCTGCTCGCCGTTGGTCTCGTCTCGAAATGGCACGAAGAGCCGCTGCTCGGATGCATCCGAGCGATAGGCCTGCAGCCTGCACTCCTGCCCATTGACCTCGAAGCGGAACTCGCCCCAGCGCACCATCTCGCGCGTGCCACCGTGGGTATCCTCGACGGTGATCACGTCCCCGCTATCATGCCGGTACAGCTCCAACTCGAAGTGCAAGTCCGGATCAGGCGGGAAGTAGTCCAGGCCGCTGAACTGCGACCGGTCCCGTTCCGGTATGGGAGACTGTGGATGGACGGCGAAGAACATATCCTTACGTCGGCGCTCCAGCTCAAGTCTGTCTTTCCACGCGGCTACGGCCATGCAGATGACCCTCTCCGTGTCTGCCTCCTCGGGCTCGAGCATCAGATGCTGCGCTCTTCGCCCTTCTGGTAGTCCTCGGCGACGGTCTCCAGGTTGTGCCCGATCTGCTCGCACCTGCGCGGGCCACGAGCGCCTGGATCGGTTTGTGTCCGCCACGCTCTTGAGACTACAGCGCGGCCTGGTATGTTCATATGCGCATATCTGCAA
>JALGUJ010000188.1 GCA_029820945.1 Candidatus Zipacnadia bacterium | reverse complement strand
ACCTCCGATCCCGCCCAGGGGCGGGATTATGAGCCTTGCCCACGCCCGCGCCTGCGCCCACACCCATCAGCGCTCCGTACGAAGTAAGAGGCCCGATCCGGCAGACCGGGCCCCTCAGAAGGCTTTGGTAGCGCGGGGAGGATTCGAACCTCCGACCTCAAGGTTATGAGCCTTGCGAGCTACCGGACTGCTCCACCGCGCGACGCGGAGGGTATAGTACTCCATGCATGGCCCTATGTCAAGGCGTTTCCGGCGCCTCCGGCGGGCCTCCCAGAGGCCACAGCTCCGTGACGTCAATCAGCGACGCATCGCTGTTGCCGAGCCGGTAGACCTCGGTCGCCGGCTCCAGGTAGAGCACCGGCGGCTCCAGGCACCGGCGGTCGGGGTCCTCCTCGCGTAGCTTGTCCAGCAGCACCTCTCGCCCCACGACGTCCAGCGCCACCGGATCGGTTGAGGCCATCACACCGCCGAACTGCCACGTCTCCGGATCACCACCGCCGTCGGGATGGCCGATGATCGGCCACAGCGCGTCGAAGATGTGCAGCACTATCATGCGCCGCAGGGCCGAGTTCGCGGCGGCCTCCGCCAGGGTCGCCGGATCCCGCTCGAGATGCTCGCGCTCGGCGTAGGGCACCGACTGCAGGCAGGTGGCGAGCGCCCCGCGCATGCCCAGGTCCGGATCGACGCGCAGCCGCGACAGGCTGATGACCTTCGTGCAGTGATCGAGCACGATGCGGCTCAGGCCGCCACGATAGCCGAGGTCGTCGCTGGCCATCAGGGTGGCTCCGGGGGCCAGGCCGCTCAGGTCGAAGCCGGCGCGGAACAGCGCGGTCTCCTCACCGGCGTAGATGATGATGTTGCGCAGCGGCACGCCGGCGTCGGCGATGCGCCGCACGAGGACGTCGAGCACGGCGTCGTGCGCCTCGATGCCGTCAACGTCGATCTGGATGCCGACGCGATCGCCGGGCGAGATGAGGGCGCGCCACGCGTCGCGCGCCCGGTCGTGGCCAAGCGTCGCCATCACGGCCTGGTCGAGCAGGTCCTCCACCACGCCGTACTCGACTCTGCCCTCCGGGTACAGGAACGCGGGGGCCCGGATGCCCTCGGGCACCAGGATCCTCTCCGCCCGCACCACCGCGACCGCCGATCGCTCGGGCGCCGCGGGGTCGCACCGGCCGAGCGGCGCAGCCGCCGCGCAGCATAGTGCTGCCGCCGCGACTACCGCCCCCCAGCGCGCACTCCTCTTGCTCCGCACCAACGGTATCCTCTCTGCTCAGGCTTGCCCGTCCACCCCCGCAGTAGGACTGACAGGCGTGGGGTACCGTTGTTTCGGCGCCCGCGTCTCAGATGCCGAGGCGCGCCGCCGCGAGCAGCAGGCCCGCCGTCGTCTTGCCGTCCCGAAACTCCCCGGCGCGGGAGCGTTGCACCGCATCGTCGAGGGCGAGCCGCACGACCTCGATGTTCTCGTCCGCATCGGCCTCCGCGCGCTCCGGCCGAAGCTCCGTCGCCAGGTAGATGCGGATGACCTCGCTGCTGTAGCCCGGCGCGACGTACAGGTCGGCGAGATGCTCGATGCGGCCGGCGCGGTGCCCGATCTCCTCGACCAGTTCCCGGCGCACGGTGTCCTCCGGCGCCTCGCCTTCCTCGAGCGTGCCCGCCGGTATCTCCAGCAGCGCCTCGCCTGTTGCGTGCCGCCACTGCCGCACCAGCAGCACCTCCGCCCCGTCCAGGGCGACCGCAGCCACCGCGCCGCGGTGCGTGACGATCTCCCGCGTCGAGCGCCGGCCGTCGGGCAGCTCGACCTCATCCACTCGCAGGTCGATCACTCTGCCCTTGTAGATGGCCTCGCTACTGAGCGTGGTCTCCCTGAGCCGGTCGCTGGCATCGCTCACCCGGCACACTCCCGCAGTCGGCGATCATGTCCGCCACCGCACTTCCCCACTCCCCGGTTGCCACCTGCAGGTGCGCCCGGCGCCCGCGCGGAAACCGGCGCCGGTGCGGAGGCAACGCCAAGACCAGGAGGGATGAACATCATGAGCGCTCAGAGCGCTCCGGGCCTGCGCTGGTTCGACTGCAGCGCCCGCATCGGGCGCTGGTCGAACCCGCAGCCCGAGCAGTTCACGGAGGCCGACGGCCTACTCGCGGCCTGGGATCGCGTCGGCATCGAGGCCGGGCTGGCACACCACACGTGGGCCTGGGAGTGGTCGCCGGGGCCGGGCAACGCGAGGCTCCTCGAGGACCTCGAGGGCAACGGGCGCATCCGGCCGTGCTTCGTCGCGCTGCCGCCCGCGACCCGCGAGCTCGAGCCGCCGCGGGAGTTCGCGGCCACGGTACGGCGCTTGCGCGGGGCGGTGCGCATCTTCCCGAACATGCACAACTGGCGCCTCGGTGAGTGGTGCGCGGGCGCGCTGTTCGACGCCCTCGCCGAGCACGGGGTGCCCGTGCTGGTCGATGTCGCCGAGGTAGACTGGGACGCGCTGGCGGGCGTGCTCGCCGCCCACCCCGGGATGCCGGTGATCGTCCTGAACTTCTACTACCGCTGCGACCGCTTCGCCTACCCGTTGATGGAGGACCACCCCGACTTCCACATGGAGTCGAACACCTACGGGGTGTTCGAGGGCATCGAGATGGTGTGCGAGCGCTTCGGCGCCGAGCGGCTCGTCTTCGGCACCGGCCTGCCCGAGCTCGAGGCGGGCGGGCCGATGGCGCTGGTCACTTACGCCGAGATCTCCGATGAAGAGAAGGCCATGATCGCCGGCGGCACTATGCGGCGGCTGCTCGGGGAGGTGCAGTGAATGTCCATGAGCCTGCAGGACTACGCGCTCACCGGCACGGCGGTTGACGACGCGTTCATCGTGGACGCCCACGCGCATATGGGCCCGTACTTCGCCTTCATGGTTGGCCATGATGGCTCGGCCGAGGCGATGGTTCGCTCAATGGATCGCCTCGGCATCGACGTGACCATCGTGAGCCCGCACATCGCCCTCACCTGCGACTTCCGTGAGGGCAACCGCCACGCCGCCGAGGCCGCCGGCGAGTTCCCGGGGCGCATCGTGCCCTTCGTGGTCGTCAACCCGAACTACCCGCCGGCCGAGATCGAGGCGGAGATCACGCAGTGGCACGAGACCACCGGCATCAAGTGCTTCAAGCTCCACGCATCACTGCAGAAGACCGACACGCTCAACGACGGCTACACGCCCCTCTACGAGTACGCCGATGAGCACGCCCTGCCCATCCTCTCGCACTCGTGGAGCGGTGAGGGCGGGCCGATGAAGGTCATCGAGACCCCATCCTCTCGCACTCGTGGAGCGGTGAGGGCGGGCCGATGAAGGTCATCGAGACGCTGTCGGAGCGCTACCCGAACATCCAGTTCGTCAACGCGCACTCGGCCAGCGGCTGGCAGGTGATCGACGCGTCGTGCGACCTCGCGGGCAAGTTTGACCGCGTGCACCTCGACCTGACCGGCTCTCGGCTGGTCTCGGCTGGTCTACGGCGGGCTGGAGCGCATGGTCGCGCGCGTCGGCGCCGACCGCATCCTATGGGGCACCGACAACCCGTTCATCGACCCGAGGCCGGGCTTGGGTCGAATGCTGTGCGCCGAGGTCAGCGACGAGGACAAGCGCAAGATGCTCGGCCTCAACGCGAAGCGGCTCTACAAGGTCTGAGCGACCGGCGCCATCTACCTCGCCGACGAGATCGCCCACCACTGGGCGCTGGACCAGCACCACCTCGTGGGCATGATCCCGCGGGGCTACCCGGCGCAGGACGGCCCGGAGGAGAAGCGCGAACCGACGCGGCATAGCGTGGGCACGCTGCCGGAGGGGATGGACTGAGAACGGAAGCGGGCGCAGAGCGAATGGCCCTGCGCCCAGCGACGCGCTACCGTACGAGGTACGCTAGTATCTCGAACACCAGCTGCGCCGCCATGACGACCAGTTGCACGATGGCAACTGAGACAGCCAGGTTTCTCATGAAACCTCAGCCTCTCCAGTATATTGCCCGCGTGCTTAACTGGTTCTAGTAGCTATTATACCATATTAGCGTCGCGGATGTCAAGGCACAAGGACCGCGCCGCCTATGGTGCCTACCGCACCCGCGATCTGATCCTGGGCTATTGCGACGCGTATGCCAGCGGTGCTCTGCACACCTGGCTCGGCCCGAAGGAGAAGCGGGAAGCAAGAAGGCACAGCATGGGGACGAAGCCGTGAGGACAGAACGGGAGAGGGCGTGGGATCTCTCCCGCGCCCTCTACTGAATCCAGCGCTGTGCTGCTACGAAGCCATGACTTCCCAGTCCCGCTTCAGTTGCTCGACTTCCCTAACGGCCTCCCGGGCTTCATCCACCGGTATGTGAGGCTTTCGTTCGTAAACCAGCTGCGCGCGCTCCTCGGGGGTCGCGCCTTGCGCCCGGACGGTGTACCACAGAGCGGTGCCCAGTTTCTCCAGTTCTGCGGCGCTTCGCGAACCGAGGATGCTGGCGACGTATTCGATCTGAGTGGCGAAACTATTCGCCGCTTGAGGATATGTGCTGGCAAGGCTCTGGCCCCTGGCATTGGGGGCGAACCGCGGTCCGTAGGGCGGCTCCTGTGTCTCGACGTCGAAGAGCTGGTACGCCACGAGTTCACGGATCTCGTCTCTGAGGTCGAATGAGAACGGCCCATGCTTGTACAGCATGAAGTCGTAGCCAAGTGGCACTTCGGCTAGGTCCTGCAGGAAGAAAGCAGCTTTCTGCATGTGTGTTTCGCCGCACCAACTGTCCCTATTGCGGAGTTCCTCCGCGAGACGAACCAGCAGTGCCTCCCTCGGTAGACTATCCATCTTCTCTCGCCCCTTCTTCCGGGCCAAGGATACTGTCGCGCTCCCTGTCAAGCCATAGCCTCGCTTCTGTGAACACATCTGGGTGGACGTACACGTAGTCCACCGTCGGCGTCGGGATTTCCTTCACAAGCTGCGAGAGACCTCTGGCAGAAGCCGGGTCTCCCTCAGGCTCGCGGAGTACAGAGAAATCAAGCATGAGGCCCTTTGCCGGGACATGCGCCTGTCGGACCATATCCTTTCCGTACCTCTCGACCAATGCATCGAACACTCTCTTTCGGTCGATTCTGGGATCGTGTTCTCTCCGCGGATCGCCGCGGTCAACCAGCTTGAAGTGCTGGCGCTCGACGATCCTGCGAGCGTAGGTGCTCTTCACATCTGTCCCGCTGCTCTGTGCGGCCTGCAGCCAGCACGAAACGACGTCGTCATCAGCGACCGCGAGTAGCTCTCGAGCGTTCCTGATCTGGAAGTCAGCGGCAACCATGAAGTCCCTGAGGTGGACATCGTACACCCGGCGCAGTTGGTGGAAGTAGACCTGCGAGTACATGAAGTACCGTGAGACGAGTAATGCCTCTGCCGCATGCATGCCGCCCTGTTGTACTCCCAGGGTGATCTTTCCGGTCTCATCGTCCTTTCCCTCTGGCGGGGATGGAAGCACGAGCATAGTATCGATCAGGCGCTCGTAGTCGAAAGTGCCGCTTGAAACGCCGACATGATAGGAGTCACGCAGGAGGTAGTCTATCCTATCCGCGTCGAACACGTCGCTCGTTATCATGCTGCACAGCAGTTCTTCCCACGGGTTCGGCTGCTTCTCGGGAGAGAGCTTGGGGCCGAGGGCTACGAGCGCCACGTGTTTCGGATCCGGCGCTAAGTCCATCGAATTCAAGAGTGGAGCAAGCGGCCCGAGAATGATCTCCCTGCTCAGATGTTCATGTTTCAGGCCCTTGGGCAGCAGCTCTTCCGGCGCGTGGGAAAACGGCAGGTGTCCGAGATCGTGACAGAGCGCGGCAAGTCTCACGACCGCACACCAGTAATCGAGCTTCTGATCCCAGTCATCGGGAAGCAGTTCGCGAGTCACATCAGGAATACGTTCCCGTTTCGTTACAGCGTCGAACAAGCGGGTCGCGACGTGCATCACCCCGAGTGAATGCTCGAACCGGGTATGATTCGCGCTCGGGAAGATGAAGTGCGACATTCCTAACTGGCGAATGTGCCGCAATCGCTGGAACTCGGGAGAGTTGATGAGATCCCGTTCATCATCGCTGTAGTAAATGAAGCCGTGAATCGGGTCCCATATCTCGTGCATTCGCTTGCGCATGGACGGCTCCCGCGAGGGAGGTCTGGCGCTCCCGCCACGCGCATTGTAGCACAATCGGCATTCCTGCCGCAAGCATCAGGCAAACATTTGTTCGATAGGATTCGGACGTTCGCGCAGGACCTGGAGGACGAGGGACCGCCGTTCGTGTGGGACGAGGAGCGCCGCGCGCCGGGCCCCGTACGGCACCGCCCATGACGAACGCGTCGGCCGCGTGCGCCATCCAGAACATGATGCTCGCGGCCCACGCCCACGGCGGCCGGGTGACCGTGCACAGCCGCCTCGGCGAGGGCAGCAGCTTCTGCTTCACCATACCGAGGCCGGGGGCAGTCTCGGGTTCCGAGTTTCGAGCAACGGCAACATCGGCTTGAGGCGCCGTTGCCGGCAACTCACAACTCACAACTGATAGCTCACAACTGCCGTTCACGGCAGCCGCAGCGGATACGTCCCGTACTCGATGATCAGCTCCCGCACCAGCTTCATCGTCGCCACCGAGATGTCCGGGGCGATGGAGTGCGTGCCGATCACCAGGCCTCCGCCGACGCCCGCTGAGAGCACCTCAAGCACGTGCCGCCGCAGCTCGTCGGGGTCGCCGCGCGGCATGATGATCGCGTTGTCAAGGCCCCCCAGCAGCGCCAGCCGCTCCCCGTAGCGCTCGCGCAGCTCGACCGGGTGCAGACCCGTGTGGTACTCCACGGGGTTGATGCCGTCGAAGCCAAGGTCGAGAAACAGGTCCAGCAAGTCGAGAAACAGGTCCAGCAAGGGTCCGATGTTGCCATCGCTGTGCAGGATGACCTTCGCCGCGCCGGCGGCCTTGAAGCTCTCCACCATGAGCTGCCACGCCGGAGCCAGGATGCGCTCGGCGGTGGCGGGCGAGAACATCGGGCCCTTGGTCGCTGCCATGTCGTCGAAGATCCACACACCCGTGTCGTACAGGTCCCAGCGCCGCAACTGCTCCAGCCCGATCGCGATGAGGTGGTGCGTGGTGCGCATCACCATCTCGCTCGCCAGCACCGGGTCGGCGGCCAGGTCCATCAGCCACTGCTGTTCCCCACGCATGAAGCCGGTGCGGATGAAGGGCCCGCCGGTCTTGACGAAGACGCAGTAGCGCTCCTTGCGGGCGTCGATGACGGCGTCTACGTGCGCGTACCGGCGCTCCAGGTCCGCCGGCTCGAACTCGCCGTGCGTTAGCTCCCCGCGGTCGTCGTACGCCACCTCCATCTGCTCGAAGAACGAGGCGCCCGACCGGATGCGCTTGACCTGCCCCCAGCCGTCGCGCTGCAGCGTGTACTCGCCGTCGGTGCCCAGCTCGCCGGCCAGACTCGGGTAGGCGGTCTCGTCGCCGACCGCGATGGCGACATCCACCAGGAAGTGGTCGTCGAGGCCGGCCGGGTCACCGCCGGTCTCCTCTCGCCAGGCCTGCTGAAACTCGCCCCAGAAGCTCATACCCGTCATCGGGATGCGATCGGGCTCGCGGAAGTCAAGGGCGGTCATCACTCGCTCTTTCGATGTCATCGGCGCCGCCCCAGGTTGCTGCAGGCTGCACGTCCCGCCTTGGTTCGCCGCGCACCGCGCATGCCCTGCCGCGGCCGGGGCGGAGGAGTCCGGGCCCCAGACGCCGAACCCTCCTCTGGCCGGGGCCGCGGGTCCCGGCCGCCCGCGTCTTCGGTGGGAACCTTTGGCGCCGCCGGAGCCTCAGAACACAATGCGGCGGCTGAGCGGCGCCGCGTGTCGCCATGCGAATCGCTGATCGCTACATCTTCGTCGAGGCCATCGGACCCTTCGCGGTGGCACTGCTGGCATTCATCGTGCTGATCGCGGGCCACATGCTCTTCACCGTGGTCGAGGTGATCGTCGAGCACGGCGTGCCGCTGCCCTCGGTGCTGCGCTTTGTGGCGCTGCAGATGCCGGACGCCGCGGTCATGGCCCTGCCGATCGCGACGCTGATGGGCTGCTCGCTGGCGGCCAACCGCCTCGCGTCCGACAACGAGATCGTCGCCATGCGCGCCGGGGGCATCACGCTTGGCCGCGTGCTGTGGCCGATGTGGCTGCTCGGGCTGCTGGCGAGCCTCGCCACGTTGGCCATCAGCGAGGGCGCGGTGCCGTGGTCGAAGCGGCAGGCCGAGCTGCTGGTGCGCGACATGGTGCTGCGGCGGCAGTCGCTGGCCTTCGAGCCCGGCCGGTTCACCGACACCGGGCAGGGCATCAGTATCTTCGTTGGCGAGCGCAGCCCGGTGCCCGGCGAGCTGCGCGACGTGATGGTCTTCCAGACGCAGCCCGGCGACTACCCGCTGGTGTCGGCGGCGCCGCGCGCGGTCTTCCGCGGCGACCGGCTCTATCCCGCCGGCGCCAGGTTCTACTACTTCGACGGCATGGGGCTGACCACGCTGCGCAGCGCCGGCGTCGAGGTGGACCTGCGGCAGGTGGGGGCCGCGACGAGCGGCATGCCCGGGCCGACCGGCATGTCCGAGATGTCGCTGCGCGAGCTCGCCGATGAGCACCGGCGCGCCGAGGAGATCCGCGAGGGCAACGGCCGGTCGTACGCGCTGGAGCTGCACGGGCGGCTGGCGATGGCCGCCTCGTGCCTGATCTTCGCGGCGCTCGCGGGGCCGGTCACGCTGCGCTTCGCGCGCGGCCAGAGCCTGGTGGGCATCCTGGCGGCGATGGTCATCACCTTCGGCTACTTCCTGGTCATGATCTGGACCAGGGCGCTTGGCGAAGGCGGCGCGCTGCCGGTTCCGGTGGCCGCCTGGGCGCAGAACGCAGTCCTCCTCGCAGCAGCGGCGCTCGGCGCGGCCCGACTTCGCTGACGTCGGCGACACGGAGCGAGCGATGAGGACGATCCTGCACACAACCTGGTGGCTCGCCCTGGCGGCCCTCGCCCTTCGGCCGCCGGCCGCCGACGGGGCGCCCACCCGCGGGATGGTCGCGCAGGTCCTCATCGACGCCGATGATGGCGCCCCCGCCGAGCCCAGGACCACGCCTCCCGCCGACGCACCCCGGCCGGCCGCTCCCGACGAGCCAAGCCCCGAGAGCGCCGACGCGACCGCCGTCGGCGAGCCGACCCCGGCCGAGGCAGAGGACGGCGTCCCGGGGGCGATCGAAGGCGAGCCGCCGACCGACGCCGCCGCGGACGGGCAGCCCACTCAGGACCAGGCCGACTGGCGGCCGGAGCCCTCCGAGCAGGAGATCCTGATCGACGCCGATGAGGTCTACTACCACAGCGGCGCCACGGTCGCCAAGGGCAACGTGGTGGTGCGCTATCGCGACCTCACATTGACGGCCGACGAGGCCGAGATCGACGAGGACGGCGTCTGGGGGCAGTTCCGCGGCAACGTCGTCATCACGCGCGAGGACATCGAGACCACCGCGGACCTGATCCGCATCAACTTCGACACCGAGGAGTGGGAGGTCCTCGGCGCGCGCACGACGCTCGAGCCCAGCTTCTTCGAGACGGGCGTCGCCGAGCCGATCTACGTGCGCGCCGAGAGCGTGAGCGGCGTCGAGGGCGACGAGGTGATCGACGCCTTTGACGCCGTGGCCACGAGCTGTGACCTCGAACATCCGCACTACGGACTGCACTCCGACCACATCCGCCTGATCGGCGACGACAAGGTGGCGCTCGAGCGCCCGCGCCTGGAGATCCTCGGCACCACGTTGTTTCGCTTCCCGTGGGACCTGGTGCTGTCGCAGCGCAGCCGCAACAACCGCTTCTTCCCCGAGTTCGGCCAGAACAGCGTTGAGGGCTTCTACGCCAAGCTCGCCTACCTCTACCTGACCGGCAGCACCATGAACAGCTACGTCCGGCTGCACCTGACGGAGAAGCGTGGCATCGGCGTGGGGGCGGATCACTACTTCCGCACCGGCCCGCACAGCGGCCAGGCGTCGCTCTTCTATGAGCCGGACGAGGGGGCCTTCAGCGGCCGTGCGCGGCACTCGTGGGAGATCTCCGACCGCCTGACCTCGGACCTGAACCTGAGCCTGCAGGAGAACACGGGCTACTGGGGCGCGACGCGCTCGCTGGCGGGAAACCTGGCGCTGCGACACCGCGGCGACAACTCGACGAGCTCGCTGGGCATCGATCGCTCGAGCACCGACAGCACGTACTCGTCCAGCACGCGCTTCACCACCAACTTCAGCCATCGGCAGACCCTCGGCGCGGGCGCCGGCTACGACCTGCGCGCGGTCCTGCGCCGCTCGGAGTACGGCGATCTGGCCGCCACCGGGACGCTCGAGGCCGACTTCCAGTTCCAGCAGCGGCGCGACTGGTTCGACTGGGCCCTGGCTGCCGAGCAGCAGTGGGATGTCGAGGGCGATGGCGGCCGCAACTACGGACTCGACCGGCTGCCCGAGATCGTCTTCAACACCGACAGCCGCCGGCTGGGCGACTGGCGAGTCTTCGACGTCGTGCCCATGCGCGCTACCCTCAAGGCCGGGCACTTCGTGCAGTACCCCGATGAGGAGGAGATCTCGATGACCGCCATCGAGACCCACCTCGGCGGCGGCCGCACTCAGCTCGGCGACGCCCTCACGATGACCACCACCGGCACCTTCGACCAGGCCTTCTACGACGATGGCTCCGCGCGCTACCGCGTCGGCACGTCGCTGAACCTCGATGGCGAGTACGGCGGCGACTGGTTCTCGCGCCTGGCACACCGGTACGCGACGGTTGAGGGCTACTCGCCCTTGCGTCGCGATTACGGCGGCAAGTACAACGACCTGACGCTGTCGGTCATCCAGCAGACGCGCGACCGGTCGTACCTGGACGTCGGCAGCGGCTACGACTTCGTGGACAACCGCTGGCAGGAGCTCAGGCTGCGGAGCTGGCTGGTGACTTCGCCGCGCGATCGCGTTGAGCTGGTGGCGGGGTACTCCATCGAGGACTCATTCTGGCGCCCGGTGAGCGTGCGCTGGACGCACGCCACGCCGTGGGACGTCTACGTCGCGCTATCGTCGCGCTACGACATCGAGGGCGACGACCTCAGCGACGCCGACCTGGAGTTCGACTGGCGCATCGACCCGAGGTGGCGGCTCGAGGGCATCGCCACCTACAGCGGCTACCGCGGCGAGCTCGACCAGCTCAACCTGCGCCTGACGCGCGACCTGCACTGCTGGATCGCGAGTGTCACGTACAACATGGAGGCCGACGAGCTGCGGCTGAACCTGGGGATCAAGGCCTTCCCGTTCGAGGACCAGGACTGGACGGTCGGCAACCGCGGCGCCCGCCTGGGCAGCTACAGCCAGTACTACTACTGAACGGCGGTTGTCGGTCGCCAGTCACCAGCTACCAGCTACCAGCCAACGGCAACGGCGGCGGCGATGCGGTGCGCCCGTCCGCCGGTTGCCGTTGCCGGTTGCCGTGTGCCGCCAACGCCGTGTGCCGCCAACGCCCCCGTTGGCGGATGATAACGACCGGGCGGCGTGGGAACGCCGCCCCTCCTGACGACATCGACGTCCGCCGGTTGCCGTTGCCGGTTGCCGTGTGCCGCCGACGCCGTGTGCCGCCAACGCCCCCGTTGGCGGATGACAACGACCGGGCGGCGTGGGAACGCAACGACCGGGCGGCGTGGGAACGCCGCCCCTCCTGACGGCATCGACGTCCGCCGTTGCCGGTTGCCGGTTGCCGTGCGCCGCCGACGCCGTGTGCCGCCGACGCCGTGTGCCGCCGACGCCCTCGTCGGCGGATGCCGTTGTCCTCGGCCGTTGTGGTTGCAGCCCTGGCGCCCTGTGTCCTGCGAAGCAGGTACCGCGGGCGGCGCGACGACAACGACCGGGCGGGCGCGTAGGCCCGCCCCTCCACAACGGCTCACGACCATGACACAGCGGTCGTCCGAGCGGGACAGCCCGAGCACAGCTCGGGCAGGAGGAGGGGTGTCGTTCGCCGTTCCCCGATTGCCGGTTCGCGGTTGCCGGCTCCTACCACGTCCTGACCTCCGCGCCGAGCCTGCGGCCGAGATGCCGGCGGATCGCCTCCATGCTCTCCTCGACCTCCGCGTCGGTCAGCGTGCGCTCGGGGTGGCGGAAGCTCAGGCTCAGCGCCACCGACTTGCGCCCCTCACCCACGCGCTCGGCGTCGGTGTAGACGTCGAAGACCTCGACGTGCTCCAGCCACTCGCCGCCCGCCTCGCGCGTGGCCGCGACCAGCTTCGC
>JALGUJ010000085.1 GCA_029820945.1 Candidatus Zipacnadia bacterium | reverse complement strand
GAACTCGAGCACGTGCCGGAGCAGCCAGGGACGCCGGCGGGCGACGACGGCCGCGGCTACGTGATCACCGCCCGGCCCTACCTGGACCTCGTCTTCCCGGACGCCATACCGGCGACCGCGGACGTGGTGTCGGAGCTGCGTGTGGCCGCCGCCCGCGGTGAGTACGAGCCCGTAACCTTCTCTTCCGCGATCTGGGGCCCGTCCGGGTCAGCGTGAGCGATCTGACCGGCGGCGCGGGCGCCATCGGCAACGGCGCCATCGACGTTGCCGCCGTGGCCTGCCGCAACCTGCGCACGAGCTTCCGCGGAAGCGTCTACATGCGCGCGCCGACGCTGCTGGAGGCCGTATCAGAGGTCGAGGTCCCGGCAGGACGCACTCAGCAGTTCTGGCTGACGATCCATGTGCCGCCGGACACGCCTGCGGGCGAGTACGCCGGCACCATCACCGTCGCGCCGCAGGACGCCGCACCCTCGCCGCTGGCTCTCATCCTGCGCGTCCATCCCTTCGAGCTGCGCGAGGTGCAGGGCGTCTCGCTGGGCATGTACGATCAGCTCTGGTCGGCGACGGCCGATGGCGCATGGTTGCGGGATCGCTTCGCCGACATGCGCGGTCACGGCATGACGACCCTCGGCTACTGCGGCGGCCTGAACGGGACCATCGACCTGGCGGACGGCGTGGCACGGGTACGCTTCGACGGCACGAGCCGCTTCGAGCAGGTCATGGAGGCATACCGCGAGGCGGGCTTCCCCCGCCCGCTGCTGTGGCTGATGGACGGTGACATCTGGGCCTGGTGCGGCGAGCAGGCGGAGGTGGGGTCGGCGCAGTTCGAGGATCTCTACCGCCAGATCATCCGGTCAGTGCTGCAGCAGTCCGACCGGCGCAACTGGCCGGGCATCGTGTTCCAGCCCGTCGATGAGCCGGGATCCTACGGACACCGCCCCAACGCCGCGTACATCGAGCGGTGGGCGGTCGAGTCGCGGCTCATCAAGGATGCGGGCGGCGCCGTCGAGGTGGATCACATCCCCTTCTCCACGGACGACCCACGGCTGAAGGACGCGCTGGAACGCGCTTTGCCCTTCATCGACATCTTCACCCAGCGCTTTTCCACCAGGCCGATCTGGTTCGAGCCGGATGGCTGGTGGTGGGGGAACATGAAGCAGCAGGTCGCCGAGTGGGGCAAGGAGCTGTGGTCATACAACATCAACGACGCCGCCTTCTTCCCGGAGCTGCCCACGATGCGGCTCGCCTACGGGGTGTTCGTGTGGCGCGAGCAGGTGACGGGCCAGTTGCTCTGGCAGTACCAGCAGGCCGCCGGCAATCCACTCAACTGCCTCGATGGCAGCTACACCGACATGATGTACCGCTACCCGGAGACGCCCCATGCGGACATCCCGGGCGGCCCGTCGCTGATGTGGGAGTGCATCCGCGAAGGCGTGGACGACCTGCGTTACCTGCAGACCCTCGAGCACGCCATTGAGCGGGCCGAGGCGGACGGACGGCACGAGCGCGCGCAGCAGGCCCGGGCGGTGCTGACCGGGCTGGCCTCCAGCCTCGACATGGAGCAGCTTCGCGCGCGTAACCGCTACATCGAGTGCCGGTGGGAGGAGACGGCGACGGACTCCTCGGGCGCGGGCACGGTCGGCGGCAGCTTCAACATTCCCAATGGCTGGGACCTGGCCGACTACGACCGCCGGCGCAACAGGATCGCCTACCAGATCGTGCGATTGGGCGGAGGGCCCTGATCGACCCGGTCAAGGGCCTCAGCGCAGTTCGGGGCACGTTGACCAGGGCCCCGCGGCTTCTTCACTCCCCGCGCAGATGCCGCCACGGCGCGCACTTCGCTCGCCCGCCACGCCGGTCCTGTGTGCGCAGCCGCCACCGGTGGGCCCGGCGCGCCGGGCATGCCGGGCCGTGGGCGGTTCTCCACCGGGGCTTCCTCGCAACCAGACGCTACCGCACGCGCAGGTGCCCACGCCGGGGCGGAGAAGCCTCGTGCGCAGGGCGTGGCGCTCAACCTGGTCTCGGGGAGGCGCACAATCATGATCCTCAAACACATCGCACTCGCCGCGCTGGTGCTGTCGGCCGCCGCCGGGCCGGCCGCGGCCCAACTGACGCTCGTCCGCGACGGTGAGCCGGCCGCGCGGATCATGCCGGCAGACCCGGACGAGACGACCGCGCTGGCCGCCGAGGAGCTGAACCTGTACCTGGGCAGGATGTCCGGGGCGACGCTGCCGGTCGTCGCGGAGCCATCCGCGGACGGGTCGCTGGTGGTGCTGGGCGCGCCCGACAGGGCGTGGGCGGCGCAGGCCGAGCTGGCCTCACTGGCCTTCGACGGCTTCGTGGTCGAGTGCGCGGGCGACCGACTGGTACTGGCGGGGAACGTGCCCGAGGGCACGCTCAACGCGGTCTACTGGCTGCTCGAAGAGCTGGGCGTGCGCTGGTTCATCCCCACCGAGCTGGGGGAGAACGTCCCCGATCTGCCGACGGTCACCATCCCGGCGATGAACCGGCGCGTGGAGCCGCGCTTCGTCAATCGGCGCAACCACGGCATTGACGCGTCGATCCTCGGCGAGGGCGAGGCCTGGCGCCGGCGGGTGCGCATCACCAGCCATGACCTGAACGTGCCCTTCAACCGCTACTCGCACAATCTGTATACCATCTTCCCGGCGAGCGTCTATGGCGAGACGCATCCCGAGTACTTCCCGCTCATCAACGGCGTGCGGCGCATCCCGGAGACCGACCACGCGCAGAACTGGCAGCCGTGCACCAGCAACCCCGAGGTGGTGCGCCTGACCATCGAGGCCGGGCGGCGCTGGTTCGCCGAGCACCCCGAGGCGAACTTCTTCTCGGTGGGCATGAACGACAGCGGCGAGTTCTGCCAGTGCGACCGCTGCACGGCCCTTGATATCCCCGGCGCGACCTTCCGGGGGCGCCCGATGCTCTCCGACCGCTACTTCACCTTCGTCAGGCAGGTGGCCGAGGGCATCGCCGAGACCCATCCGGACAGGTACGTAAGCTGCATCGCCTACAGCAAGGTCGAGGCGCCGCCGGTCAATGTCGAGCTGCCGGACAACGTGCTGGTGGTGATCACCCAGGACGTCGGCCAGTGGCATGACCCGGCCTACCGGCGGGCGGACCAGGAGTTCGCCCGCGCGTGGGCCGAGGCGGCGGGGGCGTTCGGGACCTACGACTACACCGGCCTGACCTGGACCATGCCGCGCGTGTATCCGCATCTGATGGCCGATTCCCTGCGCTTCTACGACGAGATCGGTGCGGTTGCGGTGACCAACGAAGCCTTCCCCACGTGGTGGTATGCGGGGCCGCAGATGTACCTGCGCGCGAAGCTCATGTGGGACCCGCGGCAGGACGCCGACGCGGTGCTCGGCGAGTTCTACGACGGCTTCTTCGGGCCGGCCAGCGCCCCCATGGAGCGCTTCTATGACCGGCTCGAAGCGGTCATGATGACGGAGCGCCCGGGCCGCTGGTTCGAGGGCCTGAGCAGCGTGATCCAGCAGCTCGACCTGTGGCAGCCGGCCGACCTGGAGGCCTGCCGGGAGGCGCTGGGGGAGGCGTGGCGGCTGGTTCGGGACACCGAGCCCTATGCCGCGCGCGTCAACTTCGTCTCCCGGGGTTTCCGGCTGGCCGATGCCATGCTCGAGGAGTACTGGCTCGCGCGGCGTGTGCATGCACTGGGCGGCTCTGCGACGGTTCCGGCCGACGAGCTGGCCGGCGTGCTGGGCGAGTTCCTCGACGCCGCCGCGCGGCGCGAGCGCGTCTGGGAGTCGATCCGCGACGATGAGCTGCTGTCGGGCATCTACACCCGCATCCTCGGCCCCCGCCCCCAGCGGCTGGCCTCGTGGCGCACCTACCTGCAGAGCGCTCCGGCGCAGGCCTTTGCGGCGCTGATCGCGCGCGGCGACGAGGTCGGCGCGTCCGCGATCGAGGACCTGGTGGCGCGCGCGCCGCAGGGCCTGGGCTTCACCGTCCGCGCGATGCACTGGGCGACCACGCACCCGGATGCGCCCAACGCGTGCGTCAACCCGGGCTTCGAGGAGGCCGGCGATGGCGAGGCGCCCGCCGGCCTCGACTGGGTGGCGACGAACACCCCGCCGGGGTGGTCGAAGTGGGAGATCGACGGGGCGTACGAGGGCCTGACGTGGGAGGCCGAGGGTGGCAGGAGCGGGCCCCGGTGTGTGCGCATCTCCGGCGCGCGCGACGGTTGCTTCATTCAGCCGATCCCGGTGACGCCGGGGGAGCGCTGGTTCGTCTCGATCTGGGCGCGCAGCACCGGCTCCCGCGAGCAGAGCCCGCGCCTGCTGGTACGCTGGCGCGACGCCGAGGGCGCCTGGACCGCGAATGAGGCGGGCCTGCACGTGGACGGTGAGGGCGGGGCCGACCGCTGGCAGCAGCTCATGGTGGTGGCGACCGTGCCCGACGGGGCCGGCCAGGCGGTGCTGCTCCCCGCCGCCACCGGCCAGGGCCCCGGCGACGTGGTGATCTTCGACGACGCACGCGCGGTCCGTCTCCCCGATGAGCCGGGCGAGCCGGAGGGCTAGCGGTTCCAGCGTGCGGCGGCCCATCGATCCATCAGATCTGACGGTGGGAGCGTGACGGCCTGGTATCAGTCTCTGAGGTGAGTGATGTGAGCATGCGGCATTGGTGCAGTGTAGTGTGCGCCCTGTGTCTGGCGGCGGCTGCGTACGGACAGCCGCTGATCACCGCCTACCGTGCCGAGCAGCCGCCGCGGATTGACGGCGAGCTGGCCGACGGGTGCTGGCTGGCGGCGAACGTCACCTCGCCGTTTCTGTCGGCAACCGGTCGGGGTCTGCCCGAGGCCCGGACCCAGGCGCGCGTGTGCTGGGATGACGAGAACCTGTACATCGCGATGGAGGCCTTCGACCGCTTCCTGGAGCCGAAGCTGAATGCGCTGGACCGCGTGCGGGCGGAGGAGACCGGGCGTGATGCGCGCGTGTTCGCCGATGACTGTGTGGAGGTGTTCCTGCATCCGCCGGGGATGGCATACTACTACCATTTCGCGGCCAACTCAGGGACGGGGAGCATCGAGAAGACCTCGGTGGACGCGGAATGGGATACTGAATGGCGGTGCATGGCCCGGCGCGGCACCGGGAGCTACGTGGTGGAGATGGCGATACCGTTCGCGGCGCTGGGCGCGGGGCCGGAGGGTGAGTGGCGCGCCAACTTCGCGCGGGAGCGAACCGCGGTCGAGGAATGGTCCACCTGGAGTGGTCTGCAGGGCGAGTTCCATCAGCCCGACGAGTTCGGCCTCCTGTGCTTCGCCGAGAGCGGGCCCGCGCTGTCGGGCATCGAGCTGATGAGCCGGGACCGCGAGCAGGTGCTGGACGGGACGGTTCGGGGCGCACACGCGGAAGACGTGGTGTGGGAGGCAACCGTCAGCGCGGGCGACGAGCACGAATCCGCCTCAACAGAAGGGGGCGGGCGACACACGCTGGCGGTGGGCATCCCGCAGCCTGCCTTTGAGAGCGGCCGGTACCTGGTGAGCTACGTGCTCCGGGCGGGCGACAGCACATTTGCGCGGTCGGCGGCCATCCCGCAACGGGTGGCGGCGGCGATGGTGTACCTGGACCTGGCCACCACGAACGCCGATGCGACGGTGTACCTGAACGGCACGCCTGTGGCGGTGGAGGAGGAGACGTTGCTCCGGCTGGCTCAGGGGCCGAACTACCTGGCGATCGAGGCATCGGCGACCGGCGACGACCCCGCCGTCAGGCCGGTGCTGACCGCCGGTGACCGCCTGGTCGAGCCGTTGTGGCTGGTTGCCCCGGAGACCGCCGGCGAGGGTTGGCGGCGGTCGCTGACCGCCGAGGGCATGCAGACCGCGAGCGCCGCTGATGAGGGCCTGTGGGCGGGGGAACAGGCGGAGCGTGCCCGCCTGATCTGCATGCTCTACGCCGGCGCGGACCAGAAGCAGCTCTTCCCGCCGAACGATACCTACCGGTTCCCGTGCGACAGCGCCCAGCTCATCAGGCCCTACGTGCACGCGCCCATGGGGCTGCCCATGGATGATTACCGGATGGTGGTGGAGGTGCCCGACTTCCTGGAGTATGTGGCGGTCGAGCCGGTCGGTGGCGGCAACCCGACGGTGACGAAGGCGGGCACCTTCCAGAGCGATGGAGTGCGGATGGCGCGCTACTATGTGACCTACGAGCGCGTGCCGCATGAGGGGATGGAGGTGTCGCTGCGGTGGGGGACGGCGACCGACAGCCCGGCGCACTACCAGCCGACCATACAGGCCGGCGGGACCGAGGACTGGCACCACGCGGAGATGACCGTAACCGCCTACCCGGGAGTGGTCGATGTCACCCCGGTGCTCATCAAGTGGGGCGATCGCGGGGTGACCGGCACCTGGTGGGTGGACAACGTGGTGATGCACGAGAAGGGCAGCGACGAGGACCTCATCGGGATCGGGGACTTCGAGGGCGAGGTGTGGGAGGGCCAGTCGGCGATCAAGCCGGAGGGTCCCGACGGCTCCATGTGTGCGAAGCTGGTGTCCACGCCGGCGAAGGCCGACCGGGCGCAGGCGGTGTGGCTCAATGGCGGGACCGTGCCGGTTGAGGTGGGCCGGCAGTACGTCATCGAGCTTGACATGAAATGTGAGGCGCTCGGCTCTGAGCGCGCGCGGGAGATCGTCGGGCTACTGTTCCGCGCGCCCGCGGACGCGCCGCGGCAGGAGCTGGCGATGTACACCTACTTCCAGTCGCTGGACGGCGCGGTGACGGAGGTGCCGCGCAGGAGCCGGCTGGTGATGCTCCCGCCGCTGAAGAACGTACGGCCGGAGGGGGTGCGCATTACGCCCTGCTACAGCGGGCAGTGGCTCTACAACCCGACTGTGGTGCAGGCGTTCGCGGACAACGCGTGGGCGTCGGGCATGACGTGGGTGTTCGGCTTCCGCGACAACAACCTGTACCCGCACCTGCTGCACAGGGGGGCGCACGTGTGGTGGGTGCTGGGATGGGATGAGTACAGCGCGCGCTACGGCCGCCACGGGGGGCGTCTCACTCCGGCGGTGGAGGCCTTCCTGGAGCAGCATCCTGAGGTGCTCGCGGTGGACTTCGACGGCAACCGTCTGGAGGATATCGTGTGCCCGACCTGGTTGCTGGCGGACGGGCAGCCCATCATGAGCGAGCTGGAGCGCCGGGTCCTCGAGGTGCTCAACAGCTACCCCCTGGACGCGGTGGACTGGGACCTGGAGCACGCCGTCATCGACCCGCCGACGTTCTGCACCTGTGAGCGCTGCCTGGCGGCCTTCCGCCGGTTCGCCGGGCTCGACGCCGGGGAGCCACTGAGCGCGCGGATACTGCTGGAGCAGTACCCCGATGAGTGGACCAGCTTCCGCTGCGCCCAGAACGCAGAGATGGCCGGGCGGCTGCGGGACATCGTGCACAGGGCGGACCGGCCGGTGGAGTTCTCGGTCTACTCGGGCTTCCAGTCCGAGCGTACGAAGAGGCACTACGGCGTTGACTGGACGCTGCTGGCGCCACACATCGACTTCGCCATCGCCGGCTACGGAGGCGACTTCGAGCGCGTGCGCGCGACCGTCGAGGCGCTCGGCGACACGCCGTTGATGGGCGCCGAGCGGTGGTACCGGATGCACAACACCGACGCCGGTCCGGCGCCCGATGAGCGGGCCTACCGGAACCGCATCCTGCGCCAGTTCGTGCAGAGCGGCTGTCGCGGTGTGCTGATCTGGCAGCTGGCCTCCATGACCGGTGGGGGCTTCTACGCCGTCTCCGAGGCGGCTGAGATCATGGCGCAGTATGCGGACTACTTCAGCGAGGAGCAGCGGTGCGACGACCGCGTGACGGTCGAGGGCCTCGAGCGCTTCGACTGGGCCGCGTTCGAGAACGACGGGAGGATCCTGGTGCTGCTCATGAACTTCGCCGATGAGGACCGGACGGTGCAGGTGACCATCGACGGAGAGAGGAGCGACGTGGCGCTGGCGGCCTACGCGACAATGACCCTCATCACGGAGGAGTAGGCTCTCAACGGGCCTGAAGGCCTCCTCCGACTGCGCGGGAGCCGCCGCGAGCCCGAGCAGTCGCCGCAGGTTTTCGCCGGCGAGGGCGCGCTTCTCGTCGGGGCTCATGCGATCCATGGCGACCGGCCCATGGCCACGTGCGCGTTGAAGCGGGGCGCGTGCGTGCCGAAGAGCAGGCGGTCGCCCAGGCCGGCCGCGCACAGGCGCTCGAGGCCCAGCCAGTTGCACAGGTTGGCGGCGCACAGCCAGACGTTCGGGCGCGCATGCATGGGCCGCTCGATCGGCTCGATGAAGTAGAGGATCTTCAGCGGCCCGGACTCGATGACGATCTGCAGGCGTGGGTGCCGCGCCGCCAGCGCGCCGACGTCAGCGACCGCCTGACGGTGCTCCACTCGGACGCGTCCGGCGTCTGGCGGCTGCAGTGCGATGCCGCGTGGCTGCCCTCGGGCGAGCCTGCGGTCTACATCCCGGGCGAAGCGGCGATGCCGTCAACCGCGTCGCGGCGGGCGCCGAGCAGCCGTCGGTGTGGATCGATCCCGGCGGGACACGCCACGTCGCCTTCGAGCGCACGCGTCGAGTCTACTACACGCGTTCGGCGGATGGCCAGACGTGGACCGACGCGTCCGGCCGGGCCGGGGACGAGATGGTGGCGCACTTCTGCTCCTCGTGGCCCTCGATCGCGACGACACCCGCAGGCACCGTGCTCATCGCCTGCCAGGGCGAAGGGAAGCTGGACCTGCGGCGCCACCCGGAGCGCTACGCCCGGCTTCGCCCCGGCGGCGGCTCGACCATCTCCTATGCCTTGCACGATGGTGCGCGCTGGGCGATCCACGATCTGCTGCGCTCGTCCGAGATCATCATCAAGCGCCGGGTCAGCACCAACCTGATCGCGAGCGGGCGCTCGGGCAGCTTCGAGACGTACATGGAGGAGCTGTGGCGGCCGAGCCTCGCGGTTGACCTGCACGGCGTGCCGTGGATGTTCTGGCTCAACACCACGCGCCGGCACGTCTACTTCGCCCGCTTCGGCGGCGAGACGTTCGGCGATCACTACGAGGCGCGCGGGCCGTACGACTGCCTGTCGCGCACGATGCTCGTTCAGAAGGACTCCTGCGGGCAGCCCGCCCTTGGAGTCATGACCTTCGCCGCCAACGAGCTCTACTTCGACCGGCACCCGGTGCCGCAGTACTCCAGCGCCGAAGCCCGCCGCGTCACCTTCATCGACGGGATGGAGCTGGCCGAGTGGCGCGGCGTCGAGCATCGCCTCGGCCGGTGGCAGAAGCATCCGGAGCCGATCTTCGGCCAGGGCATCTCCGGCGACAGCCGCGACGACGACATCGCATGGTGCGAGGTGGCGCCGACCGCCGAGGGCTTCGAGATGCGCTACATGGGCCAGGGCGAGTTGCGCTCGAATCCCATGCCCGGTCGCGCCGTCAGCGCCGACGGCCTGCACTGGGAGCGCATGAGCCGGGCGCGGTCGGCGCGATGAAGGCCGCGGTGACGCCTCAGGTGGCGCCGCAGTCAGCCCGCGAGGGGCGGGACGACGGGGTGGGCTGCATGGCCTGTGCGATGGCGTCCTGCGAGGATGGGGGGGGCCGAGTGCGCGTCATCTGGCTCGTCGCCTCCCATCGTCTGACACGCGCATGATATTTCGAGAAACGTTCTTGTGTCAGTTGTCCTGCCGCCTGTTTCGGCGGCGGAGCACTCACTCCGTGCCGTCCGATCAGATCGCTTGCGGCGCCGTCAGCCTGAAACCGTGACGATCGGAATGCGGAAGCCGGCGCCCGGACACACGTCCATGATGATGAAACGATCGCCCGCGGCGAACTGCGTGGCGGCGCCGGGCTCCCGGAAGCGGACGGTCACGTCGCCCACGGCGAAGTAGCCGGTGCGGGCCGTCTCGATGGTGAACCAACGCCCCAGGTCCGCGGTGTAGAGGGGCTTGCCGTCATAGAGGTAGTGGCAGTTGAACAGCTTCTCGAGGTGGTCGCGCGTGAACACCGAGTTGCCCTCGGCGTCCACCTCGTCCACGGTGCCCACGGCCGTCTCGAAGCCCGGGTCTGTAAGTTCGACGAGGTAGTTCCCGTCGCCGACCCGCGTCACCGCCTCTACGGTGAAGATCGCGTTCTTCGGCCAGGCGGGGTCGTCGAAGATGATCGGCCGGCCCGCGAGGGCGTCGCCCTCGGGCAGCGGCGTGGGGCTGCTCACGCGGACGGCCACCGCGCCGAAGTCGATCTCCTCGACCGTGCCCTCGAGCGGCTCTGCGCGCCCGGGATCGACGTCCACGGTCTCGACCGCCCCACCGTCCAGGACGCGCTGTGCGTGGAAGCGGCCCTGGAAGTGCCACTGCTCGCGGCCGTCGGTGAAGGTGTAGAGAGGCCCGCGCTCGAGCGACGAGAACACCACGAAGCTGCCCTCGGGCGTGGTGACCCGGACCGCGGCGGGCATGCCTTCGGTCGGTGAGTCCTCGGCGAGCGTCAGCCACTGCACGGCCTCGATGCGGGGCTCGCCCCGGAAGGGCTCGAAGACCGCGCAGAAGACGCTCTCGTCCGAGCCGGTCGCCTCGCTATCATCGCGCGCGACGACGTAGGTGTCCCAGGGGCTTCGCGTCGGCGCGCCCTGGCCCTCGCCGCTGCCGCGGAAGAGCGTCCGCCCCGGGCCGCCCGCCATCCACAGCGCCAGCCCGCCATCGCCCTCACCGCCGGCGTACCAGCGACAGGACCAGTCGCCCTCAGCGGACGTCCGGCGCAGCGCCCTGATGTAGCTGTAGCCGCTCTTGCGGTCCGGCTGGTCGTCTACGCTGTCGCCGTAGTGATTGCCGGTATCGGCCATCCACTCGACGTCGGGGCCCGCCAGCGTCCCCGGAAGCGGCTGCATCGGTGGGTTGCCGCCGAGCGCCAGCCGGAAGCCTTCTCCCGGGTCCGGCGGCTCCGGCGAGCCCGGCTCGAACTCCTCGCCCGAGTACATGTGGTAGATCCAGTCGCGCCGCTCACCCCCGCGCACCCGGAAGATGTCCACGATGTAGTGGGCGTCGTCGCCCATGGACACGATGGCCGCGGTGCGGTGGTACAGGTCCGCGCTCTCGCAGGCATCGCGCGATTGCGCCGCCGTGAGCTGCAGCCAGCCCGCGTCGGCGTAGAGGTCGAGCGAGCCCGTGCAGCCGGTGCGTTGCTCCATCTCATCCACGATCACGCAGTTGTGCGTGGTGGTGCACGAGTACCACTCGTGGCGCTTGGGCGAGGACAGGTTGTGCGGATAGCCCAGGTCGGCGGAGAAGTCGTAGCCGAAGCGGATCGGCTTGATCATGAGCTGGCTGGTGTGGCCGTGCCCGGCGCCCGATTGCGCGAAGTAGAAGCACAGGTGCAGTTGCTCCTCCGGGGGGCCGATGGAGCGCATGATGCCGTAGCCGATGTCTCCGAACAGGACCGAGGGCTGGGCCTGATCATGCGGGCTGAACCGCGGCGTGCGGGCGTTGCCGCCGTCTCCCCACAGCGGCAGCCGCCCGGCGCAGTCGGCCCGCTCGCCGAAAGTGCGGATGCGTGCCAGCCGCGGCCCCAGCGCCTCGTCGGCGCTCACGCCCTCGGGGTATGTCTCCCGCCCGCGGAAGCGCTCGATGAAGTCCGCGAACTGCAGGTAGGAGGCGTTGACGCCGACCGAGTAGCCCGTGCTGTCCTCGTAGAACCGGCCGTCGCGGTAGATGCAGTTGGTGATCAGATTCGCGATGCCATAGCGCCCGTTGAGCGACTCCTCAAAGAGCGCGTCGTGGCGGAAGTTGAGCGCCATCTCCATCATCGAGCGCACCTGGGTGGTGCGCGTGTTGCCCCGGCCCAGCGGGATGGCCCGGTGCAGGTACTCGTACATGTAGCCGAACAGGTTGCGCTCGATGTGGTAGCGGATGTCGTCGGCATCGACGCGGCCGTCGTCGTTGAGGTCGGGATCGTCGCGTGTCTGCGCGAACCACTCAAGAATCTGCGCGTCATCGTCGAGGGCCTCGAAGCACATGTCGTAGGCCTCGAGGCAGTTGTGGATGTTGTTGGGCTCGAAGTTGTGGTCCTCGATGTAGGCGCGCGCGGGGTAGGTGCGCCAGTTGTGCAGGCTCGTGTAGTTGCGGTAGACATCGGCCAGCCTGGTGAGGATGACGAAGACCTTGTGGGCGTACTCCGGCTCCCCGGAGATAGCGTGCAGGTAGCCCAGGCACCAGATCGCGGCGCGGGTGACGGGGCCGTCGAAGTCGGCCCAGGGACGGTAGGGCCTTGAAGTGAGCGTGCCTATCAGCGACAGGCGGTAGGCGGCGACGAACCAGTAGGTCCCGGGGTTGGGGAAGCCCTCGGGGCACTGCCAGCCCGAGCCATCGTCGGTGATGGTGACCGCCTCACCGGTGCCCGGGTTGGTGACCTCCATGCCCGGCCCCCACTCCTCACGACCGACCGTGCAGCGGAAGTGGTTGGGCCGCCCCCAGATGGGCTGCAGCGTGCTCACCCCGCCCAGGTGCAGCGGACAGCCGAGGGCGTAGCCGGGCACCAGCATGTGCGGGTTCTCGGCGGGGAGCATGGCGCGCAGGAAGTCGTCGCTCCGCGCGCGCCAGTAGTCGGCGGTCTCGCGGAAGCCGCGCTGATAGCCCTCCGGGTCAGCCGCGAAACGCGCGCGCTCGGCCTCGATCTCGGGCCGCTTGAGCATCCCCTCGAAAGCGCCGAGCTTGCGCAGGGACAGGAAGCGCTGCAGGGAGGCCTGCACCTCATCCTCAGGCGGGTAGAAGGTGTCGGGCTCCCGGTCATACTGCGCGCACGCCCAGGCCCCGGTCGAGAGCAGCAGGGCACAGACGGTCAGCTCGCGCACGATCGCTCCCTCCTCCGGCAGCGCGGCTGCGTTCGTGACCTGCCATCGCTGCGCGGGGGGTGTCCTCCGCCCTCAGATGACGGCCTCCAGCGTGTCCTGCCAGGCATGCACCTCGCCGGACAGCACCTCATCGACGCGCACCGCGCGGCCTGCTGCGGCAGATTCCAGCACGGAGGCCACGAGCGCGACCGAGCGCAGCCCGGCCATCCCGTCCGCCTCCGGCGGGCGGCCCGTGCGTACGGCCTGGGCGAAGTCGTGCATCTCCGCCGCGATCAGCTTGCGGTCGGTCTCGGCGCTCGTCAATGAGTATGACCACGGGCGCTCCGACCCGAACAGCCGCGCCTCCATCTCGCTCAGCGCCCAGTCCGGCATGGCCTCAACAAGTGCCTCTGGTGGCAGCTCGTCCTCGCCACGTCGCACCCGCGGCGGCCTCCCGGAGCGCTCGCCCGGCACCGCCATCGTGCCCTCCGCTCCCATGATCAGCCTGTGGCTCATCGTCTCGCCGGCGCTGGCGAAGTGGGCCGTCCACTGGCCCTGCGCCCCGCTCTCGAACTCCAGCGCCGCCGTGAAGCAGTCCTCCGAGTCCACCTCGACGTGCGCCTGCGTGCCGTCGTACTCGCTGCCCGAGCGCTCCGCCTGCACCTGCTGTGCCTGTCCCGCGAGCGAGCTGACCGGCCCCATGAGGCACTCCAGGGCGTAGCCCCGATGCACCGCGACATCCAGCAGCACGCCGCCCTGCGCGCGCCGATGGCGCCACGCCGTGCCGATGATGTGGTCGCCGCGCGCGATCGTGAGGTCGAGCGCGAAGTTGAGCCGGCCGATCACCCCCGCCCTCAGCGCGGCCTGCGCCAGGCGCAGCATCGGGTCGCGGCGGTTGTTCTCCGCAGCGGCCAGCACCCGCCCGTGGCTTTCGGCGGCGCCTACCATGCGCTGCGCGCGCGCCACGGTGAGCGCCAGCGGCTTCTCGCAGATGACGTGCAGTCCGACGTCGAGGAGCGTCACGGTAACCTCATCGTGGGAGCGCGGCTCGGTGACTACGTCCGCGGCGTCGAGAGCGCTCACGTCGGCGAGGGCCGCCCCCAGGTCAGTGAAGACCGCCGGGCGGTGCCCGAGCAGATCGGCCGCTTCGTCCGCCACGGCCTCGGCGCTGTCCCGCCGCAGGTCGCACACCGCGGCGAGTCGCACGGCGCCGGGGGCCACGGCATCAAGCTCGGCCAGCCCGCGCACATGACGCGCACCCATCATCCCGCAGCCGACCAGCAGCATGCACAGGGGGTCCGCCATGGCCTACTCCCGCTTCCCGTCGCGCGCGGCGTTAAGCAGCCTCATGTACTCGCGCATCCACTCGGTGTTGTCGTGGAAGGTGCGCGCACTCACGATGTTCCCGTCCACCACCACCGGCTCGTCCACCCAGGTCGCGCCGCACACCTCGGCGTCATAGCGGCACTTGGCCACGCAGGTGACCGTCTTCCCGTCGATCACGCCGGCCTTCGCCACGATCTCGATGCCGTGGCAGACGACGGCGATGGGCTTGCCGGTCTCACCGAAGTGCCGCGTGATGCGCATCAGGTCCTCGTCGTAGCGGAGGTACTCCGGCGCCCGGCCACCGGAGATGACCAGGCCCAGGTACTCCTCCTCGTTGATGTCGGCGAAGGCGATGTCCGAGGCGAAGTTGTAGCCCTTCGACTCGACGGTGATGTCCCAGTCCGGGTGCAGGTCGTGCTGCACGAGGTGGTACACGCGCTTCTCCGGCGCGGCCACCAGGATCTCGTAGCCGTCCTCGGGGATGCGGTAGTAGGGGTAGAGCGTGTCCGTCACTTCAGCGGCGTCGCCGATCACCAGCAGGACCTTCTCCATCGTCGGGACCTCCAGTTCAGGGACTGCGGCGGATGGCACGCTCAGCCGCGCTCGATGCCGCAGGCATCGAGCGCGGCGCTCAACACGGTGTGACACCGGCGCGCGGCCGCTTCGGTGTCATAGCCGTCCGCGCCCCAGATCATGCCGCTGATCTCGAGGGTGATGTAATCGTCCCAGCCGGCCTCAGCCATCGCGCGCACGTAGGCCACAAGGTCCAGCTCACCCTCGCCGGGCAGGCGCGGGTCGAAGCGCCGGTCGGGATGGCGCACCGCATCGGTCACATGCGTGTGGGCCGTCCACGGGACGAGCCGGGGCACGCACTCGGCGATCTCCTCGCCGCCGAGGAAGAAGTGCACGATGTCGAAGTGCAGGCGCACGCGCGCATGCCCGACCGCCTCCAGCACCGACAGCACGCGCTCCGTGGAGTTGACGGCGCCCTTCGAGTGCGCCTCGCCCGCAAAGACGAAGTCCTCCCGCTCGGCCACCGCGCCGAGGTCGCGAAGCTGCTCGATGAGGCGCGGGCGCACGCTCAGCCAGTCGTCGGACGAGCCGCCGAAGCCCGCCGCGATGACGGGCGTATCGGGCAGGCCGAGGTCGCGGGCGAGGCGCGCGCAGGCGCTGATACTCTCGACGTTGCGGCGGTGGGCGTCATCGTCCGGGCTGTACATGCCGCCGAGGAAGAAGATGGCGGGCACGCCCAGGCCGAAGTCGCCAAGCAGATGCCGCAGTCGCTCGCGGCGGCCGGCGTCGAGCCGGTCGAGCGCGGAGCCGTGCTTCTCGCTGATGCAGATCTCGACCCCCTCGTACCCGATCTCCGCGATCATCGGGATGGCGTCCTCGAGCGGCACGGTCGGCATGGCGTAGGTGCCGTAGGCCAGCTTCATCGCGTCCCTCCCGGTCGGTTCGGTGGCAATCGCGGGACTTCCCCGGCCGGCGCGGCGCACCTTCCCGTCACGCCCGCCGGCGGGCGCTCGCGCATGGCCCTGTCAGACGACCTCGTCTTCCCCGCTCTCCCTGCCCCGCACCTGGCGCCACCGACGCGGCCGGCGCTACTCCGCCACCTTCTCGATCCTGACGGCGTCGATCCAGACCGGCCCGGCATTGCCTGCGTTGCAGGCGTAGAGGATGGCGTAGAGGATCACCGGCGGCGTGGTGAAGGTCGCCGACACCTCGTGCCACTCGTCCACCGAGGTGTCCTCCGCCGGCAGCTTCAGGTGCGTCGAGTGCGCCAGGCCCGGCCCCTCGCGCACGGTCACCCAGACCGTCGGCACGCCCTTCTCCTCGGCGCGGCGCAGGGCCGCGGTCACGCGGTAGGTGGTGTCCGGCTGCAGCGTCACGATCTGATCCACGTTCGGCCCGGTCGGGGCCGGATCCACGCGGAGGCACCGTGGGCCGTCGAAGGGGTCGTCCTCGACGACGTGCACCTGGTCGGGTCGGTTGCCGAAGATCGACCAGCCCTCCGGCTTGTCCTCGTTGATCAGCGCCATGTCGAAGCTGCCGTTGATCACCGGCGGCCCCACGCGCAGGGGCAGGCCGGCGATCAGCCCCTCGCTCTGTGCCATGACGCGCACCGTCTGCGGCAGCCGGGCGCGCGACAGGTCGGGCCAGGTAACCGAGAAGCTCACGGTCGTCTCCTCGCCGGGCCCCAGTTGCAGCGTCTCCTCGGTCGCCAGCGCCTCGGCGCCCGCGAACAGGTCGAGGTTGGCGCGGCAGCTCACCGCCCGCGGAGCGCGGTTCACCAGGTGCACCTCGACGCCGTCGTCCAGCACCCGCGCGCCTGCGATCCCCACCGGCGGCGCCACCGCCAGCCCCACATAGCGGCTGTCCTCGCCATCGGATGATTGCGCCATCGCCATCAGGTCATGGATGGCGCGCTCAGCGGAGGCGGGGACGGTGACGCGTAGCCGCACTCTCCTGCTTCCGCCGGGCGGAAGATTCGTGAACGGCGCCGCCTCGCCGGACCAGCCCTCCGGCGTCCTCAGGCTGATCCTCCCGCTCATCGGAGTTGGCGAGAGGTTCGTGACCTCGACTCTGCCTCTCACCACCGAGTCTGCGACCGTGCCGGCGGGGAAATCGACCGCAGACACCAGCGGGCCGATGCGCTCGACGAAGACCGCGGTCGCGGCATCGCAGACCGGGGCGGCGAAGGTCACGGTCGTGCCCTGCCTCGCGTAGTCGAGGCGCCCCATCGAACCATCGCTGCCCATGATCCACGCCGCAGCCACCTCCGACACCGGGGCCAGGTCGGCGGTGATGGCCACGTGCGCCTTCCCCTCGAGATTGCCGAGGTTCACCAGCATGGCGCGGCAGTTCGCGTCGTCGCGCTCGAACCGCTTGACGCGCACCGCCGGGTCGGAGGTCTGCACTCCCACCGTGTCCCGGTAGGCGGCGCGGAAGACCAGCGACTGCGTCCGCCGGCGCAGCTCGAACAGAGCACGTCCGAAGTCATCGATCGGGTACTCGCTGAAACGCGTCCCCATCACGAAGGTGTTCAGCGCCATCGGCTTCACGCCGGGGAAGCCCTCCCGGTACCTGTTGACGTAGCCTCCGTAGTCGATGAGGATGTGCTCGGGGAAGGTGTAGTGGTAGACGTCGAACAGGTCGGCCCCGGTGCCGTAGAGGCAGGTGGCGACCTGCTGACCGTGCAGCTCGCTGGTGCCCTCCATGCACAGCACGAAGCCCGGGTGCTCGGGCCGCACCCGCGCCAGCAGACGGTCGAGCATCTGCTGGTAACCCCGCCCCCACAGGCCGTAGTCGCTGCGCTCATCGTTGTAGACCGGCAGCGCGGGCGCCGCGGCGAGCTGGTCGAGGTAGATGCAGTCCGTGCCCAGCGCGTTGACATACCAGTCGGCGGCCCAGTGGATCAGGTGGTCCTGCCAGCCGCTCGACGCCGGGTTCATGCGCACCCCGTCGTGGAAGGGGCTGGGCGAGGGCTGGTCGTAGGGCCGGCCGGCGAAGTCCTTCGCCTGCCAGCGCGAGGCCCACCCCGGGTCGTAGGGGGCCAGCACCTCGTCGGGGATGAACTCCGTCGGCACGCCGCCGATGTTGGTGGCCTCGGAGTTGTGCCACGGCTTGTAGAGCTGCGCGTTGATGTAGAAGCCCAGCCGGCCGCCGGCGTCGTGCACGGCCTGGCAGGCGAGCCGGAAGTCCTCCGGCGTGCCCCACAGCGGGCTGGGGTAGTGGAACTGCCCGCAGCAGCTCTCGGCCTCGGTCATCTGCGCCCAGCACTGCATCCAGCTCATCCCCAGCGCCGCGCGCTTGATGCCGTAGCACACCGGCAGCATCGGGTAGCCGAACAGGTTGGCGCCGTCGGGCAGCATCCAGCCGTCGGTGTCGGCGACCCACGCGGGAGCGGGTGGCGGCTGCTGCCAGGTGCGCGCCCACTCGCGGTAGCGATCCGCCGCCCAGTGCCAGTCGCCCTCATGCACGCCCACCGCGTAGTCGCACGACCACTGCGCGGCGGGAGCCAGCAGGAACGACTTCTTGAAGGTGACCGTCACCGAGCGACCGCGGTCCCGGGTGTAGCCCAGCTCCAGGTCACGGCCGGTCGGGTCATAGGCCGCCACATACAGCCCGCCTGAGGGGTCGTGCAGGTCCAGCCACTGCATCGAGGCCGCGCCCGGATAGTTGAGCAGCTTGCGGTAGGGTGTCCACTCGGCGCTTGACGGGTCCTCGGTGCGGCTGCCGGCGCCCCACCAGGGCAGCACCATCACGTCATCGGCGGGCCCCTCGCCCAGGCACAGGTTGTGCAGCAGCGGGAACTGCGCCGCGAAGACCTTCGCCTCGGAGTCGTTGCGCACGCGCAGCCGCCAGCGCATCAGCGGCGTGTCATCGGCCTCGCAGCTTACGAAGGCGTGCAGCCCATCGTCGAGCAGCGAAAACGCCATCTCCAGCCGGCGACCGCCCGCGGAGACGCGCCCGCTGACCTCCCCGTCCAGCGAAGAGACCGGCACGAGCGTGTCGAACCGGTCGGGCCGCTGCACGTAGAGGTTGAAGAGCGGAAGCTGCTCGCCCATCAGCATGTAGGGCACCGGGGCCTCTGCCGCGAGGTTCTCCAGGCTCAGCAGGCTCCCGGTGAGCGGGTCGAAGCTCGCGCGCAGGTGACGGTTGGCGACCGTCCAGACTTCCTGGTCGCCGGGCACGTAGACCAGGCGCACCGCATCCACGATCGGGTCCATGACGTCATCGCGCGTGAGCTGCACCCGGACGCGCAGTCGCACGGGATCCCGGGGCGAAGTGGGCAGCCTGTCCAGCGAGCCATCCGGCGGCACCGTCAGCCACGACTGCCCGGCATCCAGCGAGACCTGCGCCTGCACGTGCGTCGCGGGCAGACCCTCCAGCCGCAGCCACTGCACGACCGGGCCCAGTCTCAGGTCGCGGGTCTCGGCCCGGCCGGCCGTGTGGGCCGCGATGTTGGCCGATGCGGGCTCGCCTGGTCCCTCCGGGACGAACTCCAGGTCGCTGGTGAGCAGTATCCGGTCCAGGCGCGCGCCGCCGTGGTAGCCGTCGAAGACGTAGTTAACCGTGCCCGCGTCGAGCTGATACTGCGGCCCTTTCCGCCACACCCATCTGCCGGCCGCCTCGACGTCATTGGGCTGCAGGTCCTGGACCACGCGCATGTCGTCCCGCGCCATGCCCTCGGTGTGGTTCCAGGAGGCGGCGACGGGGAAGAAGCAGCGCGTCCAGGACTGATACAGACCGGGGGCCTCCACATCGATGACGAAGTCCAGCCGGTCCACGAACTCCACGCAGCGCCCGCCGACCGCCTCGGGGTCGCTGCCCACGGTCCTGTTGGCCTCGAGCTGCATCGAGCCGGGGCGCTCGGCCTCCAGCCAGAGGTTCGGCCCGTCCAGCCGATAGCGGTGCTGCAGGCGCAGGCGCGAGCCCTCAACCGTCATGAACTCGGAAGTGTTCCACGACAGCAGCAGCCTGCGCGGCTCGGGCGTGTCGCCCGGTTGCGCCGCCGCCGAAGTGGCCATCACCAGCATCATCGCGAGGACTGCTCCGGCGCGCATGAGGCCGGCCTCCTCTCAGATTACGGGCTCCACCGTGACACCCGTCACTCTTCGATCACCGGCAGCAGCAGCCGGGAGCAGTGCTCCCCATCGTGCAGCACTTCCTGACGCGCGGTCTGCGGGCTCGTCTCCTGCCACGTCGGGGCCATGGTGTTCGGGTGGGGCAGGATGCGCGGGCAGCAGGAACTGGTGACGATCAACGCGATCCGTGAGCCCGCCGGGAAGGTGTACGCCAGGTTGTTCATCTGCACGCTCAGTCTCGTCGGCTCACCGGGCGTCAGCGCCCGCGGCTCGCCGTAGCTCTCGCGGTAGCGGCAGCGCAGCGAGCCGTGCGTGAGTACCGTCACCCGCCCGAGCGGCTCCACCACACACAGCTTGGCGATGAAGTCGGTGTCTTCCGCGCTCGAGGCGATCCACAGGTGGAGGTTGATCTCGCCCACGACCGTCAGCGGCCGATCCAGCCGTTCGCTGCGGTAGTAGAGCACATCATCGCGCCGCAGGATCGGCCGCTGGTCCACCGGCCCGGGCTGGTACCACTCGGCCATGCCCCAGTAGGTCGGGCCGCCCAGGGTCGGGACCGGTTCCGCCGGGTCATAGAGATAGCTGTCCGCCCCGGCCCCCGACGGGCTCTCGCGGCTCAGTCGCCCTTGGCTGCCCGGGCCGCGGGCATCCCCGCCGGAGTCCAGGTACCACTCCTGCACCTGCGCCCCCGGCGGCGGCCAGTCGCGGGCGGACTCCCACCGGTTCTCGCCCATCAGGAAGTAGCGCACGGGCGGCTCGTCCGAGATGCCGTCGTCGATGTCCTTCAGCCACAGGTCAAGGAAGCGCTGCTCGTAGGCGTTTACGTCTATCCCCGCGGACGCTCCGAAGTCCCACTCCCCACAGGTGGTGCGGTCGCACTTCCCATGCCCCCAGGCTCCGACCAGCAGCCGCTGGTTCTCGCGCGCGACCTGCGTGGCCGCGACCCTGCGCAGCTCCCTGAAGGAGCTGAATTGCCCGCGCGAGATGTGATCGAAGAAGCCGGCCTGGTGCAGGCCCGGGCAGGCCACCTGCGGGTACATGAGCGTCTGGTCGATGGAGGCCCAGTAGTCGTCATACGAGTCGCGCTCGACCCACTTACGGAGCCGGGCGGAGTGAAAGCCCGCGCGCCGCTCCACATCCGCCAGCGTACCCCGCGCGCCGATCTCCCACAACTCCTTCCAGGTGAAGTGGCCGGTGTAGGGCTTGGTCGGGCAGACGCTGTGCTCCAGCGGCCAGCGCACCAGATTCGCCAGCGCGAAGCAGCCATTGTAGCGGATCCAGTCGGTGAAGAAGCTGTTCGGGGCCACGCCCGGCACGATGCAGCGCAGTGCCTCATGAGCGCCGGCCGCCGCCGGAATCTGCACGATCCCCAGGTAGCTCTTGCCGGTCATGCCGACGCGGCCGTTGCACCACGACTGGTCCGCGATCCACTCGATGGTGTCCTGCCCGTCCGCGGGCTCGTCCTCCAGCGGCCGGAAGTGCCCCTCGGAGTCGTACTTGCCACGCGTGTCCTGGATGACGCAGGCGTAGCCCATGTCGGTGAAGTACTTCCCACGCGCACTGCCACCCTGACGATGGTAGGGGGTGCGCACCAGCACCGCCGGCCACGGGCCGGGCCCGTCGGGCAACCAGACGTCGGTGGCCAGGCTGATACCCTCACGGTTCGGCACCTTCTGAAAGATCATCGCCTGCATGGTCGGTGGCCTCCTGCGACCGGTCGGTCGGTCGTGCGAGCTGCATCCGGGTGCGCCGGCCGGCTGCCCGGTCCGCTTACACCCGCCAGCGCGTGGTCATCAGCACGGTCTTCTCCTTCAGCGTCTCCTTCTGGTAGTAGACCGTGAGGATCGTGCCGTCGTCGCACTCCACCGATGCCGGGTAGCCCAGATCGCCGTTGGGGGCGTCGTCGCGCAGGACGATCTCGTTGCCGTAGTCCCACGTCTCCCCGCCATCGCTCGACAGGCACGCCCGCTGGCCGTAGGGCTCGTGCCGGTAGCCGTAGGTGAGCAGGATGCGGCCGTCGCTCAGCCGGGTCAGGTGCGGCGGCTTGCCGAGGATGTCGGTACATCGCGGCTCGGTCCATGTACGCCCGCCGTCCTCTGACTCGAACTGCCACAGCAGTGAGGGCCTGCGCCGGTCGGCGGGAACGCCGCGTTCCTCGAAGCGCGCCATGCCGAGGATGCGGCCGTGCGCAAGCTCGAGCGCGTGCGGCTCGCACAGGTAGGCGTAGCCCTCGGCCCCACCCTCGGCAGGCCCCGGAAGTGCGCTGATCCGCCCGATCAGCTCCCAGGAACGCCCGTTGTCGCGCGACTCGGCCGCGCCCAGGAACGCCCCGCCTTCCTCGCGGGCGAAGTTGGCGGTGCCCACGAAGAGCAGCCGGCCGTCGGCGAGCGCGATCGGCCCGTGCGGCGTGCAGCACACCGACGGCACCGGGTCCTCCCAGGTCGCGCCGCCATCGGGCGAGCGTCTCGTCCAGAAGCCCAGCGAGCGGCCGCGGGCCGCGCCACCGTCAGCGTGCGTCCAGCGGGCCACATCGTCCGCGCCGACCCGCGCGAGCGCCTCCCGCCAGCGCTGCTCCTCGCCCTCGCAGTACTGCTGCATCGCGAGGTAGTCGTCGTAGTGCGAGGTGAACCAGCTTACCACCAGCGCGCCGTCGGGGGCCACGCAGATCCCGGCGTCGCGGTCGTCGAGCGGGGTGTCGTTGATCACGACAACGTCGGACCAGGTCGCGCCGTGATCGGACGAGCGCATGAAGCAGGTCTTCCCGAATGGGTCCACGTGGGCGTCGCGATCGCCGGAGAAGACCACGAACAGCTCGCCATCGCCGGCCTTCGCGATCGTCGGCCAGCCAATGTACCGCCCCGGCTGCCTGCAGATGACCCTCGACTCGATGATCTCCGCCTCGGATGTCATGGTCAGCTTCCTTTCACACGTCGATCCCGAAACAGGGCTCCATCGCGCACTGCTGTGTGGGCCATGCTCCGCCTCCGCGCTGTCGAGGCACGTGCGTCCTGGCGTTCCCCCCGCCCGTGGGCGCCTGCGACCACACCACAGCCACGCCGGCGCTCCCGCCCCCGACGACCGCGACCTCGTACGCCGTCGGTGTCGCGTTCATCGCGAACTCGCGCCCGCGATCAGGCATCGGTGATTCATCCTCGCTGCTGCCGATCAACCGGGCTGCGGAGCAAGCTCGGCGCAGGCGCCCGCAGGCGGCCGTCCTCGCCTTCTGTGCGCCCACGATCCAGCACCCGGCCTGACATGCACTGCCGCGTCGCCCGTGGGGGCGTCCTTTCCCGAGGTAGATTGCCGGCTCCTCCAGCAACGGCCTCCTCTGGCGCAGCGACGCCTCCCCGAAGCGCAGGTGCGGCCACGGCCGCGGCGAAGACACCGCGTGACACGCGGCGACGGGCGGAGCAGGCCGGAAGGACGAGCCCGGCCGCGGCGTTGTCATGGCCCGCCATGGATGCGGTCGCGCAGTGACGGAAAGGGACACGTGATGTCTCGGACAACAGTGGTGTCGCTGATTGCCCTCATCGCGCTCGCAGCGCCGGCGGGGGCGCAGGAGAACCTGCTGCCGAATCCGAGCTTCGAGCAGGGAGTCGGCGGCGGGGCCACCGGCTGGGACCTGAACTTCTGGGAGCCCGGGGGGCGTCGCTCCAGCGGCGACGTCAGCGACACCGTCGCCCACAGCGGCAGCCGCAGCGTGCACATGGAGGGCTATGACCCCGGCTGCCATGCCTACTGGACCACCCGCAACATCCCCGTCGAGCCCGGCAGGCGCTATGTGCTGACCGCGTGGGCGCTCCCGCACGGCGTGATCTACCCCACCAGCTACTGCCGCATCCACGTCGGCTTCCAGGACGCCGATGGGCAGATCATCCAGGACGAACAGCACCACTTCGCCTCCGGCTGGGCCTACGAGACGCTCGCAGGCTACTCCGGGTGGACGCAGTTCGGCCTCGAGGTCGTGCCCCCGCCGGATGCCGTGACCGCGGCGGTGGTGCTGCGCTTCGTCGGCCCCGGCGAGGCCTGGTTCGATGACGTGAGCCTCGTCCAGAGCGAGACTGCCGAGGTGATCCATCCGCCCCCTGATCTCACCCGCCAGGCCCGCTACAGCGCCCCGCCTGACTGCTCAGGCGAGACCCGCGTCACCCTCACCCTGACCAACCCGTATGCGGCCACCCTGTCGGGGCTCGTCATCGCCGGGGGCGACGAGCGCAACCGCGTCGTCGCCACCGACCCCGTCGACATCGAGCCCGGGGAGTCGCTCGACCTTCCCGTGACGGTCCGGTTCGCTCCCGAGCTGACGGCGCGTGACGTGCGCGTGCTGTTCGAGGCGCGCGGAGAGGTGGAGGGCAGAGCCGTCGGCGCGCAGATGCTCGGTTCGTTCTCGGTGGTGGCCGAGGACGTGATGGCCGCCATCTCGGAGGACCGGTGGGGCCCGAGCGAGCATCCGGCCCCGGCATCGGCCCCACCCGTGGAGGTGCTCGGCACACTCCTGCAGCGTAACGGTGAGCCCCGGTTCACCTCAAGCTGGACATCGCTGAACCTCAAGCCGGGGGATGGCGCCGGCGGTGTCGTGGTGCGCGTGAATGGCACGGCCGACGTGCACGGTGCGATGCAACTGGCCTGGGAGTGCCTCGACTACTTCTTCCGGGGTGAGCAGGGCGCCGTCCACGTTGACGTCCCGGAGGGGCGCTCCGAGCTGGTGCGTCTTCCGTTGTCGGATCACCAGCTTGAACGCATGTACGCCGCAGGACGCGACGCCGGCGCGGCACGTTTCCGCGTGATCTGCCGACTGCTGCGCGACGGCGAACTACTGCACCGCTTCCAGGCCGGCCTGCCGGTGACGCCCGACCTGCCCGACGTCCCGGACCTCGGACCGCTCGCGACCGAGCGTACCGACGACCTGCCGGTGTTCGGCAGGCTGAGGCTCGTCGATGAGGTGCTCTGTGGCGACCCGGATGACGAACACCTCATGCGGCAGGGCGGCCGCGGGCTGGACACCAAGTACACCTCCGATCCGCTGGACTACTACGGGGGCGGCGACCGCCTCAACTTCGACTGGTGGCTGCGGTACCGCGATGACCGTGACGAGTTCACGCGCGTCGAGGAGATCCTGGGCAGGCCGTGCCGCATCACCGATCGGTGGGGATGGTTCGCCTATCTGGTGGGGCGGGGCGCGCTCACGCCGGGGGCGCACTATGTCATGGTCATCGAGTACCCGGAGGACGTCTCCCGCAACTTCCTCATCTGGACCACGCTCGATCACTCCGCCTGCTGCGGCTTCCACACCGGCAGCGCTCTGGGGGACCCGCACAGCAGGCAGCGCTTCATGCAGCGCACCGACCTGCCGCTCTCGGGCGAGTACCGCAGGCACTACCTGCTCATCACGCCCTACAGTGCCGAGGGGTGGGTGGCGATCCACTCGATGGGCGAGGTGGCCGCCCCGTTCTCCGAGGGCATCGCCGTCCACGCCATCCGCATCTACGAGCTGGGCGATGACGAGGCGGTCGAACGGCTCATCCCCGAGCCGACCGAGCCCGAGGGCCTCCCGCATCGCCTGATCGGCTTCATCCAGGAGGACGCCACCCCCCGTGTCCAGACGCTGCGCAAGTGTGCCTTCATGGGCCTGAATATGTACGCACCGCTGGCGCTGTCGTACGGCGGCGGGGCCTCGACGATCGACCGCGGCTACGTCGGCTGGGACAGCGAGATCTACTCTCCCGACAACTTCCGCAACCCGTGGGCGCAGGCGGCGCCGCCGTACTATCACATGCAGCCCGGCGTCTGTGAGCCGATATTCGCGGCGGCCGACCGGCTGGGCATGCAGATCGTGCCGCTGCTGGAGTATGCGGGTTCGGGCCGTGTGCCCGAGGAGGCCCTCGCCGTGTGGCCCGACGGCTCGCCGCAGTGGTTCAGATGGGGGACAAAGGAGGGCGCGGACGGTCTGCGCACATGGAACTACCGCGAACAGGCCCAGTGCATCGACATGGCCCATCCCGCCGTCGGGGAAGACATGGCCGCGCTGATGGCGGAGGTTGAGGCGGCCTACGGGGACCACGACAGTTTCGCGGGCGTGGTGCTCACGCACAGGTTTTCGGCATGGCAGATCAGCTACAGCGACTACGAGTTGAGGCGCTTCGCGGAGGAATACGGTCTCAGGCTACCAGGTGAGAACGCCGGACGATGGGTCTACGACAACCACCTGGACGACTTCTACGAGTTCCACTACAGGTGCAAGCGCGAGAACCTGCTGCGCGCCGCCCGGGCGCTGCACGCGGCGGACCCATCCGACATCTTCGCGATACTCAACTACAACGGCGGGGACGACAACCTGCACTTCGGCACCCCGCTGTACTGGTGGGATAAGCAGCAGGGCGACGAGTTCCTCGTGCCCGGCGCGGTGTCGCTGCCCGACCTGTCGGGCATTCATCTGGGCGAGTTGATGGAGGACTACACGCGCCCCGACATCGCCGCCATGAGTGTCGGCATGGATCCTCCCCTGTACCGGAGCGACGTCGGCGTGTGGAACCTGGCCATCGCCCACTACCCGTGGCTGTGCGGCAACCGCGAGTTCCTCGATTACTTCCGCACCGGCGAGGGCTGCGCGGTGTGCTTCTGGTGGATCTACAACGAGGACGCCTTCCGCAATCATCCCGAGATCGGCTGGAACTGCCCGGGGCTGAACGGCAACGAGCCGGCGGGGCGCTACTGCATGCTCGACGAGGTGCTGGCGATGGCGACCGGCGACCCGTTCATCATGGCCGTGCGCATCGGCCAGATGAACCGGGCCTTCCCGGAGTATGCGCGCGAGTTCGCCATGGCCTACCGCGCGCTCCCGGCGGTGCGCTCTGAGATCATCGATGCCTGCGACGACCCTGAGGTCGTCATCCGCCGCTACGAGACGGAGCAGGGCGTCTTCCTGGCCGTCATCAACACCGGCCTCGGGCCGGAGGTGAAGGCCCTGTCACTGGACACGGATGCCCTCGGCGGCGGGCGCCTGTGCGACCTGGTCACGGGGGAGCGTCTGGCGGCTCGCGATGGCGACATCGACCTGCAGTTGCCGCCCGTGTGTCTGCGGGCCTTCACGATCCAGTAGGCACGCCACTGCGCCCCGCGACTGCGGTGGCGCGTACGAGCGCGGACGGGCCCTAGATCTCGAGCAGCTCCTGCGCAAGCTCCTCGTCGCAGACCAGCACGTTCACCGCGCCATGGCTGATGGCCGCGTCCACTGCTGCGGTCTTACGTTTCTGGCTGACCACCAGGACGGTGCCGAGCCCTCGGCCGGTCTCCCGGGCCCGCCTCGTACACTGCACGTAGTCATCAATCGTTGGCGCTACCACCCAACGGTTGACCGCGCGCAGCGCCTCGCGGCAGTCCTCGCTGTCTTCAGCATGGGAGAAGTAATGCGCCGAGATCTCCCCCTTCGCAGCGCCGGCTCTGGCCTGGCCGGCGAGCTGCTCGGAGATGGCCCCGATCCGGACCGCCCGTGAATCGTCTCCGGTGCTCAGACCGGTGATGAGGGTATCGGCCTGGTGGAGCAGCGGCCCCTCGGGATCGTGCTCCGGCACGTCGCCTTCCAGACGCGACAACGCCCACTCGTGGCCGAAGATCGCCTGCACGGACATGTCCGAGGCGATGTAGCGCCAGACCTCCCTGATGTACGATTCGCAGTCGCCGCCGTCCACGGGGTGGGGGATGACTGCCGGCTGCGTCAACTGGATCGGTGGTGGGATCGGGGCGTCCTCTTCATCGGCACGCAGGCGCGGCTCCAGGCCATAGTGCGTGAGGTTCTCGACGCAACGTTCCGCGTTGGCGGTGGCAGAGGTCTCGGCTATGTACTGCTGCCGGTCCTCGTCAAGCAGCCCGATTGAGCCTGCCAGCGGGAAGATACGAAGCTCTCGCGCCCGCTCCACCGGCAGACGAGCATACAGCTCGGCGGGCAGAGCATGGCTGAGCGCCCAGCAGTGGAACCCCCAGTTGATGCCCATGACCCGGATCGCGCGGGCGCTGCTGTCCAGCAGCCCGCGCATCACGCGCCGTGCGGCCACATGCCCCACGCGCCGCACGACGGCCCTCGATCTCTCCTCGCGGTCCTCGGTCTTGTCCAGGCCGGCGGTGGGCGCCACCAGCACCTCGCGGGGGGCGGTCTCGCTGCCGTGCCGGTGGCGTTCTACGAGGTGGCCCCTGACCCGCTCCCCCAGGTCGCTGCGCTCCACGCGCTGCCACAGGAATTCGGCGCCTTCTCCCACCGGGACCGCGACACGCGGGCGCCTGTCCAGGAGTCCGTGGTCCTCCTCAGCGGACCGGAGCAGTCTGTAGACGCTCGCACGTGAGAGATTGACACGTTCGGCAATCTCGTCGGCGTCCAGCCCGAGGGCGAGAAGCCACGCCACCTCGTACTCACCCGCGAGTTCCTCGGCGCGCTGCGCGGTCAACTCCGGACCATAGCCGAGGAAGCGCGCGCGATCATCGTCGATCGAAGAGGCGCTCGCTCCCGTCCCATTCCCGCCGGCCCCGGCGACGTCGTGCGTAACTGCAGTGTGGGCTGCGTGCTCATCGTTCATGGCCTGGTTCATTCCTCCTCCTCGCTGATCCCCGCACAGAAGTCTATTCAATGCCACACAGCATGTCAAGGAGTCACCAGCGCGAGCGTCATTCTGTCTCAATAGTTTTTGAGATTGTCAGCTCCGTCATAAGGATTCTTCGTCTCAGCGCCTTGACTTCTATCTCATCACTACCTATAATCCAGTGCAACGCACCCGATGAACCTGACGGATCCCGGCCGTCTCGCGATCACTGAAGGTCAACGGGTCCTCGGAGGGGACGGCGATGAGCGCGAGCATCTACGTGAGGAGCACCACCGGCGATGAGCGCATCATCGCCATGGCGGCCGGTGACGTGCGGTGGCTCGACGGCGCCGGCGAGCCGGTGGCGGCCGGTGGGGCCGCGCTGTGTGTGTTCGCGACCGCCGCCGCGGTCTGGGCCATCATCGCTCCCGCCGCGGCCCCCATGACCACCTCGCGCGGCCGCCCGGTCATGGGCGGCCTGCTCGACCTGCTCGAGGCGCCGCTCACCGTTGGCGCCGCGACCTGGACGGCGCGCGCCGACCATCGCGGGCCTCAGCGCACCATCGCATCCGCTCACTCCCGGTGCCCGGTATGCCACCTTGACATCGAGCCCGGCGCCGAGGTCTTCGCCTGCTCCTGCGGCACCGTCACCGACTCGCTCTTCTGCGCCACCGGCGGCGCGCCGGAGCAGCGGTGCTTCGCCTGCGGCGCCCCGGTCGAAGGGGGCGCCGAGCCATGAGTGTGCGCGTGATGAAGCAGTTCCCCGTGCGCGAGGCCCGGCCTCCCTCGTGCGACTTCCGCGCCGCGCTCGTGGGCTGCGGCCTGACGGGCGCCATGATCGGCGTGCTGGCCCCCGAGGCGCACCTCGACCTCATCGACTTCGACCACGTGGAGCCCCGCCAGACGATCCTGTCGCCCTTCCCCCAGCCCGGCCGCCCGAAGGCGGCGATGCTGCAGGAGTACCGACGCGCCCGTTTCCCGTGGCTTGGCCCCGAGCGCACCTTGCTCGCGGCGGCGGAGGACATCGGCGACGGTTACTGGCGCCACCTGGCCCGGGAGGGCGCGCTCGTGCTCGCGTGCACCGACGCGATCGCCACGCAGACGCACCTGGCGCGCGTCGCCCGCCGCCATGGCCTGGCGATGGTGGCCACCGGGCTCGGGCCGGACGCGGTCGAGGTGCTGGCGGCCCCTGCCGGTCGCGAGCAGGCATGCTACGCCTGCCTGGGGCGCAACCCCGAGCAGCCGCCGGCGGGCTGCTTCCTCGACGGCATCGACGCCGTTGAGGCCAACGCGCCCGAGCCGCCGCCGACCAACTCCACCCTTCATCAGGCCGCGCTCGTGGCGGCGACCGCGATCGAGGAGACACAGGCGTTGGCCGCGGGCGCGCGCGAGCATACGGAGATGATGCACCTCGCACCCGGACAGCCGGTGCTGCGCGCGCGGGTGGCCCGGCGCGCCGACTGCCCGGTGTGCGGCGCCGATGACGGCCGGTCTTCCGAGCAGATCACGTCCGTGTCGCAGGGCACGGGCGACATCTTCGAAGCGATCCTCGACGCGCTCGGCGTGGACGCCGGCGAGGCCGAGGTGGCGCTCCCGGCGCCGGCCGCGCGCGCGATCTTCTGCCCGGATTGCGGGCGCTACACCGAGCTGCCGCACCTGCTGCTCGGCCGGCGGGTGCGCTGCGGGGGCTGCGGGAGTGCTGACGTGCTGGCGGCCGAGCGCATCCCGTCGGGCACGGCGGTGCCGCTGGC
>JALGUJ010000084.1 GCA_029820945.1 Candidatus Zipacnadia bacterium | reverse complement strand
TACCTCGACCAGATGGTGCCGCCCGCCTGCGACAACGCCACCCACGGCGACGGCTACCTCGGCCCCGACGGCGGGCGGCGCCCGACCTACCCCATCCGCGCCTACCTGGAGACCTACCGGCGCATCCGCGAGCTCTTCGCCGACACCGGCGAGCCGTTCTGGATCACCTATCACCTCAGCGGCGCCCGCCTGTCGCCCCTGCCCACCTTCGGCGACTGCCTGCTCATGGCCGAGGAGCGCTACCACGCGGTCCGGGAGAACCCGGACTACACCGAGAACACGAGGCCGGACGAGTGGCTGGCGGGCTTCTCGCCCGAGGCCTGGGGCATCCCGTCGGTGGTTGAGCCCGAGTTCAAGATGAGCGGTGAGTGGATGAAGGATCCGGCGCTGGCTCACACGGTGATGGCCGCAGTGGTCCCGCATGACTTGATGGTCTGGCCGATCTTCTCGCACACCGAGACGATCATGGGCCTGCGAACGAAGCTCATGGAGTTCGGCATCGGCGAGCCGGACACGCGCTTTGTCGGCTACTGGGAGGACGCGGGCGTGCGCTGCGGCGACGAGCGCGTGAAGGCAGCGCCTACGTACGCCCCGGCAAGATCATGCTCTGCCTGGGCAGCGCAGCGGATGAGACCATCGAGGCCCTGCCGGTGACGCTCGACCTCCAGGCGCTGGGCCTGCCCGAGCGGGTCGAGGCACGGAACGCGATGACGGGCGAGAGCATTGCGGTCGATGGAGGGAAGGTGCTCGTCAGCCTGGAAGCGAAGCGCCTGACGCCGGTCGAGATCAGCGGCTGATGCCGTTCGCCGTTGCCCAGCCGTCAGGAGGGGCGGGCTTCCCTGCCCGGCCGTTCGCCGGACCGCGCACCCATGACCGAACTCGTGACCGTCGAGCAGGCCGAAGTCGTGCTGCGCGCCCTCATCTGGGCGGGGCCGCTCGCGGGGCTGCTCATCGGCGCGGGGGTGGGTGCGGTCCAGCGCGCCCCGGCGCCGGGCGCATGCCGCGGGCTGGCCGTGGGGGCGCTCGGGCCGATCGTCTACGTGATGTGGCTTCTCTACAGCTACCTGGTGCGCTACAACCCGGAGACGGGGCGCGCCGGCCTGCACTCCGTGGCGGTGCTGGCCCTCAGCGCCCTGATCTTCATCGTGGTCGGCGCATCGCTGGGAGGATTCTACCGCCGCGTGGTCTTCCCCACGAGGGAGCCCGAGGCGGATGAGGAGGCGCCGGAGGCGCCCGATAGCGAGTCGAAGGAGCAATAGCGGTCGCCGGTGGCGGCCATTGGCGGAATCCTGAAGGGAGAGACCGAAGATGGCGAGGATGTACTACGACGATGCCGCGGACCTGAGTCTGCTCGAGGACAAGCGGATAGCGATCATCGGCTACGGGATCCAGGGCGGGGCGCAGTCGCTCTGCCTGCGCGACAGCGGCCTGGACGTGGTCGTGGCGGAGCTGGAGGGCACGCCCAACTACGACCGCGCCCTCGCCGACGGCTGGGAGCCGGTCAGCGCCGCTGAGGCCGCGCGGCAGGCACAGGTCGTGCAGATCCTGACCCAGGACCACGTGCAGGCGATGGTCTACAAGGGCGACATCGAGCCGAACCTCGACGAGGGCGACGCCATGGTGTTCTCGCACGGATTCAACATCCACTACGGGCAGATCGTCCCGCCAGACAGTGTGGATGTCTTCATGGTTGCGCCCAAGGGCCCCGGCGCGCTCGTCCGCGAGTGCTACCTGTCAGACATCGGTGTGCCCTCGCTCGTGGCGGTCTACCAGGACTACACCGGGAACGCCATGGCGCTGGCGCTGGCGTACGCCAAGGCCATCAAGGCCACGAAGGCCGGGGTCATCGAGACCACCTTCCAGGAGGAGACCGAGACCGACCTGTTCGGCGAGCAGGCGGTGCTCTGCGGCGGCGTGTCCGAGCTGATCACGGCGGGCTTCGACACCCTCGTCGAGGCGGGCTACCAGCCCGAGATCGCCTACTTCGAGGTGCTGCACGAGCTGAAGCTCATCATGGACCTGATCTACCCGAGGGGCATCGGCGGCATGCGCCGCGGCGTCTCTGACACAGCCACCTACGGCGATCTGACCCGCGGCAAGCGCGTCATTACCGACGAGACGCGCGCGGAGATGAAGCGCATGCTCGAGGAGGTGCAGAACGGCGAGTTCGCCAAGGAGTGGATCCTCGAGAACCAGACCGGCCGCCCGGTCTTCAACAAGCTGCTGGCCCGGGCCGAGCAGCACCCCATCGAGGAGGTCGGCAGGCAGCTCCGCGCCATGATGCCCTTCATCGAGGACGAGGAATAGCGCTGGCCGACGGCCGGGACGACGCGAACGACCCGCGGGCGGAGAGAGGGCTCTCTCCGCCCGCTTTGCGTACCTCGTTGGCGTTGTGCCCCCGGCACCCTCGCCGGGGGGCGGGCCGCAGGCCCGCTGTCGGGCAGCATCCAGATTCGTGTGGATGCGCGCACCGAGCGGCGACGTCCCGTGCCTGCGCATCCCGCTCCTGGGCGGGAGGGACGGGGGGTGAGGCCAACCCCGTTCCGGCGCGAACGCCTGCAGAGCAACGACCTGCGGACGGGGGCGTCCGTGTGTCATCCCCAGGAATCTGGATGCTGCCCCGCTGTCGTCACGTGGTTGCGCGGCGACCCACGCTGGCGTACAATCCCTCCGTGCTCATCAGCGAGCGCATCGAGGTCGAGATGGCGGAGACGGAGCTGGCGATGAAGGTGCCGGCGGCGTTCACGTGGGACGGCACCCGCTACGAGATCGAGCGCATACTCGGCTTTCACTTCGACACGGGATTCGGCGCCCAGAAGCGCGGCAGGGCGTGGTACACGCGCCGGCGCCGAAACTGCTACCGCGACCAGGCGTCGGATGACCACATCTACGACCTCTACCTCGATCGCTCGGGGGCGCAGCGAGAGTGGGTCCTCTACCGGCGCCTGGACCACGACTGAACGGCGGGCGAGGTGAGCGGGCGCTCCCTCCGGACGACACGCGACGCCCCACGGCTGATGGTGGCCCCAGGTCGTTCCGGAGGACCGGAGCGCCCACCCCGGCCGTCGCCCGAAGAGCATTGCCGGTCTCTACCTCAGAACGAGGGCACCTCCAGCTTCACCCCGCCCTGCTTCGCCGATTCGTGGGCCAGGACGCCCGGCAGGCAGAACTCCATTGACCGCGCCTCGTCGAAGGGCGCCGGCGTATCCTCGACCACGCTCGCGACGAAGTCATCCACCATCACCTGCACGTCGTCACCCCCGTCGTCGCGCGCCTGCCACTCCATCACCCACTCGCGCCAGCCCGGCTCGTCATCGGTGGATATGAGCACGCGCAGGCCCTCCGGGTCGCGGTAGTCGGTGTTGATGACGCGCACCGAGCCCTCAGTGCCGTAGAGCGCGAGCAGGAAGATGAACGGGTGGCTGAGCATGAAGCCGTTGATGAGGTTGATGGTGCGGCCGCCCTCCGTCTCGAAGACGGCGCTCTCAAGCGGGAAGACATCGACGCCCGCGATCTCGCGCCGGCCGCCCACGATCCCGGTCGCGTTGACGCAGCGGTCGTCCATGAGCTCAAGCAGGGGGCCGAGCGTGTGCGAGCAGTACGCGAGCGGGGGCAGGTCGGTGAAGCGCCAGGACTGCACGTGCTGCTCATCGGCATCCGACAGCGGGCGAACGGGGCGGCAGTCGTGCGTGTACTCGGCCATCCCGCCGATGATCTCGCCCAGCACACCGTCCTCGACAGCCGTCTTCAGCCGCTGACACCAGCCCATGTAGACCAAGTTCTCGGCCAGCATATACTTGAGGCCGCGCTCGCGCACGAGGTCAACGATCTCACGCGCCTGCCCGGCCGAGTAGACGTTCGGCGTCTCAACCAGCACGTGCGCGCCAGCCTGGAGGGCCGCCATGGCCTGGGGAGCGTGTAGCGGCCCCGGAGTGATGATGGCGACTACGTCGGGCCGCACCTCGTCGAGCATCCGCTGGAAGTCGGTGAAGCCGGCGATGCCCGGATGCTCGGCGAGCTTCTCCGCGCGGGTGTCGCAGACGGCGACGACCTCGCAGTGCGGGTTCTGCCGGAGGCGCATGACGAAGCCCGCCCCTCGATTGAGGCCTGCAACTGCACAGCGCAGGGACATGTGCACCACCCTCGTGGAAGGCGTTGAACTGGGGCTGAGGCGAACGTGGAGCGTCCGGCCCACGACCGGCGGCTACTCCACCCACGGATCCTCCTGGTCGCCGACCTCGGAGCGCAGGCGAAGCAGCTCCTCCTTCAGCTCGGCCACCACGTCCGCGTAGTCCGGATCGTCGTAGACCGAGCACATCTCCATCGGGTCCTCCTGCAGGTCGAACAGCTCCCACTCCCGCGGCCCGGGATCGTCGCGGTAGTAGTAGATGAGCTTGTAGCGATCCGTGCGCACGCCGTAGTGCGCGAAGACGTTGTGGCCGCCGTCGAGGTGCACGTAGTAGCGGTAGTAGAAGCTGTCGCGCCAGTCATCGGGGGTCTCGCCGCGCAGGCAGTCGCGGAAGCTGCGGCCCTGCATCTGCCGCGGCGTCTCCAGCCCCGCGTAGTCGAGGAACAGCGCCGGGAAGTCGATGTTGAGGATGATGTCATCGTTCTCCCGGCCGGCCGGGATCTCCCCCGGATAGCGCACCACGAAGGGCATGCGCAGCGACTCCTCGTACATGAAGCGCTTGTCATACCACCCGTGGTCGCCGAGGAAGAAGCCCTGGTCAGAGGTGTAGATGACGACCGTGTCCTCGACCAGGCCCTCGTCGTCCAGGTAGTCGAGCATCCGGCCCACATTGTCATCGACCGACTGCACGCAGCGCAGGTAGTCCTGCATGTAGCGCTGGTAGGCCCACTTCTTGTACTCCTCATCGGTCAGGCCCTCGGGCCGGGGGTACTTGACGTCGCGCTCCTTGAAGTCCCGGCCCACGCGCATCTCGGCGATTTTCGCGGCGGTCGCGCGGTTCTCGTAGTCATCCCAGAACGTGGGCGGCTCGGGGATCTCCTCATCGGTGAACATGTCCATGTGCTTCTCATCGGGGTCCCACGGGCGGTGCGGGGCCTTGTGGTGGGTCATCAGGAAGAACGGCTCGTCCTCGTCGCGATCATCCAGCCACTCCAGTGACATGTCGGTGATGATGTCGGTGGCGTAGCCTTCGAAGACCGTCTTCTCGTCGCTCTGGTCGAACATCTCCGGATCGTGGTAGAGCCCCTGGCCGGGCAGCACGCACCAGCGGTCGAAGCCCCGCGGGTTGTGGATGCCCCCGTGGCCGAGGTGCCACTTGCCGAAGATCGCGGTCTGGTAGCCGGCCTGCTGGAGCAGCTTCGGCACCGTCATCTGCCGCTGATCCATGTCATCGAAGCCGCGGATGCCGTTGAGGTGGGAGTACTTCCCGGTCAGGATCGAGGCACGGGACGGGGTGCAGATGGAGTTAGTGCAGAAGCAGTTGTCCAGCCGCACGCCCTCCTCGGCGATGCGATCCATGTGCGGCGTCTCATTGACCACGCTGCCGTAGCAGGTCATGGCGTGCGACGCGTGGTCGTCGCTCATGATGTAGAGGATGTTCGGGCGGCGGTCTGATGTGCTCATGTTCATTCCCTCTGCGTATCGAAGCCCCTCCACAGTGGCTCAGTGACGTGGTGGCGACAGGTGCGCCGGCGTGACGGTTCGCCATGCACCCGTGGCGCGCCTTCTCAGGATCGGCGTTCGGGGGGGACAGCTACTAGGCGCGGCGACGAAGCACTGCACCCAGACCGGCCAGTCCGACGAGCAGCATGGCCGTGGTCGCGGGCTCGGGCGTGCCCATGGGATGGTCGTGGCAGCCGTCGAGGCTCGAATAGCCAATCGGGCGCAACTGCAGATAGGTCTCCTGCCACCCCCAGTGGTCGAGCGCGTCATCGGCGAAGTCGTAGTATGTCTGCTCGCGCGTTGAGGGCACCCAGTCGGCGCTCGGCCAGAAGTAGTAATCCTTGGGGCCGGTGTCCCACGCCTGCTCGCCGGTGTAGTAGGCCGTCTCGCCGTAGGCCGCGGCTGCCTCGTACCATTCCGAGATCGTCATGTAGGGTTCGAGGCTGTTGGTCAGCGCCGTAGTCAGCAGCACCTCCAGCGGGTCCCCTTCGTTCTCGGCGACGGCGACACAGGTTCCCTGCTCGGGTGCGCCCAGCAGTGCGTACAGCGCCGAGTTCCCCGCCGGATCGCTGGCGTTGAGGTCATGGCTGCCACCGACCCATCCTCCTGAGTGACAGGCTGCGGAGATCACGACCACCTCAACACCGGGATTGAAGCCCGCGAAGGCGTCGGTGAGCTCATCATCGGACAGGAATACGAACATCGATGTGGGGTCCTGCATCCACTCGTCCCCGGCGTAGGGAGCAGAGTTCGCAGGCGATGGATCGTTGGTCTGGGGACGGGAGGTGCTCCCTTCGTCCGCAGGATCCAAGTCACCGAAGAACTGCCACTCACCGTGGCTGGCGTACGACACAACCAGGACGTCGCCCGACTGCAGATTCGAGCCGTACCAGCGGATGTCGTCGTAGAAGCAGTCACGGGCATCCGTGCGAGTTTGGTCCCAAAGAGGCCAGTCATCGCGCAGCGTAGCGCGCGACACATCCCATTCGGGATAGGCTGAGAGGGCATCCCACATGTAGTCGTTGTCGTCGGTGAACTGGAAGCCCGCGTAGCCGTAGTAGTAGTAATCGGCACTGGCCCCCCCACAGGCCAGCAACCAGATGACCATACACGCCCACAGCGCTCTCGCGTTCATTGCAGCAAGAAGCCTATGATCGCAGATATCGCAGTCGTATAATATTCGCCGTCTCCGGCGCAATTCCCTCCCCGGTCAGCGATGTATTGCTGACATCTCCCGGACGGCATCGGCGGCCTCACCCCTGAGCCTGCTGCGCAGGCTCTTTCCCCTCTCCGTGCCGGAGGGGCTGTCCGAGCCCGCCCAGCAGCGGGATCGGACGGGGGAGGCGGCCCTTCCCTTCAGTCGGTCCGGCCACGCTCGATGACGCCCTGGTCGAAGAGCCATCGCACGCTGGCCGCGATGGCGTCCTCGGCCGTGTGCCGAGGGTCGTAGCCCAGCTCGCGTCGGGCCCTGTCGATGGTGAAGCACATATGCCTGGCGAAGAAGCGCATCCCGCGGCGGCTGACCATGCCGGTGTCCTCATAGCGGCTGATGATCTCCTCGGCCGGCATCTGCTCGACGCAGAGCTCCACTCCCATCGCGTCGGCGAGCAGCTCCGCGTAGTAGTTGTGGGTGATGGCATAGCGCGAGCTGATGTTGTATTCGCCGGCCTTCTCCGGCTGATCCAGTGCCAGGACGAAGGCGTCGGCGAGGTCGCGCACGTCACCGAACTGGATGAGGCCCTCGCCGCACTCGGGGATGATGGCGGGCTCCCCGTCGAGCATGCGCTGGAACAGCCGTGGGTCGCGGCCGCCCCAGTAGTCGAGCGGCACGTCGCCGGGGCCAATGATCGCGGTCGGGCGCAGGATCGTCAGTGGCAGGCTGTGCTCGCCGCAGCGCTCGCGGGCGGCCTGATCGGACGCGGCCTTGCCGTTGAAGCCGCCCCACTCGTTGGGCGGCGGATCGACCGGATGATCCTCATCGGCGGGCACGTACCTCAGCGGCATGAAGACGCCGGTGGAGCCGCATTGCACGTAGTGCCCGATGCGGTCGTGGATGGCGTCGATCACTTCGGCGGCGCGCGGCCCGCTCATGGCGATCATGTGCACCGCCGCGTCGAAGGCCCGGTCACCCACGGCCGCGCACAGCGACCCCTGCTCGTCGATGTCCGCGATGACCCGCTCGACGCCGTCCGGGAGCTCCCACTGGGTGCGGCCGCGGTTGACGACCGTGACCTCGTCGCCGCGCTCGGCCAGCCGAATGGTGATCTCGCGGCCGAGGAATCGCGTTCCGCCGATGATGAGCACTCTCATGTCGTATCTCCCTCACTCGCGCGCCGGGTGTTTTCGTCGATGATCCTGTCCGGCAGTCGATCCAGACGCGACGCACCGTGCGCGGGTTCGCTCGAGGCGTGCTGCTCGGCGTCGCGGTTGACCCACGCCTCGGCGACGATCCACTCGTCGCCGCGCCTCTCAAGCCGCAGGCGGTAGATGCAGAAGCCGGTCCAGCTCCGGTGCAGGGACAGCCCGCCGCCCTCCTCGTACGCGAACCAGCGGTTCTCCTGGGAGCGCGGGATCAGCCCCTGCACCAGCGCCCGGCACTCCCGCTCGCTGAGGCTCCGCTCATACGCCAGCCGCTCTCGCCGCCGGGGCATCGGGCTGGTTCGGAAGCTCTCGGCGCGTGCCTTCACAGGGCTCCTCCTGGCCTGCGGGCCTGAGGGATAGTTCGTGAGGCCGGCGCACCCTCCTCCCGCGGGAGGTGTGGGGTGGTGGCGATGCGAAATCGGATGGTGCGAGAGATCGCGGACCCTGGAGGTGCGATCGATGCTCTACCGACCGTTCGGCAGTCTCGGCTGGGAGGTCTCCGCCATCGGCATGGGGACCTGGAACATCGGCAACCAGTGGGGCGAGATCGACGACGTCACCGCGTGGGCGACCGTACGCGCGGCCTTCGATGCGGGCGTGAACCTCTTCGACACCGCCGAGTCTTACGGCATCCCCAACGGCCTGAGCGAGATGCGGCTGGGCGAGGCGCTGGCGGGGATCCGGCATCAGGTCTACATCGTCTCCAAGATCGGCCACTGGGGCGAGCGCACAGGCCAGGGCGTGCCGCACAACACGGTGGACATGATCCGCCTGTGCTGCCACGCCTCGCTGCACCGGCTGCGCACCGACTGGGTCGATGTGATGCTCTGCCACCTCGGCGACATCGAGGACCCCAGCCTCTTCCTGGAGGCCTTCGGGGTGCTCAAGGAGCGCGGGGAGATCCGGGCCTACGGCATCTCCACGAATGACCTGGACGTGCTCAGGCGCTTCAACGCGGATGGGACCTGCAGCGTGGTGGAGGTTGACTACTCGCTGCTGAACAGAGCGCCGGAGGCCGAGTTCCTGCCGTACTGCCAGGAGCACGGCATCGCGGTGCTGGTGCGCGGGCCGCTGCGGAGGGGGCTGCTGGGGGGCAAGTATGACCTCGAGACGGAGTTCACCGACACGGTGCGCGATGCGTTCAACGTCGGCGGCTCCCAGCGCGACCAGTACGAGCGCGACGTCGCGGGCGTGGAGCGGCTCAAGGAGGTCGTGGCGCCGGGGGAGGAGATGGTCACCGCCGCCCTGCGCTTCGTCATCTCACACCCGGCGGGCCCCGTCGCGATCCCGGGCTGCAAGTCGCCCCAGCAGGCGCGCATGAACGCCGCGGCGGGCGAGAGGACGCTGACCGACGAGGAGATGCGGGCGTTGCGGGAGGCCGTCGAGTAGGCCGGCTCTGGAGGGAGCGAGATGCCGGGCACCATCCTGGCAGTTGGGGCACACATGGACGACTGCGAGAACGGGGCGGGCGGCGTCATCCTCGACGCCGTGCAGCGCGGCTGGCGGGTGGTCGTGGTCACGGTGGTCTCGGACTTCAGCACCTGGGCGCCGACGGTCGGACGCGAGGATCAGGTGCGGCAGGAGCTGCTGGACCTGGCCGACCGCTTCGGTTACGAGAAGCGCTTCCTGGACTACGCCTACCACCAGGTCGAGCCCAACATCCAGCTCAAGCGCAGGATCGCGGCGATCTACGACGAGGTCAGCCCGCAGATCGGCCTCGTGCACTGCCCGGAGGACCACTGGCCCGACCACCGAGCAACGGGAATCGCGGCCAAGGACGCCATGATCTTCGCGCACGGGCTCTCGGGGAACCTGCAGGCGCCGCGGTGTGAGCGCATCTTCGGCTACAGCTCGACGCCGCACCAGATGGTGAGCTTCGAGCCGGACTTCTACCACGACGTCACCGCGGTGATGGAGGACTGGATGCGGCTGGTCACGGGCACCGACTGCTGCCTCTCCGGCATGGCGGCCGACGAGCTGCCGCTGCATACCGTCACCGTTCCCGCGTCGGGCGATCGGCCGGAGCGAACGCTCAGGTGCAGCCACCACGGCTGGCTGAAGCTGGCGGAGTGCGTGGTCTGGGGCAACAGGGGCGCGCGATGTCCCTTCGCGCTGGGGCTCAAGGCGCTCTGGGGGCCGCGCGAAGGACGGCCGCTGTTCGACGACTGACCTGAAACAAGGAGACATGCAGAGATGGACATGATTCGCTACGCCTGCGTGGGATGCGGGGGCATCGCCAACAACTACCACCTGCCGGCGCTCGCGAGGATCGAGGAGGCGCGCTTTGCGCTCGCCTGTGACATCGACGAGGAGCGCGCGCGGGCGACGGCATCGCGATTCGGAGCTCCTGAGATCGCTACGCACCACGAGCATGTGATGCAGCGCGATGACATAGACCTCGTCTGCGTCTTCACCAAGGTCGACTCCCACGCGGAGATCGCCATCGCGGCGGCTGAGGCCGGCAAGCACGTGTTCATCCAGAAGCCCTTCGCGCGCAGCGTCGGCGAGGGCCGCGGCATGGTCGAGGCGGCACGGGAGAACAGCGTGGAGATCGTCCCAGCCTTCATGCATCGCTACTTCGACGAGTCGCTCATGGCCGCGGAGCTGGTGCGGGAGGGCGCCGTGGGGAAGCTGCAGTTCATGCGCCAGCGCAACGGCTGCCGCAACAACCCCGACAGCGCGCCCTCCTACGGCGGCGCCATCATGGACATCGGCGCTCATGGGATCGACCTGATCAGGGCCATCACGGGCGACGACATCGTGCGCGTCGTGGCGCGCATGCGCATGGAGGACGGTACGGGTGAGTGGGCGACAACCGACGACGACGTGCGCGAGGGCCGCGATCTGCGCGGCGGCGAGCTCAACGCGTTCATGATGTACGAGCTTCGCTCCCGGGCGACGGTCACACACGAGGTGCAGTGGTCGCAGGCCGCCGGCACCTCGCGATTCCAGACGGAGGTCTTCGGCACGCATGGCACGATCCTGCTGCGCGTGCCACGAACCGGCGCCGACCTGGCCTACTTCTCCGCCGCCGACTCGGACCGGCCGATCAGCGAGCCGGTCGAGTGGGTGACGCCGGAGCTTCCCGGCCGGGAGCTCGGCGCGGCTCAGCACGAGACGCTGATCCGGAGCCTGCTCACCGGCGACGGCTCGGCGCAGACGGGCGAGGACGGCCTGGCGGTGCTTAGGGTCTGTGAGGCCGCGCGCCAGTCGATGGTCAGCGGCCGCTGGGAGACCGTGCTCGGCGAAGGAGGACTTCGATGAGGACTTCGTTCATCGTGCCACCTGGTGGCGACAGGAACGAGGCGGCTGCATTCGCGGCCGCGGAGGGCATTGAGGGCCTGGAGCTGATGTACCACGCGCCGTCGGCCGGGGACTTCGATGACGCGGAGCAGATGCGCGCGATCTGCCGGCGCTGGCGCGTGCGCATCGCGGCCGTCGGCGTCTGGCACATGGGCCTGGCGGACCCGCCGGAGAGCGGCACGCGTGAGATACTCCTGGAGGGCCTCAACTACGCCGGCGAGGTCGGCGCAAGCTGCTTCTTCACCGGCGCCGGGGAGCCCGACGGCGGTGACGCCGTCGGCGCGCTGGCCGAGGCCTGGCCGCACTGGGAGGAAGTGGCCGGGGCCGGGGGCATGGACCTCGCCGTCTACCTCGGCCACAGGGGCAGCTTCCTCGGCAGCGAGGACCTGGTCGCCGGGGCGGTCGAGCGCATCCCATCCCTGGGCCTCAAGCTCGACCCCATCGGGATCATCCGCAACCTCGACGCGGACCCCTACGACTTCCTGTACCGCTTCGGCGCGAACCTGGCCTTCTTCCACGTCAAGGATCGGCTGGTGCTCAGCGATGCGGAGATCGAGCCGCCGCCGGGGCTCGGGGAGCTGAGATGGGGGCGAATGTTCGCGATCCTGCACCACCACGGCTACGACGGGTGGGTCAGCATCGAGCCGCATGGCGCGTTCTGGAACCTGCCGGAGAACCGCTGGCGCTACGTGCGCCTGGCCAACCGCCACGTTCGGCAGTTCATGGCCTGAAAGGCGGCGGAGGGCAGTCGGCACAAGGGCCGCCTGGGTGAGGCGTTCCGCCTCCCCTTCGGGGTCCGCGCGGGCGGCTGCTCGCGATCGACGGGGCACGCCGTGCCGTCAGCTCGGCTCGTACTGCGCCGATGCCTCCTCGGGCACATGCACCAGCCAGATGTTGCGGTAGGAGACCACGTCGCGGTGGTCCTGCAGCATCAGCGGGCCGGGCTCGGCGACATCCTCGTCCAGGTGCCCGCCGGTGGGACCGTTGAGCTCGACGTTGTTGTGGATCAGCACCCCGTTGAGGAAGACCGTCAGGCGCGCGTCCGAGATCTGGTTCCCGTCCTCGTCGAAACGCGGCGCGCGGAAGACGATGTCGTAGCTCTGCCACTGCTCGGGGGGCAGGCAGGCGTTGACCAGCGGCGAGTGCTGGTTGTAGATCGCCCCGCAGTCGCCCAGCCCCGGCACCTCCCAGCCGTAGGAGTCCAGCACCTGCACCTCATAGCGGCCCTGCAGGTAGACACCCGAGTTGCCCTTGTGCTGGCCCTCCGCCTCGGGCATATCCGGGCAGCGGAACTCCACATGCAGGAAGCAGTCGGTAAATGTCTCCTCGGTCACGACGCTCCCGGCGCCGGGCACCACCGTCATCGCACCTTTGTCGATGCTCCAGCCGACCTCGCCACCGTCTCGGCTCCTCCAGCCGTCGAAGCCCGACCCGTCGAACAGCGTGACGACCTGGTACGGTCCGCCCCTCATGGATTCCATCGGTCAACCTCTTCTCGGTCTCGTAGGATGAACACCTGACGGGGCTTCGGTGCGCGGCGTGCGGTCTCCTCCGTCACCCCTCGCCGCGGGCCATCCGGTAGGTGTGCATCGCTTCGGTGGCGAAGCGGCCGCCCTCCACCGGCACGTCGCGGTCGCCGGTGACGTCGTAGACAGCGCCGAGGTCCTCAGCGCTATGCTCGAAGTCGCGGTAGGCGAAGAGCACGCGCGTGCCGGCGGCCGGGTCGGTCCACTCGACCCCCCGGCCATCCGGGAGCGTGCGCCGCCGGACCATGTGCCGCACCACCGCCACGTAGTCGCGGTTGCAGCGCGCGATCTCCTGGTGGACCTCGGGATGCTCGCGCAGGTGCAGCCAGCTCAGCATCGGCGGCGCCTGGTTGGCGAGCAGGCGGTAGTAGTACCCCGGGTCCAGCAGCGCCTCGCGGGCCGCTTCGCTTCCGATGTAGTTGGAGACGCGGTAGCGGGTCATGGGGTCCGGCAGCCCCGGGGTGTCGGAGAAGCTCTCCGCCATGGGGAAGCCCGGTGAGGGGACGCCCATGGTGCCGGTGGCCTCGGTGTAGATGCGGTAGCCCATCCGGCTCAGCTCGCCGTGGTAGCGGAAGAGGTCCTCGGCCTGCTCCAGCGCCACGCGAGGGTCGGCGAAGCTCGGCCCCAGCGTGTAGTTATGGTAGCTGTCGAGCCAGAGGCAGTCGAGGCCGGTGGCGTCGCGGATGGCGCGGTAGCGCTCCAGCGCGTAGGGCATCCACGCCCCGCGCATCCGGCAGGCGCGAACGGTCGGGTACGAGTAGCTCGTCGGCGGCTGCCCGCCGGGTCCCTCCAGCAGCCAGTGCTGCTTCCCCTGGAAGATCGGGGACGCCTGGCTCAGCCGCGCCGTCGGCCCCCAGGCCTGGATGCTCATGCCCAGCTCGCGAGCCGAGGCGCACAGATGCGCGAGGCCCTCCATCCCGCCCAGCTCCTCGGCGGGCTCCAGGCTGAACATGCCCAGCCCCAGGTGTCCTGAGAGCGTGGCGCAGTTGACGATCGCGAAGCCCAGCGGCGCGATCTCGGGCAGGATCTCGTCGGCCATGACGTGGAACGTCCGGCCGCGCGTCTCGACGTTGCGCTCGCGGCGCTCCATCAGCTCCCCGATGATCGGCAGCGGCGTCTCGCGCGCCGCGCCCCAGTGCTCGGCGAAGCGGTCGTAGACGTAGTCATGTACGCGCGTCCACTGGTCGTGGCTTCCCTCGGGCGCGTAGAGCACGCACTTGAGCGGCGTGCGTGCGGTTGGCTCGCCGGCGAAGGCGATCGTGTCGTGGTACGCGATCCGCTCCAGCCACGCCCGGCGGCTGGTGGGCACGCGCGGGTGGACCTCGTCGTGGAACACCGCCAGCGCGCCCGCGGGCGAGCACTGGTAATCGAGGCCGTCACCGTGGGCGAAGCGGTAGTGCGCGGCCCCCGCGTAGACGCAATCGCCGCCGATGGTGAAGACGTTGTCCACCGCGTAGGCGTCCTGAGTGATGACCGTGACGCCCTCGGCCCGACCGCCCAGCTCCCAGGTGGCACGGTCAATGATCGCGAGCACCTCGTCATCGGTACAGCGCAGCTCCCACGCGTAGCCCACGCCACGGTAGGTCTGGCCCGCGATCTCGCGCTCGGTCCCGCGCAGGATCCAGTCCAGGCGGTCCTCTCGGCCATCCTCCGACATGAGCGCGGTGTGGAGCGTCACGGTCCCATCGTCGGCCACCTCGTTCCCGAGATAGCGGCAACCGCGGTAGGCGCCGCCGGAGGCGGTCTCCACCAGCGGCGCGATGGGCGGCGCGCCGGGGTTGCGCAGCGGCAGACCGCCCAGCTCAACCGCACCGACGCCCAACAGGGACTCCGGCTCACCGCGCATGTGCAGCGTGACGCCGCTGGTCAGCTCGACCGCGATGGCGCCATCGGCCTCGACGACGCGGGCATGCTCGGGCCGGACGACTTCAAGCACAGGCTCCACCTGTGTGCGGGCAGTCTCGAGGGGCGGCTCGGCAGGAGCGATTGCGCCCTCGATCGGCGACGTGCTGAAGGGCAGCGAGACGCGGTAGCCGATGCCGGCGGAGCTCAGCGGCCGGACGGAGACGTTGTCGAGCCAGAGCCAGCCGCCGGAGGCCCGCGTGCGCCAGAGCATCCGCGCCGAGGCGACCCGCGCCGTCGGGGCGGTGAAGTCCAGCGTGTCCTCGACCCACCGCCAGGTGCCGTGGCGGCAGGGCGTGCGGACGTCCACACGGTCGGTAAGCGGCTGCCCCGCCTCATCCCGCCACTCCAGCTTCATCAGCAGCCGGTTGACGCGGCGGCCGCTGCTCTGCATGGCGATGCGGTACGACCGCCCCGGCTCGACCGGGAAGGCCGGGCTCGCGGCGGGCGTCGCCCAGGTGGCCTCCTCGAACGAGTACGAGGCCCAGTCCCACCAGCGCTCGGGCGACAGGTCGGGCTTCGGGGCATGGGGGTCGGCGCCCGCCCACCCGGCCAGCGCCCGGCTGCCGTCGGGGCCACGTTCGTGTGGCGGTTCCACGGGCAGCGGGTACTCCCAGCCGTCCGGCACCCCGTCGCCGTCCGCGTCACCCTCCATGCCGCCGTTGGGCAGCACGTTTGCGCCCGGCTCGCCGAGGGCACCGACCTCTTCGAGGCTCATGTCATCGAAGATGGCGTGCAGCCGGCTCGGATCTCCGCCGGTGTCCACGCCTCCGCCGCTCACTATGATGACGATCCGCATCCGCCGCGCGGTCTCGCCGACGACTCCGTGGTAGAGCTGCAGGGGCACCCACTCCTCCTCGAGGAAGACCTGGTGGGAGAGCGCCTGGTCGGGGCCATCGTCGCCGACCGCCGTCAACTGCAGCGCGACGTTCGCGAGGCCCTTCGCCCAGACCCGCAGGCGGTAGAGCTTGCCGGGCTCGACGGGAACCGTGCCGTCCGGGTAGAGGAGCCCGCGGTAGTTGCCGCGATCCGTGCGGGCGAGGTCAATGCGCATCGCGGACTCGCCGGTGCGGGCGTCGGCGGAGTGCGTCAGGCCCTCGCCGGCCCACCCGATGGGCGCCTCGCCGTCCCACTGCTCGAAGCTGGACGTGAACGGCGCCGCGGCCGATGCGACACTCAGTTGGAGGATGGCGACCACGACGAGGGCCGGGCGCATCGGCGCTCATCTCCCGGAGACGGCACTCATCTCGGACGCTGCGTCTCAGGCGCTTCCCGTCCCACGCGTCAGACCATCATCCCGAAGGGCTCGAAGCGCATGGTCGCGGTCTCCGCGAGGCGCCGCAGCCGTGCGCCCGAGGGGTCGATGGCGAGGAACCACCACCAGGGCGGGCGGTGGTTCGACATCTCCAGCCCGATGGTGCGGTGGGCGTCGGCTACCAGCTCCGCACGGCGGCGCTCCCCCGCCCAGTCCATCAGCTCGCGGACGGTCGCCGCCACCAGCATGGCCGAGATGTCGCAGGCGACGGCGCGCTCATCGGAGTGGTTCGCCACGCCGCGCCGGCCCCAGGCCATGGTGATCTCGCGGTAGAACTCGCGCGCGCCACCTGGATGCAGGCAAGCATCGAGTGTGTGAACTCGGCGTCGCTGAACGCGCGCGGGAAGTCCGGGATCGACCGCTCCTCCCACCGGTATGGCCACGCCTCCGTGCCGCCGTACGGAACTGCAACACCGGTTTCCCGACAGGCACAGTAGGGTACGGGGTTTCACCGCGCACCGCCCGACTCCCTGCCTCGATCCGGCCTGCCTGCTGCCTATCTGTTCGCCCCCCGCGAGGTGCCCGGCGGCCGGCGGCGAACCTGCGCGCCGACCCGCCGGAGCCCGCGGCCCCGCCGCGGCGCCAGGGAGGATGCGCCATGCCTCTGCCCGACCCGCAGATGATCGAGGACCTGTCACTGACGCGACTGAGCCCCGACACGCCCGCGCACGCCGCGGTGGTCTCGCTGCCGGTGCCGCCGGGGGCGGGCGAAGTGGTGGTCGAGGGCGTGCCCAGCCAGTCCGTGCCGATCGCCTGGTGGCCCCAGCACCTGGCGGGCGGGGAGGGCCGTGGCCAGCCGCGACGGCTGCTCGTTTCCATGGCCGGCGGCGAGCAACTGCCGGCTGAAGTGCACCCGTCGCTGAGCGCCGCGTCGAGCGGAGAGAGCGCGGCGCTGCCGACCTGGGAGACGCGGGTGCTCGAGCACAACAACTACGTGGGCGCCATCAACTGGGAGACCGGCGAGCTGGTTCTGCGCCATGGCGACCGGGAGATCGGCCTGCGACCCGGCCTGCTGCGTGAGGACGGCGAGCCGATGTGGTGAGAATGGCTCCAGGTCGAGGAGCTGTGGGCGGGGCCGGCCTGCCGCGCCATCCGGGCCGCGGGCTACGCGTCCGCAATGCGCCTCACCCACGACCACCCCGACGTGGCCGGGCACCGACCGTCGCCGTGGACACACAGGCATCACGGGCTGCTGTGCGAGGTCTACGCGCTCCTGTTCGCGGGCGGCGTCGTGCACGTGACCGCGCGCCACGTCAACAACCGCCTCTATGACTACGGCCGGGACGTCCCGGGACTGCCGGTCATTGGCATCCGCTGCGCATTCGAGGGCGAGGTGGCGTTGAGCGGGGACGCCGTCGAGCTCGACCTCGGCGGGGTAAGGCTCAGCACGGAGGAGTGCCGCACGCTGGCCTCCCCCGAGAAGCCCGGCTCGCTCAAGGGCGATGCGGAGCTAACCATCTTCCGCCCATAGGAGGCGGTCGAGATCACGCTCGACGGCCACGGTCGGCGCAGCGAGGGCCCGACCCGGGTCTGCCACCCCGACGAGGGTATCATGCCCAGCGGAGCCGCACGCACTGTGCGCCTTGCCCTGAGTCTGGGCGATGCGCCGCCACGGGTCGAGCGTTACACGGCGCCCTGGTGGTAAGGGCTGTGCGCGGAACTCGTCCCCGACGCGGTGCCGCCGGTGCATGACGAGCGGGACGCCGTCATCGACGCTGCGAGCGAGTGGCTCGACGGCTGCCAACTCCACGGGTTCTTCAACGATGGCTCGGTGCCGCGCGGCGGCGGCCATTACTACGACGACGGGCGGGCACGCGAGTCCGGCTGGGAGGGGGAGGCGCCCTACAACCACATCCGCTGCTTCTACCGCCGGCCCTCGCTCGGCACCTGGGAGTGCGCGCTGCGCGACGTCTACAACGTGGCCGACATCGCGGTGGACCACGCGAACCACATGTTCCGCATGCACGGGTACGACTTCGGCGCCATCTCGATCACCATCAACCGCACGCTCGGCCTCCTGCAGGGCTACCTGGAGACCGGCGACCCGTACCTGCGCGAGACCGCCGAGCACGTCGCGCTGGCCTCGTCGATCATCGACGCGTCGAACTGGCCGCGCCGCTCCTACGGCCGCGACGCCATGTGGATCCGCGGCATGATAGCGCTGGACGACTACCTCCCCGGCCGCGGACATGGCGTCCGCGCTCGCGAGGCGCTGAGGCGCGTCATGCAGTGCCGGCGCCCTGACGGCGCCTACACCGACCAGGGAGGGCCGGCGGGGGTGCACACGGCGGGGAACATGATCCTCAAGCCGTGGATGAACTTCATGGTGCTCGAGCCCATGATGGACCGGCTGGAGCGCCATCCTGCGGACGAGGAGGTCGCGGCGGCCGCGCGCCGCATCCTCGACCGGCAGCTCGAGCAGATAGCCCGAGACGACCTGGGCGTCCCCTACTGGCCCTACGAGGTCGCCTGGGGTGACAACGACGGCTCGCCGCAGTGGGGCCAACCCCACCCCTGCGGGCGGAGCGAGTTCTGGTACCCGGCGCGCGCCATGCTCTTCGCCGCCCGGCGCTACCACCAGCCGGGCTTCCTGCGGGCGTGGGAGGAGATCTACGCCGGGCGCATGGCGGCAGGCGCGGTGGAGCGGATACGCGGCTCCGCCGGCGACCACATGGCGAACAAGGCCATCGAGTGCGTGCTCTGGCACCAGCTTCGCCGGTGGAATGCCCGATGGGTGGGCGGCGAGCTGGTCGCCGATCCGTTCGTGCTGCCCGGCGAGCGCCTGCAAGCGACCGTCGAGACGCCCGAGGGCCCGCGGGACGTCGATGCCTGAGCGCTACAGGCCCAGCACCTCGCGTAGCACGGGCTCGAGGCCCCCGGCCATGCCGGTGAAGCCCATGTCGTTGGGATGGCTCTGGTCCACCAGCCCGTCGCGGTCGCCGGGGCCGAGCAGGTCGTAGCCCTCGACGAGGTAGACGTTCGCGTCGCCCATCCCCTGGCGTTCGGCCACCGCCGCCCGAATGATCTCGCGCATGCCCGGCTGGCGGGCGTCGGCGCTCAGCACCTCATTCGTCGAGAAGATCGCCGTGATGCAGATGATGGGCGTCTCCGGCCGGCTCTCGCGGATGATGGCGAGAAACGGGGCATAGCGCTCCTCAAGCTCCTCGAGAGTCGGGCAGTTCTGGCAGAAGTCGATGACGTAGCAGCACGCGTCGATCTCCGCCATCGCCTCCGCCAGCTCGGGCTCGCCGCGGCCGTTGCCGGAGAAGCCCAGGTTCACGAAGTCCAGGTTCAGCGCGCGGCTGACGATGGCCTGGTAGCTGTTGCCCGCGCGCGAGGCGCAGCCGCCCTGGGTGATCGACGAGCCGTAGTAGGCGACCGGCCCCTCGACTGCGAACGCCGCCGGGGGCTCGACGCTCGCGCCGTCGCTGAGGCCGATGGCCTGCACCTCGACCGGGCCGTAGAGCCCGAGGTACAGGCAGATCTCGCGGCGCTGAGCGGGCTTCTCGGCGAAGACGGTCACCTCCATGTCCGGGTCGTCGCCGGCGGGGATGACGGGGCGCCAGTACCCGCCATCGACCCACACGTCGATCCCGAGCTGGCCGGTGCGCGGCATGTTGTTCATGTGGCTCAGCCGCGGGAAGTGCGCCCGGATGCCCAGCTCCGTTGAGTCGGTCGCGAAGCGGATGCGGCCCCCGCTGGGGCTCTGGGCCAGACCCCAGACCGGCGGCCGCACGCGCTCCTCGTAGCGTTCCGGCAACCGGATCAGCTTCGGGCTGGTCTCTTTCCACCAGGGCAGGCCGTTCACGGCGAAGCGCTCGTCGGGGAAGTCGATCCACTGCATATTTGGGCGGCCGCAGTCGGGCGGCGACCGGTCACCTCCGCATGGTCTCGTGTGTGCTGGCGCAACATTCCTCGCCCGGCGGTCATCTCCTCCGCGCCCTGCTTACCGAGGCCCGACCACCCGCCGTGGCGGACGTCAGCGAGGATCGGGGTGGAGGTGTCCAAGCGCGCCACGGCGAACACACCAGTGTCCTGGAGGTCGATGCCCCTCCGGCGGCCATGGGAGTGGGCGCCGAGAATCGCCGGGCAGGGAGGTCGATGCGAGATGCGACTGGTGAGACTGGGTGGAGCAATCGCGGTGGTCGTCGCCTTGCTGTGCCTTGGCTGCGACAGCGGGACCAGCATCTACAGCATCGGCGGCGACTGGTCCGCCGGGCAGATCGTGTTCAACTACGGTGGCGGCGTGACGTGGCGGCTCAAAAACGTGGTCATCACGATCGACACCGTGGATGGGATGATCTACCTCTCCGGGATCGACAACGATGGCTTCCTGTGGGGCTACTCGGGGGAGTACCAGCGCACCGAGAACCGCCTGGTGGCGGAGAACTTGCCGGAGATCACCTTCGGCTCGGAGGACGAGCTGGACCTGCGGCTGGAGTTCACCAGCAGCAACCGCTTCAATGGCGCGGCGATCAACTGGGTCTACGACGGCGGTGATCTGACGGACGTGGGCGCCACGAACATCAGCGGGCGGCGCATCAGCACGGCGGCCGCCCGCGATCTCAGCGCCGCCGCGTCGGACGAGAAGGCCCCCAAGACCGCCAAGTAGCGCCCGGCTCATTCCGGGACGTGAACGAGCCCGGTCCCGCTCAAGAGTGGGGCCGGGCTCGTCGGCCACCTCTGAGTGCGCCATTCCCCGAGCCTGTAGCTTGAACCGGCCATCGCCTGCGTCTCCGCGACGGCGGGCTTCGCGCGGGAGGCGCCTACTCCAGATCGAACAGCTCGTCGGTGCTCAGGTTGCCGTCCTCGTCGATGTCCCCGATGTGATTGTCCCGGAAGTCCTTGGAGTCGTAGGAGCCTCCCCAGCCGAAAGTGCCCGTGCGGTAGGTCGGCGTGACGGCCTTCACGTGGCCGTCGGCCCATGCGACGTTCCCGACGCCGTTGTGCCGGGCCTGGAAGCCGGGCGTGTCGTAGGAGGGCGGGTCGAGGTAGGCGTTCGCCTCCACCGTCGGCTCGGCGTAGGACCAGGTGTTGATGCGCGCGGCGTCCGCGAAGCAGACCGTCTCGGAGGGCCTGCCGATGGCCGCAAGCGGCACCGGAGTGATCTTCGCCGTCCACCAGTCGATGGGCGACAGATAGGCGTAGTTGTAGCCGTATCCGGTCTGGCCGAGGGATCCGCGCAGCTCGTTGGAGAAGCTGGGGCAGGCGTGGATCTGGTTGTTCTTCATGTAGGGGTAGAGCAGCCCCTCCTCCTCGCGCAGCGTGGCCGTGCCGTAGTCGTAGGAACCCCACCAGTAGTAGATCACGTCGTCGGGCGGGTGGAATCCGGCCTGCACCGGCATGACCCGTTCGTCGTAGTCACCCGCGTACATCATCCACCCCAGGGCGATCTGCTTGAGGTTCGACAGGCACTGGGTCTGGCGCGCCTTCTCGCGCGCCCGCGCGAAGACCGGGAACAGGATCGCCGCCAGGATCGCGATGATGGCGATGACCACCAGCAGCTCGATGAGCGTGAACCCGGATGAGCGAGTCGACATCTCGAACGCCTCCTTCGATGCTCGTGCGCTCCCCGGGGACCGCGCGTGCGAGCCGGGTCACGGGGCCTGACCGCAGCCCTGTCGGCCGCGTTGCGGCCTCTGAGAACGGAAAGCGGACCGCCCGAGGGCGGTCCTGTCAGCACACGCAACACGCCTCCCGCCCTCGGGGAGGAGCGCATCAGGCGAGCGGGCGCGTCTCCTGGCTTCCGGGTCATCCTCCGGCCGCGCCTTCCGGAGCGCTCTCCATGAGCGTTCCGTGGCATCTGCGGCCTTCGTCGCCGGTCACAGTTGCGGGGCAGCGCCGGACTTGCACCGGTCTTCCGTGAGGCGCACTGTGCCTCTCGTCTGCCCGCTCGCATCAATTGGGAACGTGGACGAACAGAGGTTACCACGCACGCGTGGTCACGTCAAGGAGTTCCTCGCGGGGGGCAGCATCCAGATTCGTGTGGATGCGCGCACCGAGCGGCGACGTCCCGTGCCTGCGCATCCCGCTGCTGGGCGGGAGGGACCGGGGGGTGAGGCCTGCCCCCTCCTACGGCCAACGGCGCGCGGATGGGGGCGTCCGTGTGTCATCCACAGGAATCTGGATGCTCGCGAATCTCGATGCCGTGGTTGCCCGCCGCGCCCGGGTCGGCTATAATGACACTCCAATAGCACTCTATGGCACGCGAGGAAGGACGCGAAACCGCACCATGTCAGAGGCCAGTCGCGTCGTCATTATCGGCTGGGACTGCGCGCCCCCCCAGCTCGTGCTGGACCAGTGGCTCGACGACCTGCCTCACCTCAAGGCGATCGTGGAGGGCGGGGCCGCGGGCAGGATGCGCAGTTCCGATCCTCCCATCACCGTCCCCGCCTGGACCTGCATGATGACCTCGGTGAACCCCGGGCAGCTGGGCTTCTTCGGCTTCCGCAACCGCCGGATCGGTGAGTACGACGGCAAGTGGATTGCGAACAACTCGGCCGTCAAGCACCCGCGCGTCTGGGACATCCTCGGCGACGCCGGGAAGCGCGTGTGCGCGGTCAATGTGCCGCAGACCTACCCCGTCACCGCCGTCAACGGCATCCTCGTGTCGTCGTTCCTGACCCCTGACACCAACTGCGAGTACACCTACCCCCCTGGGCTACGCAAGCAGCTCGACATCGTCGCCGACGGCTACATGATCGACGTGGATGGCTTCCGCACCGACGACAAGCAGTGGCTCCTGGACGAGATCTACCGCATGACCGACAAGCGCCACCGGGTCTGCAAGGCGCTGATGCAGGTGGACGACTGGGACTTCTTCATGATGGTGGAGATGGGGCCGGACCGCATCGGCCACGGCTTCTGGAAGTACTGCGATCCCGAGCACCCCAAGTACGAGCGCGGCAACCCCTTCGAGACCGCCATCTTCGACTACTACACCCACCTCGATGAGCACCTCGGCGAGCTGGTGGAGCTGGCGGGCGACGATGCCGCGATCCTGGTCGTCAGCGATCACGGCGGCAAGGCCATGAAGGGATCGTTCTGCATCAACGACTGGCTGATCGAGCAGGGCCTGCTCTGCCTGAAGCGCCCGCTGACCGAGATCACGCGCTTCACCGCCGACCTGGTAGACTGGGAGCGCACCACCGCGTGGGCGTGGGGCGGGTACTACGGACGGCTGTTCATCAACATGAAGGGCCGAGAGCCACAGGGCACGGTGCCGCAGTCCGAGTATGAGAACGTCCGCGATGACCTAATTGCGCGCATTGAGGCGATCACCGACGACACGGGACGGGTCATGAGGAACACGGTGCACCGGCCACAGGACATCTACACGGGGCCGCATGTGGATGAGGCGCCGGACCTGCTCATCTACCTCGATGACCTCGACTGGCGGCTGGGGCAGGACGTGGGCAACCCGACTCTACACAGCTTCGACACCGAGATCGGGCCCGACGATTCGGTGCACGACTTCTTCGGCATGATCGCCACGCGGCTCCCCGGCGAGCGCCAGCTCACCATCGAGAACGCTCATCTGATGGACGTGGCCCCGACCGTGCTGGAGATCCTGGGCCACGACGTCCCCGACCACATGGAGGGATGCAGCCTGCTGCGGGACTGAGGCGTCCTGCGGCCACGCGACCACCATGCGCCACGGCTGGCGTGGAGGACAGAGACGCGCGGATCGGCGCGGCTACGGCGCCGAGCCGCCTGGCTGTGCCGGCATCGGCGTCCTGCTGGGCGGCTCCATAGGGGCGCTGGTCGCGGGCATCGCGCGACTCGTCGTGGCGCTTCTGGGCACCGGGACGGTCGGCCATCGCGAGTGGCTGGAGGGCGCCGACGTGCACGACCGGGAGGAGCCTGTGCGGGACGAGCCGGAACCTGCCGCTGTCGAGCGCGCAGGGGCTGCCGAGTCGGACCGCTCCGCGATCATCGTGATCGCGCTCTCGGCCGGCCTCGGCCTGGGCCTGGCGCTCAGCCTCACGCTGGCGCGCAGCGCGCTTGACTGGTCGGTGCACGGGGTCGTTCCACCGCTGATCGGCCTGGCGGCCGGTGCGCTCGTCTATGCGCTCCTGCACCGGCTCACAGCCGAGTCATCCAGCGGGCAAGGCGACCGCACCGTCCGACGGCAGGTGAGCCGGATACGCGGCAAGGCGCGCGGCCTCTGCCGGGAGGCCCGGCGGGCAGGCGGCGTCTACGGCAACATCGACTGGCAGGCGCCGGAGCTGGCCAGGCGGGCCGAGGAGCTTGCCGAGACCCTGTTCAGGCTGCGCCGGGCCGCGCGCGGCATCAGGCGCGAGGAGGCCAACCCGGTTATCCCGCAGGGCGTGGGCGAACCTCGCCGCGACGAGGAGCTGCAACGCGAGTTCGACGCCGCCCGAGCGGCCCACGAGCGCCTCGAGCAGTTGATGGAGAGCAACGAGCGCTACCAGCAAATCTGCCTGACGCAGATCGAGCGCATCGAGGACCTGCTCGACGCCGCGCGCCTGCAGATCAGCCAGCCGGTCGAGGCCCCCGCCCAGGCCGGACCGGGCTCGGAGCTGGTCGAGCAGTTCGATCTCGAGCTGAGCGCCGCGCGGGAGGCCCTCGCCGAGGTGCAGCAGGAGAATGCATGAGGCCGCCCGGCCATGGTGGGGGCGGCCTCCGGACTGGCGTCTCGCGCGAGGCTAGGAGATGTACCCCAACCCGCGCAGGCGGTCCTCGATCTTGTCGCTCGCGTCTGCGTCCTCCAGCCTGTCGATCTCCCGCTGCAGGATGACGGCGGCGAACTCGTCGGCGCTGGAGTAGCCCGCGGCCTCGGCGTACTCCTCGAGGGTCCCCCGCAACTCCTCGCTGATCGTAATGGTCGCCTCTGCCATGCTCGTCTGCCTCCGTTCACGGTGCGGGCCCGGGGCGCCGGGGCCTCAGCCCAACTGCTTGTAGCCGTCCGTGGTCGCCCACCAGCGCAGCATCTGAATGCGGTATGCCGCGTACTGGGGGTCGGTCCACGGGTCATGCGCAAGGCCGATGGCCGCCAACTCCCCGGGCGGAGTGTCCTCGAACTGCGCGAGGAGGTCGTCCGCGGAGGCCGTCCCCTCATCCCCGGCCTTGCAGGTCATCGCCGCGATCGTCCGGCACGCGGCGTCGGGCGCGCGGCAGGCCAGCAGGCCGGCACGATCCGCCGACAACACCGCCCGCTGCTCCCAGGCGTGGGCTATCTTGGCCAGCCGCCCGATCTCAGCGCGCGGCAGCGACTGCTCCCAGCCCACCGTGAAGTCGCCCGCGCTCTCCGTCACTCGCCGGCGGAGGTCCCCGACCGCGGCCTCTCGCCCGATCACGTGCTCGGCAGCCCAGAAGCACTCCGCGTTCTCGCTGCGGAACCCGTGCAGCCCGAAACCGAGCAGGAACAGGGTCTCCTGATCGGTAAGCGCCATGCGGTAGCTCTCCCCCACCACCAGCGTGGGGTTCTGCAGCGGCAGGGCCAGCGGCAGCCGCATGCGCCCCGGGAACACCAGGATGCTCGGCGGCGGTACCTTCAGACTCCCAGCCGCCAACGGCGCCAGGCTATCGATCTGCGGCCACCCCGCGTCCGAACCCGCTCTCGCCTCCCCGACCAGGTGCGACCACCCCTGGGGATCCTGCCAGAAGAGCATCAACCCGTCGAGCACGTCCGCGAATGCCGGGATGTTGTCCAGGGCCTCGCGGTACTCCACTTCCTGCTCGTGCTCCCAGGGCAGCACCTCGTGGGTGGGCCCGGCGGCCTCGATCGTCTCCTCCTCATCGCCCAGTACGACGTCATCCACTGCGGTGGCGCCCCGGAACGGCGCCGGCCCGACCTCGTCCTCGTCCCCGAACTCCTCGTCCTCGTCCTCGAAGTCCTCCAGGTCGGACATGTCCACCTGGGCTCGTTGCGCTACGAACGGGTCCGGTGCGACGTGTTGGAGCCGCTGGAGGCGGTCCGCGGTGGCCGGATCGATCGAGCGCAGCTCGTCCCACAGCTCCGCGTTGTCCGGCTCGAGCCGGAGCATCTCCTCGTACTGCGACAGCGCGAGCCGGTCCTGGCCGGTGCGGCGGTAGTACTCGGCCAGCCACCGGCGGGCCTCAATCAACTCAGGGTCGAGCTCAAGCACCTCCCTCATGGCCTCGACCCCCCTCTCGGGGTGTCTGCCCTCGAAGAGCTGCTTCGCCTCCTGCATCTTCCTGCGTGCCAGCTTGCGCTGCTGAGACTCCTGTTCCCCGGGCATTGCTCCCCCTCCCAGTGGCATAGACTGAAGATGCGCCTCCGGCTCGCCGCAGATCGGTCTCGCGTCTCGGTCGCTGTCAAAGTGCAGTGGACTCGGACTCGTCGAGCCGTTCTCTACTTTGACCCGCGCCGCGACGATTCCTCCCACGCGGCCCCATCGAATCGCGCCGAAGCTAGTCGCGCATCGCGGCCAGCGACTGGACGTAGGGCGCCCGCGCCACTCCCTTCTCAGTGACGATCGCGTCAACCAGATCATGCGGCGTCACATCAAAGGCCGGGTTATAGATCGCGATATCGGGACAGACCGGCTCTGTGACGCGGTGGGCGAGCATCGCCACCTCGTCGTGGCTGCGCTCCTCAATCGGGATGATGTCCCCGGAGGCCAGACCGTAGTCAACGGTGGAGACGGGGGCCGCCACGTAGAACGGGACGTCGTGGCGCCGGGCCAGCACGGCGACGGTATAGGTGCCGATCTTGTTCGCCACATCGCCATTCGCGGCGATCCGGTCGGAGCCGACCACGACGCAGTCCACCCTCCCCTGGCTCATCACGTAGCCGGCCATGTTGTCGGTGATCAGCGTAGCCGGGATGCCCTCCATGCACAACTCCCAGGCGGTCAGTCGAGCGCCCTGCAGCAGCGGCCGCGTCTCATCGACCCACACGTGGACGCCCCTGCCCGCCTCGTGCGCGGCGCGAACGACCCCCAGCGCCGTCCCATAGCCGGCGGTGGCCAGCGCGCCGGCGTTGCAGTGCGTCAGGATGTTCGCGCCCTGCGGGATCAGCGCCAGCGCGTTATGGCCCATCGCCATGCATCGCTGCAGGTCATCTTCCACGATCTCCCGCGCGCGCTCCAACAACGCCTGGCGCAGCGCGTGCGGCCCCTCCTGCGCCCGGTCCGCGATGACCCGGTCCATCTCCTCCAGCGCCCAGAACAGGTTGACCGCCGTGGGCCGGGTGGCTGCCAGCCGATCCCGCGCCGCGCGCAGGTCGCCGACGAGGGCCTCCACGTCCTCGGCCTCGGACGTGTGACCCGCGAGCGCCATGCCAAGCGCCGCCGCGCAGCCGATGGCCGGCGCGCCACGCACGCTGAGCCGCTCAATGGCCTGCGCCACGCACTCCACCTCCGTGCAGTTGAGCATGACGAGCTCGCCGGGCAGCCGCGTCTGGTCGATCATGCGGACGGCGCCGCCGTCCTCGTCTACCCATGTCACTGTAGGCGGCACGCGCTGTGCCATCGCTGACGCCTCCCGCAATGCAGTCCAACCGCATGTGATTCTTCGACGCGGCCCGGCGCCTTCCCTCGCCAGAGCAGAGAGACCACGTGCAGGGGCCGGCGCGCACGGCGCGACGGGTCAGGGCGTACCGTTCGAGGGCCGCTCGCCCTGCAGAGGCGTAGCGCCGGCTGTGAGCGCCTCAGAGCGCAGCCGCCGCATGGCGCTGGGGGTGCCGCAGAGCACGATCGAGCTGGACTCGTGGAAGACCAGCCGCAGCCGGCGCCAGCTCGTGGGTACTCCCTGGAGCTTCGCGGGCGCGAGCTCACTGGCGGACATGTGCTCCCAGTGGAAGTAGTAGTAGAGGTCGGCCATCGGCGGCGAGTGCTCGCCCACGATGCGGAGGTAGTTCTCGTCCAGCTCCAGCAGGCAGACCGTGGGCTCGCCGTTGACCAGCATGGTCGCCAGCGGCTGGGAGGGGCGCGACGGCGTGGGGCCTCGGGTCTCGACGACCAGCGCGCGCATCTGCCGCGACGTGGGAATGAGGTATCGGTTGCGCGG
>JALGUJ010000014.1 GCA_029820945.1 Candidatus Zipacnadia bacterium | reverse complement strand
ACTTCGCCAGCCGCGAGCACCTGGAGCGCACGGTCATGGACTTCATCGACTACCACAACCAACACGACGCCCGACCATACCGCTGGACCTATACCGGCCAGCCACGAGAAGTCTGACTGTACAAGTTTATTCAAGGCGCTGCACTAGCGTATGCGGAGGCGGTGTGCTCGGCTTCTTCATGCTGCTCGTATCGGTACCCATCGCCGGCTACGAGGGGTTCGTCTGCTTCGGGTCGTGGCTCGCGGTCATAACCTGTGTCGGGGCGTGGCTGCCCGTAGCGGTCGCCGGGATTCTCCTCATCTTCGGAGGCACGGAGTTGCTGGCGCGCGGGGCAGTCGGGACGGGACTCCTGCTCCTTTGGCTGCTCTTCCTCGGCATCGCGGCACTGTTGCTCTGGAAGGTCGTCCCCTACTCGGTGGAGTCAAGCGCGATCTGGTTCAGGTGGCTGGTCGGGCACTTCCGGTGACCGGCGCCGACAGGTCCAGTGCCATCTGCTGATCCCGCCTGGCACGCCGCCCGTGGCCGGCCTCTGACGCCAGCGCGGGGCCCGGTGGACCGCCCAGAGGCAGGATTCGCCCCCGCGCGCCCCGAAACCCCGCACAAGCAGTCCACCGCGGCGGCCGGTGGCCGCAGCCGAGGAGATGACCGATGCGTCTGAGAGCCCCCCTGCTTGCCGTGCTTGTGCTGATGCCCGCACTTGCCCACGCCGGGACCGACTCCCCGTACTTCGATCCCGAGACGATGATGCGCACCTCCGAACTCCGCCGGGGCATGACCGGGTACGGGCTGTCGGTATTCGCGGGCGTGGAGCCCGAGCGCTTCGACGTCGAGGTGCTCGGGGTGCTGTCCAAGGCCAACCTGGGCGAGGACTTGATCCTCATCGAGGTGACCTCCGGCCCGATCGTAGAGCGCAAATCGGGCATCATCGGCGGCATGAGCGGCAGCCCCGTCTACGTGGACGGCAGGCTCATCGGCGCCATCGCCTACGGCTGGAGCTTTCTGCGCGAGGCCGTCGGTGGGGTGACGCCCATCGCGGCGATGCTCGACTCATACGACGGGGGCGGCGAGGCCGCGCTGCCCGACGATCACCCGCTGCGCGGCGCGCGGCTGGCGGGCCGCTGGGTGGACCGGGCGCGCGTGGACGTGGGCGGTCCGGCCTTCCATGACGAGCACACCATCAACATCAGGCCGGTCGGCCCTCTGGTGAGCGTCGCGGGAATGGGCGACGCGGGGATGAGCCGGCTCGACGAGCTGCTCGGTCCCCACGGGATGGAGACGATGCCTGGTCCAGGGCGCCTGGCCGAGCCGGTGCCCACTGAGCTTCGGCCGGGCTCGGCGGTAGGGGTGAAGTTGATCGAGGGCGACTTCGACGCCACCATGGTGGGGACGGTGACCTGGCGTAACGGGGACAGCCTGCTGGCCCTGGGGCACCCGATGATGGAGATGGGCGCGGTGCAGATCCCCATTAGCACCGCGTGGGTCCACGACTTCCTGCCCTCCGTGGCGCGCTCGTTCAAGCTGACCTCCCCGATGGAGCTGGTGGGAACCCTTACGCGCGATGGCACCTGGTCAGTGGGCGCGCGGGTGGGGCCTGAGGCGCCTATGGTCCCGGGAAGCTTCCGGATCACCGACGAGGACCGCGGCCTGACGCGCCAGTTCAGGGTTCGCGTGGCGCAGCACGAGCTGCTGACTCCAGGGCTGCTCATGTCGTCGTTGCTGAGTGCGCTGGAGGCGGCCTACGACGCCAGCGGCGAGGGCCTGGCCACGCTCGACTTCGAGCTCAAGGGCGATGAGGGCGCGGTGATCCGCCGCCACGATGTCGTCTGGCACCCCGGCATGATGTACGCCGTCGCCGGGTGGGTGGATGAGGCGATGTACTTCCTGACCGAGAACCGGTTCGAGCCCCAGCAGGTCGCCGGGCTGCAGGCGAGGGTCAGCCTGCGCGACGAGGCGAAGCTGGCCGCCATCGAGCGCATCTACACCGACGAGCACGTCGCGCGCGCCGCCGAGCAGCTTACCGTCCACGTGGTCATGCGCCCCGAAAGCGGCGAGCGGTTCGAGAAGGTCGTGACCTTCGACCTGCCCCAGGACCTGCGCAAGGGCCAGCTTCGCGTGGCCGCGGCCTCGGGGGCCGATGAGTTCAACGTCAAGGCCATGCTGCGCCTGCTCCTGCCTCAGATCGACAGCCTCGAGGACATCGCCAGTGTGATTGAGGAGATGAAGCGCGCCGACCAGCTCTACGTTGCGATCTCCGTGCCGAGGGTCTCGCTGGGCCTCGAGGGCACGGAGCTGCCGGCGCTGCCGCCGCAAGCCGTGAATGTCCTCGCCGAGGACCAGAGCAGCGACATTACGTCAGGATACGCCGAGATCAGCGAGACCTTCGACACCGGGTACTTCGTGTATGGGATCGGGGTGACCCGCCTGCCGACCGAGAACCGCCTGGGCGAGCGCGGGAAGGTCTCGAAGAAGCGTAGCGAGGACACCGAGGGCTACGAGCCGGAGAGCTACACGGGGAGGCTGCAGCACATGTGGTGGGCCGCCTCGGCCCTGCAGAGCGACGCGCGGCCGCTGCAGGACGGCGATCTGCCCACGCAGACCATCGCCCCCCCGGATCTGGAGATGATGGAGGACGTGGGGGAGGAGCCGGGGGAGGAAGAGGAGGCCGACGAGGAGGGCGAGGAAGAGGACAGGGGCGAGCATCCCGAGCCCGATGGCGAGGCCCTGACCCGCGGCTTGAGCCGCTTCGTCCACGAGACCGCGAAGGACTTCGAGGAGGGCGAGACCGACGGCACGATGGTGCGCAGCGACGGCGCGGTGCTCCTCGCGCCGCGCGCGACGCTGCTTGGTGCCATCGAGGAGCCGGGCGTCTGGAGCATCGCCGCCGACGGTGAGGCCGCCTGGTTCGGGACGTACAATCCCGGCCGGGTCTACTGCTGGCGGCCGGGCTCGGAGCCCGAGATGGTCGCCGACACAGGCAGCATGATGGTGCTGAGCCTGCTTGCCACCGGGGACGGCGCCGTCCTGGCCGGGACGGGCCCCGACGGCAGGGTTCTGCGCATCGCCGCCGACGGGCGGGTTGAGGTCGCGCACAAGCTCGAGGCGCGCTACGTGTGGGCGCTCGAGCGCATGCCCGACGGATCGGTGATGGCGGGAACCGGGCCGCAGGGCCGCATCTTCCGCCTGGGCGAGGAGCCCGAGTTGGTCTCGCAGATCAGCAAACCGCACGTGCTTGACCTCGTGACCGCCGGAGACCGGTTGTACGCGGCCGGCGGTGACGACAGGGGCGGCGTCTTCGAGATCCTCGCCACGGGCTATGCGCGTGAGGTTTTCGGCAGCGACGACGAGGTGTGCACCTCACTGGCCTCGGATGGCAAGGGGCGCCTGATTATTGGCACCGCCGAGCAGGGCAAGGTGATCTTCGTGGATCCCGACGGCCGCGCCCGCGAGGTGCTGGAGGCCAAGGAGGATGTGCTGGGCATGGCCTTCGCCGACGGTCTGGCCTATGCGGCCACGGCCGATGAGGGCCGAGTCGTGGCGATCGACGGCGAGGGGCGCACGGCCGTTGCGCTGGAGGATGAGGTCGCCGGACAGATCACCTGCATCGCCGCGGGGGCGGGCGCCGTCTACGCAGCCACGGCGAATCCTGCGCGGCTCTGGCGCCTCGACCTCGCCCTGGCCACCGAGGGCAGCTTCACCTCCCGGGCACTGGACGCCGAGCGCATGGCGCGCTGGGCGCGTATGAGCTGGGACGCGACCATCCCGGAGGGCGCAACGCTGCAGGTCGGCGCCCGCTCGGGCAACAGCCCGACGCCCGACGACGGCAGTTGGAGCGCCTGGACCGCGGTGCTGCTCAAGCCCGGCGAGCGAATGGCGGCTCCCGCCGCGCGCTACCTGCAGTATCGCCTTCGGCTGGCAGGGCCCTACTCGCTGGGCCCCAACGTGCGCCGCACGGAGGTGCTCTACCTGCCGCGTAACCGCAGGCCGACTCTGGAGGTCTCGAAGCCTGACGCCGGTCAGGCCATCCGGGGCGAGTTCGAGATCTCCTGGGACGCGGAGGATGACGACGACGACACCCTGGTCACGACCATCTTCGCCAGGGCGGAGGGCGAGGACGACTGGCGTCAGCTCGAGGTGGTAGAGGATGAGGACTCCTGGAAGTGGGACACCAGCGAGGTGGAGGACGGCCGCTACACGCTCAAGATCGTGGTGAGCGACGAGCCCAGCAACCCTGCGGACGCAGAGCGCGAGGAGGCCGTGGTCGAGGGCGTAGTCGTGGACAACCGCTACCCGGTGCTGAAGGTGCTGAGCAGGCCGCGGCGAGGTGATGACGAGCCGACGCTCTCGGGCCTGGCGATCGATGAGATGAGCCGTCTCACGTCCATCGACTGGAGCTTCGGCGACGAGGAGCGGTGGCGCGCCGCGCCGATCGAGGACGGACTGCTGGACTCGCGGCGCGAGCTGTTCACCATCCGGCTGCCCGAGATCCCCGACGAGCAGCTCGAGATCCAGATCCGCCTGCGCGATGCCGCCGGCAACGTCACGGTCGAGACGCTGCCGCTGCTCGACCAGCAGCCTGAGGGCGAGACCGACACCGGCCCCATGCAGGCGGAAGCGGAAGGATAGGGGAGGCGTCGCGTGCCCAGGCGACTGCGCGCGAGGACCTTCCGCCGCGTGGACGAGCTGCTCGCGAAGCGCTACGGCGAGAAGACACGCGAGGCTCGCGAGCCGCTCGACACACTCATCCGCACCATCCTGTCACAGAATACCACCGATCTGAACTCGATCCCCGCCTTCGAGCGCCTCAAGGCGACCTTCCCCGACTGGCGCGAGGCGCTCGAGGCCGGCCCGAAGGCCATCGAGAGGCCGATCCGGCAGGCGGGCCTGGCGCCCACCAAGTCCGCGCGCATCCACGCCATCCTCGAGCAGCTCGACGCCGAGCGCGGCGATCTGTCGCTTGCTCACATCTGCGACATGGAGGCGGACGAGGCCTGGGAGTACCTGGGGGGCTTCAAGGGCGTCGGGCCCAAGACCATCGCCATCGTGCTGCTGTTCGACTGCGGCATGCCCTGCTTCCCGGTGGACACGCACGTCTTCCGCGTGGCCTCGCGGCTGGGCTGGCTGCCTGAGGCCCCCACGCCCGAGAAGGCCCACGACACGCTCCGCGACGCGATCCCCGCGGAGCTGTACTTCCAGCTTCACCTGAACATGGTGCAGCACGGCCGCGAGACCTGCCACCCCTCGCGCCCCGACTGCCACCACTGCCCGATCTCGCGCTTCTGCGAGGCCTACAGGAACGGAGAAGTTGAGACCGATGAGTGAGAGCAGGCGTCCTGGGATAGCTCAGAGGCTTCGGCACGCCTGGGTTGGTGGCGAGGGCGCAGAGTCGTATACCGCAATATGTGGCGAGTGTGGAGTATCTGAGCCATCCGCACGGACCGGTGCGGCCCAGGACGGTGGCGATCTCGGAGGGGCGCAACCAGGAGCCGAAGCGTCGGTGCCGGCCGGTGCGGCCGTTCGCCAGCAAGCGGGGCATGCGGGCTATGATCAGGCTGCTGGCACTGTAGCACACCTGTATCATTGACCGGACGGACTGGCTGGAGTACGCGGCGCAATGCCTATGGCACGCCCCTGCCACAGCCCCAATGAGCGACCACGAACAGAGAGCCGACTCCTCTCGCATATATCATAGACCGCACGTAACCTCAGCCAGATTCGCCCTTGACTCCTCCCATCGCTTTCTGCTATCGTTCCGCCTACAACGATGACCACTGACTGTTGCAGGTATTCGGTCGCGTATCTCTGGGCTTGGCGCTGGCGAGGGCGGGTCGCCTAGCGCCGGTTCACCTGTAGCAGCAAGACGGGAAAAGAACCAGGCCGCGGGCGGCTCGCCGAAAGCCCCGCGGCCTGATCGGTGTACGCGGAGGCCGGATCCGGCGCCTCCATCGCAAAGAGCACAGAGACCCACTCGACCGACTCCCCCGCAGGCCGCGGGCTTCATCCAGAAGCCGCCGCGGCCTGTTTCGGTTCCGCACCACGAAGCGACCGACCCCACCCGAGCGGGGCGAAACACGAAGAGCCCACCGCGGGCCCCGGCGGCGAGATGCGAAGTCGGCATCAACCCATCTCACGACCGGAGGTCCGACCGATGTATGCGCCAACGCTGTACGAGTTCGTGAAGAGGGCGGAGGAGGGCAACCTCATCCCCGTCTATCGCGAGTTCGTCGCCGACACCGACACGCCCGTCTCGGCCTTCATGAAGCTGCGCCAGTCCGCGGCGGGGACGAACGCCTTCCTGCTCGAGTCGGTGGCCGGGGGCGAACAGATCGCCAGATACTCCTACCTTGGCGTTGACCCGCTTCAGGTCATCTCCACCAAAGGCCGCACGGCCACCATCATCGAGAACGGTTTCTCGCGCACGCGAGAGCTTGAGGACGGCGAGGACCCGCTCGACCTGATCCGCGAGATGCTGGAGGGCTACCGGTTCGTGCCCGTCGAGGGCTACGACCGCTTCTACGGCGGAGCGGTCGGCTACCTGGGCTACGACACGGTGCGCTTCTTCGAGGACATCCCCGACGAGAAGCCCGATGACCTGCAGCTCCCCGACGCGCAGTTCATGCTGACCGACACGCTGGTGATCTTCGACCACGTGACCCGCAAGATGCGCGTCGTCGCCAACGCCCACGTGACGGGCGACCCGCAGGAGGCATACTGGGAAGCTATCGCGCGCATCGACCGCCTCGTCGATGCCCTACAGCAGCCGCTCCAGCGCCCACCCGTGGGCAACGGCTCGGTGGCGCGCATCCCGTCCGACGCCTCGGCCATGCGCTCGACCATGACCCGCGGGCAGCACCGCGACGCGGTGCTGAGGGCCAAGGAGTACATCGCGGCGGGCGACGTCATACAGGTCGTGCTCAGTCACCGCATGTCGGCGGAGATCGACGTGGACCCCTTCGACCTCTACCGCGGCGTGCGGGCGATCAACCCGTCGCCCTACATGTACTACCTCAGCTTCGGCGACTGCAAGATCATCGGCGCCTCGCCCGAGCTGTTGGTCCGCTGCGAGGACGGCGACGTCGTGACCAGGCCGATCGCCGGCACGCGCAAGCGCGGCGCAAACCCCACCGAGGACAGGGCGCTCGAAGAGGAGCTGCTGGCCGACGAGAAGGAGCGCGCCGAGCACATCATGCTCGTGGACCTGCATCGCAACGACATCGGCCGCGTCTGCGAGCCGGGGACCGTCGAGGTCGATGAGCTGATGAAGGTCGAGCGCTACTCACACGTGATGCACATCGTCTCCAACGTTGTCGGGAGGCTCCGCGAGGACAGGGACCAGTATGACGTGCTGCGCGCGGCCTTCCCGGCCGGCACGGTCTCCGGCGCGCCCAAGATACGCGCCATGGAGATCATCGAGGAGCTGGAGCCGGTCCATCGCGGCCCCTACGCGGGCATCGTGGGCTACTTCAGCTTCTCGGGTGCCATGGACACCTGCATCACGCTCCGCACCATGGTCGTGAAAGACCGCACCGTGCACTTCCAGGCCGGTGGCGGGATCGTCGCCGACTCCGAGCCGGACGCGGAGTACCAGGAGACGCTCATGAAGGCGGGCGCGCTGCTCGACGCCGCGCGCATGGCCGAGGCGGGCGTGCGATGAGGGCCGCACGCCAGTGAACAGGGAGGCCTTCTGATGATCTTGCTGATCGACAACTATGATTCGTTCACTTACAACCTCTACCAATACCTTGCTGAGCTGGGCGAGACCGTCGAGGTCCATCGCAATGACGCCATCACCGCGGACGAGATCGCGGCGATGGAGCCCGACAGCATCGTCATCTCGCCCGGGCCACGCAAGCCCGAACAGGCCGGCATCTCCTGCGAAACGATCGAGCGCTTCGCGGGCGAGACGCCTGTTCTCGGGGTCTGCCTTGGGCACCAGGCCATCGGTCAGGTCTTCGGCGGCGACATCGTGCCCGCCCCGCGGCTCATGCACGGGAAGACCTGTCCGATCCACCACGACGCGAGGACGATCTTCGAGGGGCTCCCGAGCCCGTTCGAGGCCGTACGCTACCACTCTCTGGTCATCGACCCGCCCAGTGTCCCCGACTGCCTGGAGGTCTCGGCGCTGAGCGACGAGGACGAGATCATGGCGGTGCGGCATCGCGAGTTCGTCGTCGAGGGCGTTCAGTTCCATCCCGAGTCGATCATGACCTCGCCCGGCAAGGACCTGCTGCGCAACTTCCTGGCCCTCGCACGCGAGGGCGCCGTTCGCAGCGGCCCGCCGGCGTAGAGCCGACTACCACCAGCGCGAGGTGAGTGCAGTGATCAACAGGACGCTCGAGAAGGTCGTGGACGGACACGCGGTGGACCGGGAGGAGGCCCGGGCGGCCATGGCCGCCATCATGAGCGGCGAGTGTACGCCGGCGCAGATCGGCGCCTTCCTCGTCGCGCTGCGCATGCGCGGGGAGACCGTCGAGCAAATCACCGGCTTTGCCACGGCGATGCGCGAGAACTGCGTGCGCATCAACACGAAGCACGAGGACGTCGTTGACACCTGCGGCACCGGCGGCGACGCGCTGGACACCTTCAACATCTCCACCGCCGCCGCCCTGGTTGCGGCCGCCGCCGGCGTGCCCGTGGCCAAGCACGGCAACCGCTCGGTGTCCAGCCGGTGCGGCTCGGCCGACGTGCTCGCCGAGCTGGGGGTGCGCATCGACCTGGAGCCGGCCGAGGTCGAGCAGTGCCTCGACGAGCTGGGCATCGGCTTCCTGTTCGCGCCCAGCCTGCACCCGGCGATGAAGCACGCCATCGGCCCGCGCCGCGAGCTTGGCCTGCGCACCGTCTTCAACATCCTGGGCCCGCTGACCAACCCCGCGGGCGCGAAGCGCCAGCTTCTGGGCGTCTTTGCCCCGGAGCTGACCGAGGTCCTGGCGAGCACGCTGGGGGACCTCGGCTCGACCCATGCGCTGGTCGTGCACGGCATGGCCGGGCTGGACGAACTCTCCACGCTCGGCACCACGCGCGTCTCGGAGCTGCGCGATGGCGAGGTCGTGACGTACGAGGTCGAGGCCGAGCAGTTCGGCATCGAGCTGGCGCAGAGCGGCGACCTGGCGGGCGGCGATCCGGCCGAGTCGGCGGAGATGCTGCTCGGCGCCATCTCCGGCGACGAGGGCCCACGCCGCGACATCGTGCTCCTCAACGCCGGCGCCGCGATCTACGTCGGCGGCAAGGCGGCCACCATCGAGGAAGGCATCGGGCTCGCCCAAGAGGCCGTTGACTCCGGCGCCGCCCGGCAACAGCTCGATGCGCTGCGTGACATGACCCGCAGCCTGGCGGAGGCTCCCGTCACATGAGCACGCCCGACGTGCTGAGCAGAATCCTGGCGCACAAGCGCGAGGAGCTGGCCGCGCGCAAGGCGCAGCTTCCACTGCCGGAGATGCGGGCCAGGGCGGCCGACGCGCCGCCGCACGACTTCGCGGAGGCCCTGCGCGGCGGCGAGGTGGCGGTGATCGCGGAGATCAAGCGCGCCAGCCCGTCGGCGGGGACGATCCGCGCCGCGGGCTTCGACCCGGCCGCCATCGCGGCCCGCTATGAGGGGGCGGGCGCAGCGGCATTGAGCGTGCTCACCGACGAGGAGTTCTTCCAGGGCCACCTGGACCACCTCACTGCGGCGCGCGAGGCAACCGGCCTCCCGGCGCTGCGCAAGGACTTCATGGTGGACGAGTACCAGGTCTACGAGGCCCGTGCGGCCGCGGCCGACGCCGTGCTGCTGATCGTCGCCGCGCTCGAGCCCGACGGCCTCCAGGCGCTGCTGAACCTTGCCGAGGAGCTGGGGATGGCCGCGCTCGTCGAGGCGCACAACGAGGCGGAGTTGGCTCGGGCGCTCGATGCCGGAGCACGCGTAGTGGGCGTCAACAACCGCGACCTGACCAGCTTCGAGGTGGACCTGGCCACGACCGAGCGCCTGGCGCCGATGGTGCCCGAGGACCGGCTGTTGGTCACGGAGAGCGGCGTGCACGCGCGCGAGGACGTCCAGCGCCTGGCCAAGGCCGGCGTGGACGCGGCGCTGGTCGGCACCGCGCTGATGCGCGCGGACGATCCGGGCAGGGCCTTGCGGGCACTGGTGGGGGTCCCGAGGAGTCGCGGTTTGCGCGATCAGTCCGGATCGCCATCCGCGTAGGTCGGCAGAGAGTCGTGCTCGACGCTCTCTGCAGGCGACTGCGAAACGGCGCCCGGGCAGGACTGCTCGGGCCAGCGAGCGGCAACCACAACGACGAAGTGCGCCGGCGGTCGCCACGGCAACGCCCGTCGCTGCGTGGCACCGGCACCTCGCCGCGCGCCGACGACCGCAGGAACGACTCGACGGGCGAGGCGCCCGTCGCACCGAGCGGCGACGACAACGACCCGAAAGGACGATCGCGATGGTAGACGAGACACGGACCGCGCCCGGCTACTTCGGGCGCTTCGGTGGACGCTACGTCCCCGCCACGCTCCTCAACGCGCTGGAGGAGCTGGAGGAGGCGTTCTACGAGGCCAGGGAGGACCCGGCGTTTCACCGGGAGCGCGAGGCCATGCTGCGCGACTACGTGGGCAGGCCCAGCCCGCTCTACTTCGCGTCGCGGCTCAGCGCCCATGTCGGCGCGAGGGTCTACCTCAAGCGCGAGGACCTGAACCACACGGGCGCGCACAAGATCAACAACACCATCGGCCAGGGACTGCTGGCGAGGCGGATGGGCAAGAGCCGCCTCATCGCGGAGACCGGCGCCGGCCAGCACGGAGTGGCGACAGCCACGGTCGCCGCGCTGCTGGGCTTGCCCTGCAAGGTCTTCATGGGCGTGGAGGACCTGCGGCGCCAGAAGCTCAACGTCTACCGCATGGAGCTGCTCGGCACCGAGGTGGTGCCCGTCGAGGGCAACCAGGGCACGCTCAAGGACGCCTGCGATGAGGCCATGCGCTACTGGATGGGCACCTACGAGGAGACCCTCTACATCTTCGGGTCGGTGTGCGGCCCGCACCCCTATCCCACCATGGTGCGCGACTTCCAGCGCATTATCGGCGATGAGGCGCGGCGGCAGATCCTCAAAGTCGAGGGCCGCCTGCCCGACAGGCTCGTGGCCTGCGTGGGCGGCGGCTCCAACGCCATGGGCCTGTTCTACCCCTTCATGGATGACGAGGGCGTGAGCATGATCGGCGTAGAGGCGGCGGGCTACGGCATCGACACGGGCCTGCACTCGGCCAGCATCTGCGCCGGCAGCTTCGGCGTACTCGACGGCACCGCGAGCCTGATCATCCAGGATGAGGATGGCCAGGTGCTGCCGGTGCACTCGGTCGCCGCCGGGCTCGACTACCCCGGCGTCGGCCCCGAGCACGCATTCCTGCACGAGACGGGCCGGGCCACCTACACCGCCGTCAGCGATGAGGAGGCGCTGGAGGCCTTCCGCACGCTGGCCGAGCTGGAGGGCATCATCCCGGCGCTGGAGAGCGCCCACGCGGTGGCTCAGGTCGTGAAGATGGCCGACGAGCTGCGCGAGGACGAGATCGTGATCATCAACCTCTCGGGCCGCGGCGACAAGGACTGCGAGGAGGTGGAGCGGCTCACCGGCGGTGAGCCCACTCCATGAAGCGCATACACGACGCCTTCGAGCGTGCGCAGGAGCGCGGCGGCGCCCTGATCATCTACCTTACCGCCGGCGACCCATCGCTCGACGACACGGTGCGTCTCGTGCTCGCGGCCCGGCGCGGCGGAGCGGACCTGGTCGAGCTGGGCATCCCTTACATCGCGCCCACCGCCGACGGCCCCACCATCCAGGCGGCCTGCCTTCGCGCGCTCTCGGCGGGCGCGACGGTCCGCGGGGTGCTGGACGCCGCCCGGCGCATCCGCGAGCAGTCCGAGATCCCGTTGGTCATCATGAGCTGCTACAACCCGATCCTGGTCTACGGCCTGCAGCGCTTCGCGGCGGATGCCAGGGACGCGGGCATCGACGGCGTCCTGGTCAGCGACCTGCCGCCCGCCGAGGCCGGCGCGTGGGTCGAGGCCGCGGCGCAGCACGACCTCGCCACGGTTCTGCTGGTCGCGCCGGGCAACACCGACCGGCACATCCAGGACGCGCTCGACATCACGACGGGCTTCTGCTACATCATCTCCCGGCCGGGCATCACGGGCGCGCGCGAGGACATCTACGAGGGCCTGCGCGACCTCGTGAGGCGCGTCAGGGCGCGCTCAGGCGTCCCCACCGCGGTCGGCTTCGGCCTGAGCACGGGCGAGCAGGTGGCGGAGGTCCTCGCCATGGCCGACGGCGCCGTGGTGGGCAGCGCAGTAGTCAACATCGTCGCGGAGGGCAACGATGACGGCCGGCTTCCCGAGCGGGTGGAGGCGAAGGTGCGCGAGCTGCGCGGCTGACGCACCTTCTTCATGGCCCCGCTTCCTCCGGCAACTCGGCCGCTCCAAATGGCGACAACCCCGTGCGGACGGGGCGTCCGCACCACGGAACGGCTGGCGACGAGACGAGGCGGCCCCCGCAGGTCGTGCCCTGCACCGCCGCGAAGGCACGAGGCGCCACACCCACTTCGACGCGGAGGGGGCGCATCATGGGCATGGGGCGATTCGCGCTGTTGGGGGCGGTGCTGATGGCGGGCCCGGCGGGGGCGCAGGGCGACCTCGTGGTGAAGCAGTTCCACCTCACCGTACCGCTGGTCCACGACGGCCGGCCGGTCGCGGCGATCGTGGCGCCGGATGGGGAGGAGGACGTTTTCGCGCGAAGGCTTCAGACGGCCGTCCGCGAGAGCACTGGCGCGGAGCTGCCCATCATCCCCCCGGCGGAGGCGGGCCGCGAGGCCTGGACCGAAGGGCGCAGCTTCATCCTCTTCGGCCGCCTGGGCACGAATCCCGTCGTCGATGAGCTATACGCCAACCACTACGTGTGCTGCGACCTGCTGTATCCCGGCGGCCCTGACGGCTACGTGGTGCGCACGGTGCATGACCCCTGGGGGACCGGCGCAAGTGCGGTCTTCCTCGGAGGAGCGCTGGATCGAGCCTTCGAGCGCTTCGCCGAGCTGCTCCCCGAGGGCCCCGAGATCGCGCTTCCGCACACGGTGGAGGTCGAGGGCGCGGCGGTGGCCGCCCCGATGACCGAGGCGGCGATGCAGGCCATCCGCGAGGCGCTGCCCGCCGCGAACTTCCGCTCCGTGGGCTCGCGGGCCAGCAGCGCCTGCCTCAGCTACCACCGCACCGGCGACCCGAACCAGGCGATTATCGCGAAGGAGGCGCTCTACCGCCTGGCCGAGATCGTGGCGGGGATGGACCAGGTGGGCGACTCGCGCGGCGTGGTCTATCTCCCGACCCTCTTCGACCTGGTCGAGGAGTGCGACGCGTGGACCGACGACGATCGCGAGCGCCTCAGCCGCTTCATGCTCGAGTTCGCGCGGAAGCTGCGCTACCTGCGAACCGATATCGAGCCCTCCCCGGTGCCGCATGGCAACAACTGGAACATACGCACCGCCTGGGCCGCCGCGCGCTACTTCCAGAAATACTACGGGATCGACATCAACGGAAAGGCCCAGACAAACCTCGCCAACTACTTCGAGAGCATGATGACCTGGAAGTCGCGCGAGGACTGCCCGGGCTACGGCTCCATGACGGTCATCGACATCCTTCACTACGTGCTCAAGAGGCCCGACTTCGAGGCGTACCTCGATTCGGGCCTGGCGCGGCGGATGGCCGACTACGCGATGACCGTCACCGACAACCTCGGTGGGCTGGCCGGCTTCGGCGACATCAGCGCGCACCACAGCTCCGCGCACTTCCCCGACCCCATGTCGGTGCTCGCCTGGTACTACGGCGACCACCGCTACACCTGGATCCGGGAGCACATGGCGACGGCGGGGCGCGGCGGTGAGTTCCTCGGGCAGGCATTCGCGCTCCCGGAGCCGGATGAGACCGCGCTGGCCGAGCACGCCCCCCGCGACCTGCTGGGCGTGCACGTGCTCCCGCTGGAGGACTGGGTCTACGACAACCGCGACGACGTGCTGACCACCGGCGTTGCGAGCACCGACGCCATCCTCCGCGCCGGCGAGGACCCGCCGCATGACAGGTGCTTCGACAAGATCTCGTTCCGGGACGGCTTTGCCGAGGACAACCAGTATCTGCTGCTGGGCGGCCAGTCGCACGGCTACCACTCCCATCCCGATGGGAACGCCATCATCAGCTTCACGGATGACGGCCGGCTTTGGCTCTTCGACAACGGCTACTTCGTGCCGGATACGGTCGAGCACAACACGGTGGCGGTCTTCCGCGGTGGCCTCTTCGAGCCCGTGCCGCGCCTGACGAGCCTCGACGCCATGGCCGACCTACCCGGCGTCGGCATGACGCGCACCTCCGTGCGCGGCTACAACGGCATGGACTGGAGCAGGAACATCATCTGGGCGAAGGAGCGCTACTTCCTGGTCCTCGATGAGCTGACCGCCCGGGAGCCGGGCGACTACGGCCTGCAGTGCATCTGGCGCGTCATCGGCGAGCCGGAGATCGGCACAGACCGGGTGCTGGTGCGGCAGAGGGGCGGTCGCTTCGCGTTGGTGACCGACGGTCTGCCCACCTGGGAGCGGCGCGGCGTTACCCCTGCAGCCGAGGGCCGCTGCGGGCTCTTCCAGACGCAGAGCGCGCCGCTCGACGCGGGCGCGGGCCTGAGCTTCGTCAACTGCTTCTGCTGCCCCGCCGGCGGGGACGACTTCCCGGTCGAGGTGGTGCGCGCCACCGACAACGCGGTGGTGGTGCGCGGGCCGGACGGGATCGCCTGTGCGGGCGCAGGGGCGCTCAACGGGCCGGGTCTGCCCACCGTGAAGGCCGCGCTCTTCCACCTGACGCCGGGTCGCATCGCCCTGGCCGATGTCACCGAGCTGGCCTGGCCCGAGCCGCTCGTGACCAGCGATGGCCCGCCCGTGGACGTGGAGCTCGACCTCTCCGCGGGCACCGGCACCATCGTCTGCGACGAGCCGGCGACCGTGCGCATCCCCGGAGCTTGCGCGGCGGAGCTGACCGTGGACGGCCGCGCCCCGGTGTTCGCGGCTGAGAACGGCCTCGTCCCGCTGCATCTGCAGGCGGGCCGACACGAGCTGAGCTTCGCGGCCCTTGATGACGCCCCGACCGCCGCGGATGAGCTCCAGGCACTGTTCGACCGCCTGCGAGGGCAGAAGGCCACCCGCCTGACGGAGCGCGCGGCTGAGGTCGGCGAGGCCGGCGAGGCCATCTTCAGTCATGCGGCCCTGCGCCAGGAGACGCGTGAGGTGTTCGTGGACGCGGAGACCGGCGACGAGCTGGCCGATCTGGCGCAGTATGGGACCGCGAGCGCCTGGACCGAGGCACAGGCCGGGTGTGCCCCACAGAGGGCCACGGACGGGGACCTGGAGAGCTACTCGGCCGTGGGCAGCAGTGCCCCCCACACCGGTGACCTGCCCAAGGACCTGGGCGTGGAGTGGGATGAACCGCAGACCGTCGCTCAGGCCTGGTTCTGGCACTACAACGCCGGCTACGCTCCGGCCGAGGATGGCCACGACATCCAGCACTGGGACGGTGAGCGGTGGGTGTCGGTCGATGACACGCTGGAGAAGCTGGACGGCGCGGCCTGGGTGCACAGCTTCGAGCCGGTCGAGACCACGCGCCTGCGGCTGTTCGTCACCGGCTTCGCTCAGTCGCGCACGGCGATCCGCGAGATGCGCATGTTCGAGCGCCGGGCGACGGTCGAGGAGCGCACCTTCGAGATCGAGGAGCCGGTCCATGTGTTGCGGACCACGGACCTCACCGGCGATGGCGCCGCGGAAGTGGTCGCGTGCGTCGGGGGCGAGGTGCTGGTCATGGACGGGCGCGGCGAGGTCCTGTGGCGCGCGCCGGTCGGGGAGGGCTACGGGAGGTCGATGGACGTCTTCGACCTCGACGCCGACGGCCGGCCGGAGGTGATCGTGGGCGGCAGCGACCACAAGGTGCACTGCCTCGCCGCCGACGGCGAGGAGCTGTGGGTGACCGAGTGCCCGAGGGATCCCTACGTGCCGGAGATCGAGCCCGCGAGTGGCCAGGTTGACGTGCTCGCGGCCGGTGACATCAACGGAGACGGGCTGGGTGAGGTGGTCTTCGGGGCCTCCAACTGGTTCGCCTACGCGCTCGACCATGAGGGCACGGTGCTCTGGCGGTCGCTGAACTGGGCGCACCCGCCGCTGGACATTACGCTGCACGATGTCACGGGCGACGGGCGGCTTGAGGCCCTGATCGCCACGCGGTACAATGACGCGAACCTGTTCAACGCCGACGGCGAGAAGATCGACCGCGTCAGCGCCGGCTACCACGGCATCCCGATGTCGGTGGCGGCCGGAGACCTGGAGGGCAACGGCGCGGTGCAGATGATCGCCGGCTCGCGCGTGGGCGGCGTGCACGTCAAGGAGCACGGCAGTGAGGGCTATTGGGAGCTGAGCATGGGCAGCCAGGTGACGGACGTCGCTGCCGCTGACCTCACCGGCGATGGGCAGCTCGAAGTGCTGGCCTGTTCGAGCAACCACTATGTCATCTGCGCGAACGCCACGGGCGAGGTGCTGTGGCGGCACAACGTGGGTGGCGCCGCACGGCAGATGGCGATCGCGGACGTCAACGCGGACGGCATGCCGGAGGTAGTCGTCGCGGTCGCGGATGACTCGCCGGCGGTGCTAAGCGCGGAGGGCGAGCTGCTGCAACGCCTCGGCCCGGCGGACGCCGAGCACGTCGCACTCGCGGATCTCGATGGCGACGGCCGGCCGGAGCTGGCGGTGGCCAAGGCGGGCCTCGTGGCCGCGTATCAGATGTGACGCGAGGCCGGACGCCTGTCCGGCCCGCCGGTGGGTCTGGCCCCGCCTGCGTGACGGCTGTAGCGGCGGCGAGGCGCGACGGTCATGCGCAGACCTATTCAGGAGCCGCAAGAACGACGGGCCGGTCAGGCGACTGAGGTCCTCTCACTAACGCTCGTGGACCTCAGCCCTCGCTTCGCTCGGGCCGGCCCCTCCGACGACAACTCAACGGAACTGACCGGAGGACGAGACCATGTCGCAGGACACAGTCCGACTCGGCGTGATCGGCATGGGCGGGCGGGGGCGCTACTTCGCCCGCGCCTACGACAACCATCGCGAGGCGGAGTTGGTCGCGATCGCCGACCCCGACCCTGAGGCGCTCGACAAGTGCCGGCCCATGTTCGGCGATAGCATCGACTACTACGCCGACCTCGACGAGTTCCTCTCGCGAGAGGACATGCCCAGCGTCGTCATCGCCTCCCCCGACTTCGCGCACCGTGACAACGCCGTGCAGGCGTTCGGCTACGGGAAGCACGTGCTGCTCGAAAAGCCCATCGCGCAGTCGGTCTCCGACGCGGACGACATCATCCGCGCGTGGGAGCGAGCCGGGACGGTCCTGTGCGTTGGCCTGGAGCTGCGCTACTCGGCGATCTTCCTGCGCATGCGCGAGATCATCGACGAGGGGATGCTCGGGGAGATCATGACCGGGATCGCGGTGGACAACGTCTCGGTGGGGGGCAACTACTTCTATCACGATCGGCAGCGCACCAAGGCCTATACGGTCTCGCTGCTGATGCAGAAGGGCGTTCACACCATCGACCTGCTGAACTGGTTCATGGACGCCGGGCGCCCCACGAAGGTCTACGCCACCGGCAGCCTGGCCTACTACGGCGGCGACGCGCCGAACGACAAGCGCTGCCGCGACTGCGAGCAGGCCGGCGAGTGCCCGTTCTTCGTCCGGCACGACCGCTTCCTGATGGACTACGGGGTGACCGTCGAGAAGGACGACCTGTGCGTCTTCGCCGAGGAGGCGGACGTGAACGACAACTCGCAGGTCATCATCACCTACGAGTCGGGCAAGAGCGCGGTCTATACCGAATGCCACTTCACGCCAGAGTACACGCGCGACTTCTGGTTCGTGGGGGCCGACGGCAAGATGTACGCTCAGTACAACAACGAGTGCAACTTCGTCATCCGCAACCAGTACCGCCACACCGACCATGTCGACGAGTGGCACCCGCGCTCGACCGGCGGTGGCCACGGCGGCGGCGACCCGCTCATCCAGCAGGCCTTCCTGGACTGGGTGCGCGACCCCGAGAAGATGGACATCACCCAGACCATCGCCGCCCGCGACGCGACCTGCGTGGGCGCGGCGGCCGAGGTGTCCATCGAGACCGGCGAGCCGGTAGAGATCCCCCCGCCGCCCGAGGTGAGCTTCTGAGGCGGCCGCCCGTCGCAGCTATTCGGCGATCTCGCGGACGGTCATGAACTCCGTGCTGATCTCGCCGTCGCAGCAGTGAAACAGCCGGTAGCCGCGCCGGGGGTCGCCGTCGATGTTGCCGCGCGTCGTGGCGCAGCAGGCGTTGACGGTGTGCAGCACGCCATCGACCGTGTGCTCCTGGTTCGTGTGCAGGTGCCCGACCAGGACCGCCTTGAGGCTATGCCGCTCGAAGAGCGCCAGGATCTCCGGCGCGCCCACGAGCGGGACGATGCCCCCGAGGATCAGCGGGTGGTGGCAGCACAGGACCATCGGCGTGCCGGGATCGGTGGCCGCGATCTGCTCGCGCAGCCATTGCATGCGGGCCTCGTCGATGAGCGTCTCCTTCGGCCCGTTGCTGTCCAGCATCAGGAACTTCCAGCCGCCATGCTCGAAGGAGTAGTTCAGCTCGCCGAAGTACTTCTCGTAGAGGCCATCCTTGACGTCGTGGTTGCCCCGCACCGGGTACCAGGGCCTGTCGCACCGCTCGAGCGTCTGCCTGGAGACGATGAACTCGGGCTCGGTGGAGCGGTCCGTGATGTCGCCCAGCCACAGGCTGAACTCGATGCGCCCATCGGCGTTGATCATGTCGATGGCGTCGCGGACGATCTCGGCGCTGGCCTCGTCGCGGATGTGCGTGTCGGCAACCGCCGCGAACCAGAAGTCCTCCGCCCCCACGGGCAGCGCGATGGCGAGAAGCGTGGCGACGACGATGAGGAACCTATTAGGCGCGAACATGGCATCCACCCTCCACATGCTCAGACGGCCGGAGCGCGCGGTTGGTTTCGCGCGGACTATCACGGGGAATCCGGCCCGGCGGACCGCTGACGGCACCTGCCGACGCAAACGTGGATGCGCGGGCCTGCGGCGTCCGCATACGCTGTAGGGCGGGTTGGCCTGCAAGCCGCTTGGCGGCCAGCGCGCGCCCGGTCACTCCACGCCATTGGTGACGGCCTTTGCCGCCGGCGTGGCGGCGCCGCGCGCGGCGAAGCTCGCGATGGCGTTCCAGATCAGGTGCGCGACGACGATGGCGATGGCGATAAGCGCGCTCCTGATCATCTGGCCGCCCAGGCGCTTGGTGTTCTCATCCTGGCCGAGCTTGAAAATGATGCCCAGGACGATAGCCAGTGGCGGGCAGACGAAGGAGGCGATGATCAGGCCGATGGCCGTGGCTTCGCTGATGCCCACGACCTCGGGCCGCTCGCCCCGATGTACCTGCGCTATGGCCTTCTGCGCTATAACGAAGCGGTGGATCTGCCCGCCGGCGCACAGCAGGCCCGCGAGGCCCAGCAGGATGGTGAGGGTTGCGATGAAGGTGCGGTCGGCGAATGCGCCCAGGCCCATGGCGCGCAGGTCGGCGTAGCTGAGGGCCTTGAGGGCCTCCACTCCGCCAGCGCTGCCGAGTCCCTTCAGGCCGGCAAGGAGCACGCCCGCACCCAGCACCAGGGCGATGATGGCGGTGACGACCACGGCGGCGCGCTCGGCCTTCAGCTTGGCCGCGAGCTGCTTGTCGAACGCTTTAAGGCGCACCTTCTCAGAGGTTTCGCCGGGTTCGGCCATCCCTGCCGCGGCGCCCTGTGGCCTGTGGTCATCTTTGAGCGCCGGCCCGCCGCCGCGCGCCTCCTTCTCGCGGCGTGCAAGCTCACGCTCGGCCTCGGCGATGTTGCAGCCGCACTCCATGCAGTGCGTGTCGGTCTGTTGCACGATAGCGCCGCACTTCGGGCAGATCATAGAGGCCATGGATCTCTCTTCCCGTCTGCTGCGAGCCGGCTGCCGGCCGAGCGGGTTGAGCGAAGGGCGCGTTCGATGAGAGGCCGGCGCGGCGTGGGCCGCGCGGCGGGTGCGGGCGGAAGATGTCGCGGCTGTGTTCCTCGGTCGGTCTGAGCGGAATTTCCGGCTCGGCGGAGGTGCTGTCGCAACACGGGGAGAATAGCAGATGCCCTTTGAGGAAGTCAAGCTCGGGACGCTCGGCAGAGGTCGTTGCATGTGGCTATAGAGCAGCAGACCGGTGAGACGCCGGATAAGCGGGAAGAGCGGGGCCGGGAGCTGTATGGCCTGTCCTGGCGCGCCGTCGTGCTGGCGGCGCTCTTCCTGGTCCTGTCGCTGGTATGGATGAAGCACGCTGGGCTGGTCGGCCACGGCGCGCAGCTTGGGGAGAGCGTTCCGGTGGTGCCTGCCGTCGGGGCGTTGCTCGTGCTGACGCTGCTCCTGCCGCTGACGGCGAGGCTCCCGCGGTGGCTGCGGCTCAGCCGGCCAGGGGTGCTGATGGTCTACGCCTTCCTGTGCATCGCGGTGTCGATGTCCTCGGTGGGCGTGGCGCGGATGCTGTTCCCCAACTGCACGGCGCTGTTCTACTTCGCGACACCCGAGAACAACTTCGCCGAGTTCCAGAAGCACATCCCCGACTGGATCACGCCTCAGGAGCCGGAGGTCATCCGGCAGATGTACGAGGCCTCCGATATGGCGCTGACGGCGACAGGGATGCCCGAGTGGCTGCTGGAGTGGGCCGTCGTGCCCTGGGGGGCGTGGATGGTCCCGCTGCTGTCCTGGACGGTGCTGCTGCTGGCGGCCTTCGTGGCCATGCTGTCGCTCATGACCATGTTCCGCCGCCAGTGGGTCGAGCGGGAGCGGCTGACCTTCCCGATCGTGCATCTGGTGATGGAGATAGCGGGGGGAGACCGTCCGGCGGCTGCGCTGAGCTTCTTCAAGAGCGGCGCCATGTGGGCAGGCTTCGCCATCGCCGCCATCTACAACGTGATGAACATCCTCAATGCCTGGAACCCGGCGGTTCCGGCCATGGGGCGGGGCAAGGACCTGGGCGCGCTGTTCACGGAGCGCCCGTGGTCGGCCATCCGGCCCCTTACCATCGCCTGGCGGCCCGAGAACTTCGGCCTGGGCTACCTGGTGCCGACCGACATCACCTTCTCGGTGTGGGTCTTCTACATCGCGCTGCGGCTCGCCAACGTCTTCCAGGTCGCGGCGGGATACGACATCGCCGGCTTCCCCTTCGTCCAGGAGCAGTCCTTCGGCTCCTACCTGGCCCTGGGGATCTTCCTGATCGTCGTCGCCCGCGAGCACCTGGGGAACGTGTTCCGCAAAGCGTTCACGGCCGTCCGGTCGGTCGATGACACTAACGAGCCCATGAGCTACCGCCAGGCGGCCATCGGCCTGGTGGTGGGGATGGGCTTGATGCTGGTGTGGACCAGCGCGGCGGGCATGGCGCTGTGGACGGCGGTCATCTACCTGGGGCTCTTCCTGCTGTTCTCGCTCGTGTATGCCCGGGCACGGGCGGAGGCCGGGGCGGCCATGGTCTGGCTCTTCCCCTTCTACCAGCACAAGCGGATGATGATCAGCATCGCCGGGTCCGAGCCCTACCAGCGCTTCGGCGGCTGGTCGAACCTGACCATCTTCTCGCTGCTGATGTTCCTCTCGCGCGGCTACTTCCAGTCCATGATGGCCTATCAGATCGAGGCGACGAAGATCGCGGACGAGGCGCGCATCAAGCAGCGCACCATGGCGCTGTGGCTGCTAGTGGCCCTGGTGGTTGGACTGGCCGGGGCCTATGTGATACACTTGCAGGCGTACTACATGCACGGGGCGAACATACTGGAGGGTGGCACGACCCAGGGGGGATACCGCACGCGGCTGGCGACGCAGGAGTACGAAGAGCTCTCGAGCTTCATGCGGGGGCACAAGGAACCCGATCGCGCGCGGACGGCAGCCGCGGGGGTGGGCTTTCTGGTGGCGGCAGGGCTTATCGCGCTACGTTCCATCTTCCTGCGTTTTCCTCTGCACCCGCTCGGGTTCGCCATGGTCACCGCCTACGGCTACCCTCTATGGGGCCCATTCTTCATCGTCTGGGTCATTAAGGTTCTGGTCCTGCGCATTGGCGGCATGGGGATGTACCGCCGCCTGATTCCCTTCTTCCTGGGAATCGTGATCGGCCACTTCTTCACCGCCGGCCTGGTCTGGGGATGGCTAAGCATTGTCAACGAGATGTACCGTCGCTACGTGGTTCACTTCGGTTGAGGTCGCGATCACGAGGCGACAACCGATGCGGGGGCGGGGGGCAGTCACAGACGAGGAGGAAGCACTGAAATGACACTCTTCGGACGGCGAACGCGGGGCCTGTGCGCGCTGATCGCCCTTGTGGCGCTCATCTCCCTGGCGACGGCCGACCGCGGCTGGTCCGCGGCCGCCGTGCGTGACCTGGCCGCGCAGATCTCGCCTGAGCGGCTGACGTCGAGCATCGAGGACCTGGTCGCCTTCGGCTCACGCGTCTCGGGATATCCCGGGAACGAGGAGGCCGCCGACTACATCCTCGAGCGCTTCGAGGACCTGGGCATGGAGACGTACGTCCAGGAGTTCAAGCTGCCGACACCGCTCGAGGAGAGCTCCGAGCTTGAGGTGGAGGGCCGCTCGTACCGGGTGCACGGCCTCTGGCCCAACCTGTGCCGCACGGCGGCGGTTCCCGAGGAGGGCCTCGAGGGCCCGATCATCTACGTCGAGGACGGCACGCTGTCGGACTTCAACGGCATGCCCGTGGAGGACGCCATCGTGCTGATGGACTTCAACAACGGGCAGAACTGGCTGAACGTGCCGCTGTTGGGCGCCAGCGCCGTCGTGCTCATTGAGCCCGAGGACACCAGTCGGGGCGAAGCGGAGATGAAGTGGCTGCGCGTCCCGGTGGACGTGCCCCGCTTCTGGCTCTCTCGCGATGACGCCAGAGAGCTGACCGCCGCCGCGGAGTCAGGCGACGTCACGGCGAAGCTCACCTCCGGGTTCCGCTGGGAGAACAAGATCAACCGCAACATCATCGGCATCCTGGAGGGCAGCGACCCGCAGCTTCGGGACGAGGCCATCATCATCGAGGCCTACTACGACTCGGTCTCCGTGGTCCCGAGTCTCGCGCCCGGTGCTGAGAACGCCGTCTCGATGGCGACGCTGCTCGAACTGGCGGAGGTCTTCAGCCAGGAGCGGTTCCGCCCCAAGCGCAGCGTGATCTTCCTGGCCTGCAGCGGCCACTTCGAGGCGCTCAGTGGCGCGCGCGAGTTCGTCAACCTCTGGGGCAAGGAGCCGCGCAAGACCAAGCTGCGGCGCGAGCGCTACGACGAGATGAAGCGGGAGCTGGCGACGCTTGAGCGGGCGCTGGGCGATACGCTCAAGGAGATCGAGAAGATGGATCGCCGCCGCCAGGAGCTGGCCGCGGAAAAGGCCACCCTGAGCCCGGCGCAACTCGAGCGCCGGGAGGAGATGGCCAGCCGCATCAACGTCGGCCAGCTCGAGCTCTCCGCGGAGGCCGCGGAGGCACGCGTGGCGCGGCTGCGCGAGGACATCGAGCGCAAGAAGCACGAGATGACCATCTGGGAGGCCATCGACCAGTTCAAGACGGTGCACCTGTTCATCGGGCTCGACCTGAGCACCCACACGCCGACCCTGGGCGCCTTCCAGGTGGGCTGGTACTTCGCGCAGGCCCATCTGCTCCGCTTCTACTCGCCGCTGGGCAAGCAGTTCTCACAGGACGCCGAGAGGATGGCGGCCGCGCTGGGCCTGAGTGTCGAGGAGCACTTCGTTGACGGCATCAACCCAATCAAGGGCCGGGAGTGGCACACCTTCTTCCCCGGCAAGATCGCCTTCGACCACGAGATGATCATCCGGGGTGGCCGGCCGGGCATCACCTTCACCACCGTCAATGACGCACGCCATTACGCCGACACCCCCCTGGACACCGTGGACCGGCTGAGCATGGACAACCTGGTCGTCCAGAACCAGATGCTCGTGAACCTGCTCTACCGCTTCCTGGGTGACATAACGCTTGGTGACAGGGCACTCAAGCGCGTCGAGGCCCTCAAGAAGATGGACGACCTCGAGGACGTGGAGGGCACGGTACTGGAGTTCCAGCGGCGTGAGAGCTTCGTCCCGAACAGCCCGGTGCCCGGCTCGCTGGTGCTCATTCAGGGCCAGTACCGCATCATGATGGGCGTTCACACCACGGTCTGGGCGATGGCCAACGAGACCAGCGAGTTCCTCATCCGGGGCGAGATGGCCAGCCGCGGGGCGCAGCTGGAGGCGTACAACTTCGACCCCGACAGCGGTGAGATCACGTACGCGCCTGACCGGGGCACGGACGGCGACAAGAAGTACCCCCGCGACGTCTACGGCCGCGCCGGCCTCAAACGCCCGGTCATCGTCTTTCCCTGCGCGGCCACCGACCTCTTCGACCTCATGGACGAGCGCTACTTCCAGACGCTGGAGAAGGTCTTCGTCTACGACGCCAACGATTACTCGGAGCCGATCTCCTACGGCTACTCGATCAACGAGATCAAGGTCGCCGCGGAGTTCCCCTCCTACGTGGAGCCGTGCGCGGTGATCTACGTTGTGCCGGGAATGGACTTCCAGGTCACCATGTCGATGGGCCTGGTCGGCATCAGGATGGTGGCCATCAACGCAACGCCGGCTAAGCCCACGGGCATTGGCTTCCCGGCGGGTGAGATCTCGAGCATTCCCATGACGCCTCTGCAGATCGCGCACGACATGTGGAACATCGACGAGTTCCGCATCAACAAGCTGAAGAGGCACGGCATCGCGAACCAGCGCGTGCTGGAGCTGCACGACACCGCGCGCATGTCGCTGGACGCCGCGGACAAGGCCTTCAAGGAGAAGCGCTACGACGCCGCCGTGGCCGCCGCCCGCCACGCCTGGGGCTATGAGTCGCGTGCCTATCCGGACGTGCAGAGGACGGCCGAGGACGTGGTCAAGGGAGTGCTGTTCTACCTCGCGATTCTGCTGCCCTTCGCCTTCTTCGGTGAGCGCCTGTTCGTCCACGCGCGCACGATCATCACCCAGATCATCGGCACGGTGGTTGTGTTCATCATCGTGTTCATCGCCCTTGCGCTGGTGCATCCGGCCTTCGCGCTGACCAACAGCCCGCCGATCATCCTATTGGCCTTCATCGTCATGGCGCTCGCGGTGCTGGTCATCTCCATCGTGACCATGAAGTTTAACCAGGAGCTCAAGTCGATGAAGCAGTCGCGCGGCGGGGTGCACGAGGCCGACGTGGGCCGCCTGTCGGTGGCCGGCGCGGCCTTCAGCCTCGGCATCGCGAACATGCGGCGCCGCAAGGCGCGCACCGCGCTCACCGCGGTCACCCTGATCCTGCTGACCTTCACCGTGCTCTCCTTCACCTCGGTGAAGTCGTTCCTTCGCTCGAACGAGATCCGGCTCTCGCACAAGCCCAGTTACCAGGGAATCATGCTGCGCGACCGCTCCTGGCTCTCGCTGGAGGCGCCGACCGCGGAGATCATCGCCAATGAGCTCGAGGACGAGGCCACCGTCTCACCCCGCGCGTGGTACAGCAGCGCGGACCTCGAAAAGGAGCTGATGGTGGACATCAGCCTCGCCTCCGATCTCTCCCGAACCTACACAGTCAACGCCATCCTCGGCTTGTCTCCACAGGAGCAGGAGGTGATGGACGCCGAGGAGATGCTGGTGGCGGGCCGGTGGATCGAAGAGGGCGAGAAGAACGTGATCCTGCTGCCCGAGTCGGTGGCCGAGACGCTCGGCATCTCGGCCAGGCAAGTGGGGGGCGCGACGGTGAAGCTCTTCGGCGCCGACTTCCGGGTGATCGGCATCATCGACGAGGCCAAGATGCGCGACACCATCGACCTCGACGGTGAGCCGATGACGCCGGTGAACTACGCGATGCTGCGCCCGGAGGTCATCGAGGAGCTGAAGCGCCAGGCCGAGCGGCGCTCGCAGCTCGGCTCCAGCGGCGCGCAGTCGCTGCTGCAGGAGTACAAGCACTACGGGCCTGAGAAGCTCGCGGTCATCCCGTATCAGACCGCGCTGGAGATGGGCGGCACCCTGCGCTCGGTCAGCGTGCGGTTCGAGGAGTCCAAGCAGGTGGCCGAGACGGTCACCACGATGATGAAGCGCTTCGCGTTGAGCCTCTACGCAGGCGTGGGAGGGACCTCCTACCTGTTCAGCTCCGTAGGGATGACCACCGCCAGCGGGCTGGAGACCATGCTCATTCCCATCCTGATCGCGGCGCTGATCGTGCTCAACACCATGCTGGGCGCGGTGTACGAGCGGACCACGGAGATCGGGATCTACAGCTCGCTGGGGCTGGCGCCCTCGCACATCGGCATCCTGTTCCTGGCCGAGGCGTCGGTGTTCGCCAACCTGGGCGCCATCGTGGGCTATCTGCTGGGACAGGTGCTGTCCAAGAGCATCCAGGTCTTCGACATCCAGGCGGGAGTCGAGCTGAACTACTCGTCGATGTCGGCGGTCGGGGTCACCATCCTGGTGGTGGTCGTGGTGCTACTGTCCACGGTGTATCCGAGCAAGAAGGCCTCGGAGATCGCGTCGCCCGGGATCGCGCGCAAGTGGGAGCTGCCTGAACCGGAGGGCGATCTGCTCACGGTCCGGCTGCCCTTCACGGTCACCGGCCGCGACGCCTTCGGAGTCGCCGCCTTCCTGCAGGAGTACTTCTCCGAGTACGTGGGCTACGCCGGCGGCGAGTTCCTGGCCGAGGACGTGCGGCTCGAGCCTCTGGGGGACGAGCCGGAGGACGGCATCGCCGTCAGGCTGCGCATGTGGCTTGCGCCCTACGATCTCGGGGTCAGTCAGGACTTCTCGCTGGCCTGCCTGCCCACGGAGGACGAGGGCATCTTCGCCATCGAGATCCGGCTGACGCGCCTAGCGGGCGACATTACCTCGTGGAAGAAGACCAACTCGCTGTTCCTGTCATCGATCCGCAAGCAGTTCCTCATCTGGCGCACGGTGCCGCAGGGCGAGAAGGTCGCCTACGCCGACCGGGGCGAGCAGGTTGTCGAGGAGGGCGCCATCGTCACATGACGCCCGCCAGGAAGCAGGGCGCGGGCCCGGCCGGGCCCGGCGGCCATATCGGGAGTGATACCGACGGGAACGTCCTCCGGGAAGCAGGCGGCCATCAAGGCCATCAAATGGCTGATCCGACAGCAGAATGACGACGGGTCGTTCAGACCGCTGGCCGAGGGCATGGCGGGCTTCCACAAGGTGCCCTATGCGCTGGCGCTGAGTGGACAGAGCGGCCGCGGCATCAGGCTATGCACGTGGATCGTGGACAACAGCCTGGATGAGGACGGCGACCTGGGCGCGGCCTTCGGCCGCCAGGGCCTCCTCAGCCGGTACTACGCCTGGGGCGCGGCCTGGATCATCATGGGCGCGCAGAAGCTCGGCCAGTTCGGGCTGTCCACGCCGGCCTGGGACTTCCTCGCCAGCCTCCAGCATCCCGATACCGGCGGCTTCCTGCGCGAGGGGCCCGACGCCAGCCTAGACGACGAGCAGGATATGCTCGGCACCGCCGCCGCCGGCCTGGCGGCGCTCTACATGGGCGACGAGCGCGTTGCCACCGCGGCGGGCGACTTCCTCTGCCGCCGCTGGGACAGCATACCGTCGACCGGCGACAGAATGTACCTCATGGTGCGCCGCGGTGAGGAGCCCGTGAGGGTACATGGGGAGGGCCTCGACGAAGAGTACCTGGTCATGCTTGAGGAGCCGGCCCAGTGGTACTCCGTCCCCGGACTGGCGGCCGGGTTCCTCGTCAAGCTGGCGGAAGCCACAGGTGAGCGCAGCTACCTGCGCGTGGGTCAGGAGTACGTGGACTTCTGCGACTCCGGCGCCGATGACCGTTACGACAGCCCGCGCAGCAGCTTCCTCGGCTGGGCCGCCTCGCTGCTGTACGCCGTCCTGGGCAACGTGAACTACCGTCGGATCGCCACGTCCGTGCTGGAGGCGATGGTGCAGCGCCAGAACGCGGACGGGAGCTGGCTGGAGCCGGCACTGCCGTCCGACCTGGTCTCCGCCCAGACCGATGCCACGGCCGAGGGGCTGATCCTGACGCTGGAGACGCTCGATAACCTTGAGGTCGGAACCGCGTAGCCTCAGGTTTTGAGCGCCGGCCGCGACGCCGGCGCGTACACCTGCCGGAAGCTGTCACACGACAAAGACGGAGGGAACAGATCGATGGACAAGATCGGTTTCGGGATCATTGGATGCGGCACCATCTCCGGTACCCACCGGAAGGCAATTGAGACTGTGGAAGCGGCCGAGCTGGTCGCGTGCTGCGACGTCATTGAGGAGAGGGCCGCCAAGCTGGCCGGGGAGGCCGGCATCGGGGACAGCTACTACCGCGACCTCGAGGACATGCTCGCCCGCGACGACGTGCAGGCGGTCTCGGTATGCACCCCAAGCGGCATGCACGCCGAACACGCCATCGCCGCCGCGGAGGCCGGCAAGCACATCCTGTGTGAGAAGCCGCTGGATGTCACACTTAAGAAGATCGACGACATGATCGCTGCCGCCGAGAGCCACGACGTCAAGTTGGCCGGAGTCTTCCAGCGCCGCACCTACGAGAGTACCCGGCGGGTGCGTGAGGCCGTGCGGACCGGCAGGCTCGGCAAGCTCGTCCTGGGCGACTGCTACCAGAAGTACTTCCGCTCGCACGAGTACTACGCCAGCGGCGACTGGCGGGCGACCTGGGAGCTGGACGGGGGCGGCGCTCTGATGAACCAGGGGGTGCACGGCATCGACCTCATCGTCTATCTGATGGGCCCGGTGCGCAGGCTTACGGCCTACTGCCGGCGGCTGGTGCGTAACATTGAGGTCGAGGACACGGCCATCGCGCTGCTGGAGTACGAGAACGGCGCTCTCGGCGTGCTGGAGGGCACCACCAGCGTCACGCCCGGCATGGGCTGCAAGGTGGAGATCTCCGGCGACCTGGGAACCATCGGCCTCTCGGGCGACACCATCACCACGTGGGATATCCCCGGCGAGGATGGGGGCATGCCCGATGACCTCAGCGAGCTGACCGTCAGTGAGCTGCGCGATCTGGCCGACACGCGCAACGTCGATCTCAGCGGGCTGACGCGGAAGACGCAGATCATCGAGGCCATCGAGGCGTCCCAGGCCGGGACCGAGGGCACGGCGTCTGACCCCACCGCCCTCACCGCCACCGGCCACGTCGCCCACGTCCAGGACCTGTGCCAGGCGATCGCGGAGGACCGCGAGCCCGCGATCCCCGGCCGCGAGGCGCGCAAGGCCGTGGAGGTCATCAAGGCCATCTACAAGTCCAGCCGCGAGGGCGGGGCGACGGTAGAGCTGCCGCTCTCCTACGTGGACGACGGGCCCGGCATCGACTAGGCCGACTCGCCCGAAGACCAGATCTGGGGGGGCACCGACGCCGGCGGTGCCCCCCGAGCACGAGTCGCCATCGTCGCAGGCGTTGGCAGCCGTCAGAGCGACGCAGCCCGCCGCGGCTATACCACGCCGGCTCGCTCGATTCCGTTTGGCCGGTCGGTCGAGCATACTACAGACCCACCGGACGATGGGCGTACACCCCTCGAGGAGATGACGATGGAGTCCGAGTTCTTCGACTGCCACACACACAGCGAGTTCTCCGCCTGCGCCGAGGACGTGACGCTGCAGAAGTACACCGAGATAGCCCGGACCACACCGCAGGCGTTCGCGGTCACCGATCACAGCGCGCACATCTGCTACCCGCCCGACAAACGCTGGGGCTTCTGGACCGACGATGCCGCCGAGCTGTTCGAGCGTAGCCGCGAGCAGGCCCGGCAGTGCGTCACGCAGTACATCGAAGCCACCCGCAGAGCCCAGTGCGGCGGAATGCTGATCGGGATCGAGCTTGATGTGCTCCCCGACGGCCGCATCGTCTTCCCTGAGGGACTGCTCGGGACGCTGGATGTTGTCCTTGGTGCCATCCACTCCATGCCCACGCTGCGCCACGAGCGCCCTCTGGAGGAGATCGAGGCGGAGTTCCGCCTCCAGGTCGAGGCGCTGGCGCGGCACGGAATGCACGTACTCGCGCACCCCTTTCGCCTGCTACTGAGCAACCAGGTGCCGGTGACCGACGAGCTTCTGGAGTGGACGGTGCGAATGGCGGGTCAAGCCGGCTTCTCACTGGAGATCAACTCGCATCAGCAGTTCCATGAGTACGACCTGCGCATGGTCCGCATGGCGCTGGAGAGGGGTATCCCCGCGGCCGTCGGCACGGACAGCCACCGCCTGGCTGAGTTCGGCGACTTCAGCTACCACGTGGCCATCCTGCGCGAGGCCGGCCTGACCGAGCAACAGTGGCAGAGCCATCTCTGGCGGCCGCCCAGGCCTGCGCGCGAGGCGGCGGCGGGTTGAGGGAGGGCCGTGGGCCGCAGCCGGAGAAGCGACCGAAGTGCGGTTAGGAAAGAGGTGGCACCATGAGCGATGGCGGCCGCTACGACCTGGCGGTCATAGGTGGGGGGCCCGGGGGCTACGTCGCCGCGCTTCGCGCTCGCCAGCTCGACTGCTCCGTGGCCCTGATTGAGGAGCGCGAGGTCGGCGGCACCTGCCTCAACCGCGGCTGCATCCCCTCCAAGGCCCTGCTCTACGCCGCTCACGTGCTCGATACCTGCGAGGGCGCGTCTCGGTTCGGCGTGGTGGTCGGGGAGCCCACGGTGGACGTTGCCAGGCTCCGGCGGCACACGCAGCGGGCCGTCAAGCAGCTTGTGTCGGGCGTGGAGACGCTCCTGAGCCAGGCGGGCGTCGATCTCTGGCCGGGGCATGGCAGCTTCATGAGCGAGCACGAGATCGCGGTCAGTTCAGACGACGGTGAGGCACGCCTGGAGGCCGAGCAGGTCGTCGTGGCCACGGGCTCAGTCCCGGTGGTCGGGGTGATCGAGGGAACAGACTCCGAGCACGTCTGGACCAGCGATGACGCCGTCGCCGTGCCGCGCATCCCCGAGTCGATGGTGGTGATCGGCTCCGGCGCGACAGGCATGGAGCTCGCTGCGGCATATCTGCACTTCGGGGCGGATGTCACAGTGATGGAGCTGTTCGACCGGCCCCTGCCCCGGGAGGACCAGGACGCCAGCGAAGTGGTCATGCGCACCTTTCAGCGCCGGGGTGGGCGCTTCGAGGTCAACGCGCACGTGCGGCGCATCGAGGACACGGGTGATATCCGCCGCGTCATCTTCGAGCGCGACGGCGAGGAGCGGCAGATAGAGGGCGACGTCGTGCTGCTCGCCATCGGGCGCAGGGCGAACCTCGCAGGCCTCCGCGGCGAGGAGATCGGGCTCGAGATCCAGCGCCAGGGCATCTGCGTGCAGGAGGGGGTCAGCACGCCGGCCTCCGAGCCAGGCCGCCCGGCGGAGCCGATGTGCCCGGGGGCCCAGCTCAAGACCTCCCTGGACCACGTCTACGCCATCGGCGACTGCATCCGCGGCATCGGACTGGCACACCTGGCCATGCACGAGGGCGTGGCGGCGGTCGAGGACAGCCAAGGCCTGGAGAGCTCCATCAACTACAACGCCGTGCCCACGGCCATGTACTGCCACCCCGAGATCGCCTCCGTCGGGCTGCTGGAGTACCGCGCCCGCGAGCTCGGGATCGACATCGAGGTCGGCACCTTCCCCTTCGCCGCCAACGGTCGCGCCGTCTGCACGGGCAAGCGCGAGGGCTTCGCGAAGCTCATCGCGGATCCGCACACCGGCAAGCTGCTGGGCGCCACGGTCTGCGGCACCTACACCACCGAGATGATCGCCGAACTGACCCTCGCCATCGAGCAGGGCCTCTCGGCCGAAGCCATTATCGAGGTCATCCATGCACACCCGACGCTCAGTGAGAGCATCCACGAAGCTGCGCTCTCGGTCTACGGCCGGCCACTGCACATACCCTTCGCCTGACCGGGCAGCCGCCGGGAGGGACCGGGGCGGGCCGAGTGCAGGACGGGAGAGACCATGAAGCTCGTCTGCGTGGACGAGATGCGCGAGATGGACCGGCGGACCATCCAGGAGTGGGGTCTGCCGGGCATGGTGCTGATGGAGAACGCCGGCCGCAGGGTGGTGGATGCCTGCGAGGGCCTGCTGGCCGAGCTCCCGCCGGGTCGGGTAGTGATCGCCGCCGGCAGGGGCAACAACGGCGGCGACGGCTTCGTGGTGGCTCGCTGGCTGCACTGGCAGGGTCGCGACGTGGAGGTCTGCCTGCTGCCCGCAGGCCGGGATCTGTCGGGTGACGCGGCGACGAACTACGCCTTCGCCCGGCGCATGGGCGTGCCCATCCACGAGCAGGCCGACAGGGAGCTACTCGACGAGCGGCTGCGGGAAGCAGCGCTGATAGTGGACGCCGTCCTGGGCACCGGGATCTCCGGCGAGGTGCGGGGCGCCGCGCGCCAGGCCATCGAGGCGATGAACGCGGCGGAGGCGCCGGTGGTGGCAGTTGATATCCCCAGCGGCCTGGACGCGGATACCGGCCGCATCCTCGGGGACGCAGTCTGGGCGCACACCACCGTGACCATGGCCATCCCCAAGGTTGGCCTGTACCAGTACCCCGGCCGCGAGCGCTGCGGCGAGATCATCGTCGCGGCCATCGGCATAGCCCGGCAGCTCACGGAGTCGCAGGAGCTGCCCACGAACCTCACCACCCGCGCGGACGCGGAGTGGATGCTGCCCGGTCGGGCCCCGGACATGCATAAGGGCGACGCCGGGCGCCTACTGATCGTGGCCGGCGCGGCCGGCATGACCGGCGCGGCCGCCATGACGGGGCTTGCGGCAACCCGCTCAGGCGCCGGGCTCGTCCACATCGCCTGCCCCGAGAGCCTCAACGACATCCTCGAGAGCATCTGCACCGAGGTCCTCACCCGCCCCGTGCCCGAGACCCAACAGCGCTCACTGGCGCTGGACGCCGAGGAGCCGATCGTGCAGTTCGCCGAAGGTGCGCACGCGATGGTGCTGGGACCGGGCCTGTCACAGAACCCGGAGACCGCGGAGCTGGCGCGGCGGCTGGCGGCGCGGATTGAGCTGCCCATGGTTATCGACGCCGACGGACTGAATGCCTTCGCCGGGCGGGTCGGGGAGCTACGCGAGCGGCCGGGCCCGACCGTGCTGACGCCGCATCCGGGCGAGATGTCACGCCTCACGGGCGATGCCGTCGCGGAGATCCAGGGCGATCGGCTGAAGTCCGCGCGCGGCCTGGCGGAGCGCACCGGGTGCGTGGTGCTGCTCAAGGGCGCCGGCACCGTCATTGCGGCGCCGGATGGCGAGGCCTGGGTCAACCCGACCGGCAACGAGGGCCTCGCCAGCGGCGGCACGGGCGATGTGCTCTCGGGCATGATCGGGGCGTTCCTGGCCGGCGGGTCCACCGCGCTGGCGGCCGCGGTGGCGGGCGCGTTCTATCACGGCCGCGCCGCGGACGTGGCCGCCGAGGCCGACCCGCGCGGGCTGGTGGCACCCAGGCTGCTGGATGTGCTGCCCGGGGTCTTCGCGCCGGCCTGAGACTGGAGGTCCGGAAGATGCGGCTATCTCCGCTCGTTTGCGCTCATCGCGGGCGTTCTGGCGTGGCGCCCGAGAACACGCTGGCGGCCTTCGAGGCGGCCGTCCAGGTCGCCGCGGACTTCCTCGAGCTGGACGTGCGCCACAGCGCCGACGGCGAGATCGTTTGCATCCACGATGCAACGGTCGATCGCACCACGGACGGCTCCGGCGCCGTGGCCGAGATGACCCTCGCGCAGATCCAGTCGCTCGACGCCGGCTCGTGGAAGGGCGAGCAGTTCGCCGGGGAGCGTATTCCCCTGCTGCGCGATGTCCTCAAGAGCATAGCGCGGCGCATTGTGGTGGACATCGAGATCAAGGACCGCGGGATCGCCCAAAAGGTGGTCGGGCTGGTGCGGGAGGCCGAGGCGCTGCGACGCGTCACCGTCGTCTCGTTCGAGCCCGCCGACCTCCGCGCCGCCAGGGACGCCGAAGCCGCACTCGCCTGTGGGCTCATCACCGTGGGGCCGGGGGCGAACACTCCGTCGGCCGTCGCGACGCTCATCTCGTCGGCCCTCGACTGCGGCGCGAACTTCATCTCCTGCCTGCACACGAACGTCACGGAGACCCTGGTGCGCGAGTGCCACCTGATGGGTCTGGCGCTCATGGCGTGGACCATGGACGAGCCCGAGGACATCCGCCGCATGATCGAGCTGCAGGTGGACGGGCTGGTCAGCAACTACCCCGAGCGCGCGCTCCAGATGCTGGAGGAACGACAATGAGCGATCGGCCGCCGGTTGCGCTGACGATCGCAGGGTCCGACTCGAGCGGCGGTGCAGGGATCCAGGCCGATCTGAAGACATTCACCGTGCTGGGCGTCTACGGCATGACCGCGATCACCGCGATTACGGTGCAGAACACGGTGGGCGTGGACGACGCCCTGGTGCTCGACCCGGATCTCGTCGCGGCGCAGATCGACGCGGTGATCGAGGATATCGGCTGCGACGCGGCCAAGACCGGCATGCTCGGCAGCGCCGCGGTCGTTGAGGCGGTGGCGGACCGCCTGGCGCACCATGAGGTGCCGAACGTGGTCGTGGACCCGGTCATGGTCGCCAAGAGTGGCGACCGGCTGCTCGATGAGGACGCTCGCACGGCGATGCTCGAGCGTCTCCTGCCCGTCGCACGCATCGTGACGCCGAACCTGTCCGAGGCCGAGGCGCTCCTTGGACGCCAGATCAGCCTAACCCGGGCGGAGGGCGCCGCACGGGACCTGTGCGCCATGGGCGCAGGTGCGGTTGTTGTCAAGGGTGGCCACGCGAACAGCGAGCTGTCCACCGACGTGCTCTACGACTCAGTCACAGGCGAGGCCGCGAGCTTCTCCTCCCCGCGCATCGACACGCCCAACACGCACGGGACCGGCTGCACCTTCTCGGCGGCCATCGCGGCCTTCCTGGCACAAGGCATGGAGATGTACCCGGCGGTGGCCCGCGCGAAGGGGTTCGTGACCGAGGCCATCCGCCGCGCTCTGCCTCTGGGCTCGGGACATGGCCCAACCGACCACATCGGCGCGGGCGAGGTCTTCGAGTGAACCAGGCCGCGGGAACAGCGATGCCGCACGGGGGCGAACAGCCATGGCTGACATGCTCGTGAGGCTCTACGACCTCCCCAATATCGACGAGCAGCTCGACCAACTCGCCGACGAGGGCATCCTCATCCGCCGCCCGCAGCCCTGGGAGTTGGGTGCGCTGCGGCGCTTCGTCGAGGAGCACTTCAGCGAGGGCTGGGCGGATGAGACCAGCGTGGGCTTCGCGAACAAGCCGATCTCGGTCTTCATCGCGCAGGAGGACGCACGCATCGTGGGATTCGCCGCCTACGAGTGCACCCGGCGCGGCTTCTTCGGCCCCATGGGCGTGGACAAGGAGTACCGCAGGCGCGGGATCGGCGGCGCGCTGACCGTCGCCTGCCTGCGTGCCATGGCGCAGATGGGCTACGCCTACGCCATCATCGGCGGCGCGGGTCCCGAGGATTTCTACCGCAAGGTCTGCGGCGCCACGGTCATCACGGGGAGCAAGCCGGGGATCTACCGCCACAAGCGTGTGCAGCACCCGCCACCGGAGCCCGGGGAATCATAGAACGCGCGCCGGGCAGCTTGGGCCCCGAGGGTGTTGCGCCGTTAGCACGGGCGTAACGAGCGGCTGACGCTTCACCTGCGGCCGTCAGGCGAAGTGATCCCAGCCGCCCCGCGGCAGGTCGATCTCGCGCGCCTGTGCGTCCAGCACCACCGCGCCCTCGCCATCCTCGATGCGACCGACCACCCGCAGGCCGATCTCCGCGACCGGCTCCAGGTCCGCCAACGCCGCCACGTTCGCTTCGTCGAGCGCCAGCAGCAACTCGAAGTCCTCGCCGCCCGAGAGCGCCCAGACGAGCGCGTCAGCGCCGATGCGTGCGGCGAGCTCCACGCACCCGGGGGCGACCGGGACGCGAGGTGCTTCGATCACCGCGCGTACGCCGCTGCGCTCAGCGATGTGCCTGGCGTCCTGCACCAGGCCGTCGCTGATGTCGATGGCCACGCAGGCGAGCCCGGAGGCGGCGATGGCCCGGCCGGCGCGCACGCGTGGCGCGGGGCGGGCGAACCGCCCGCGCACCTCGGGCGCCTCGCTCAGCGCCTCGGTCCCCAACTCGGCCAGCGCAGCCACGGCCCCGGCCGGGGCTCCCAGCGCCCCGGTCACCGCCAGCACCTGACCCGCTACAGCGCCGTCGCGAGTGAGCTGCTGGCCGCGCGGGACCTGCCCCAGCACCATGATGTCGATGAGCGCCCGCTCGCTGGCAATGACGTCGCCCCCGGCGAGTGTCGTGCCCACCGCCTCCGCACTGTCGGCAATGCCCCGCAGCAGCGCGTCGGCGCGCGCCACCGGCCAGGATGCGGGCAGCCCGACCGTGCAAAAGAGGGCCGTCGGCGCCGCGCCCATGGCCGCGACGTCGCTGAGCGCCCCCGACGCGGCCCGCCAACCGACTTCCGCTGGCTCGAGCCAGTCGAGCCGGAAGTGCCGGCCCTCCAGCATGGCGTCCGTCGTCACCACCAGCAGCTCCGGCCCGCCCAGATCCAGCAGCGCGGCGTCGTCGCCGATGCCCAGCACCACGCGCGGGTCCTCCCCGCTCATGCGAGCGATGCGATCGATGAAGGCGAACTCCCCGATGTCCCGCAGGCGCATCCGGATGCTCCTCTCGCGACTATCCGTCGCCGGCCACTTCGCCACCGCCGGCTCGGTCCCCTGCGCCGTCCGTGCGGGCGTACGTGCAGCAGGGCCCGCCAATACGCGGGCCCTACCCCTACTGCCTCATCGACGAAGGACGACGCGACAGGTCGGTGCGTTGAGTTCTCCGGCATGAGCCTGCGGGCCGCCCTCAGCGGCTCACCACTGGTTGTAGAACGGGTAGCCCTGGTCGCGGCGGCCGAACTCAGAGGTCCCGTACGAGCCGCCGTAGCTCGACCGGCCCCTATCGTAGTCGCGCGCGTTGCCGATCCGAGAACCGGCGCGATAGCCGCCGTAGCGGGGGCCGGCCTGGTGGCCGTAGTAGCCGCCCGGCGAGATGGTCGTCCCGCCGAAGAGCTGGGCCGCGGTCGCGGCACTCATGTACTTGAGCGGGATGAGCACCATGACTTCCTGCCGCTCCTGGGCCACAGCCCGGTCGGCGATGAGGACGACGCCCGCAACCGCCAGGATGAGCGCAACGATGAGCAGGCTTCGCATCTTCACACCCCCATCTAAAGAGTAGCAAGGGCGGAGTGACGCCTGACACGTGAAGGAGGGAGGGTTGGAACCTTCGCGTGGATCACACGGCCGTCACTATCGTTTCAGGCTTCCTCCGCCCTCGCATACTATAAGACGTAGTAGCACCCGGGAAGGTTCACGGGGAGCGCAGGAATCCTGAAGATGCCTTCAGGGGCGCAGGAAGCGCCCGTCAGGCCTTGTCCGCCGGCCACATGACGTAGTCGGCGTCGTGCAGCATGCGCACGAGCGCCTCGGTGTCGGTGACACCCTCGATCACCGGGTCGTCGATCTGATGGTGGCGCCACAGGCCCCGGTAGGATTCGCGCAGCGTGACAGTGGCGGGCGCGTCACGGCACTCGCCCTGCGAGGGCATGCGCGAGATGTCCCGCAGGGCCGGGGCCATCTCGGGCAGCCAGAAGCCGAAGGTGACCGGCTCGCCGCCGGCTCGCTCGATCACGTGGGCGAGCAGCTCATGGGGCCTGCCGAGCCACATGGCCTCTCGCACTGTGGTCTCCTGCATCCAGTAGCAGCCGACCTCGCGGTCATCCCGGACCACCACGCGGTAGTCGGGAGGCCTTCCGCCGGGCCGCGCGCTCAGCACATAGTGCCGCCACGACTCCTCCGTCCGCACTGTGGGCCCCGTCAGCCTCCTGTTGAACTGCTCGTACATGCGCGCGAGGGTAGGCGCATCCGCCTCTGGATCAACCTGGCGCTCTGTGCAGATCCCGAGGAAGTCGTCGCGCAGGTGCAGATCGGCGACCAGGTCGAACGCCGTGAGGTTGCGCCAGCCGCTCCCTCCGTAGATGTCCTCAAGGCCATAGAGAAACGACCACTCCCAGCGCTGTTCGCGCATCCACTCGACCGCTTCCGCGAGTACCTGCCGCACGTAGCCCTTGCGCCGGTGCTCGGGATGCGTGCAGACGCTGCCGATGCAGGCGGCATCGACGACCCGGCCGGTCACGTAGGTCGGGCGATGGTAGCAGCTCACGCTGGCCACCAGCCGCCCGCCGACCTCCATCACCCGCGTCTGTGCAGGCTCGTAGTACGGGTCCCGCTCTATGCCCTCCAACCACCACCGTCGCCGGTTCAGCATCGACCCCGGTTCCAGCTCTCGCCCGTGGCTATATGAGACGTAGACCAGCTCGGCGTGCTCCTCGAACTCTTCCTCGCGCAATGCACGTATCTGCATGGGATCACTCACGTCCGGCTGCTCGATGATGGGCGGCCGGGGACAGTTCGGCGGCAAGCACCGCCGGCCCTTCCACCGGCGCAAGGAGAAGCCCCCGCCGTCGTAGGCCGGCGGGGGCTGGGGTAGCGTGCGTGGGTTTTAGGGTGGGGGGCGCACGTGAGGTGTGCTCGTGTGGGTGGGAACAGGCCGGTTGGAGAGACTGAGACAACTGATTCGAAGCTCAGACGGCTCGGGCTGCTCGCCCCGGACGGCGTGCGGCGAGTGCGAGGGGGTCCGTATGCTCTCCCGCGGCCGATGCCGCCCCGGCTTCGAACGTTCGCACGATCACCTGTCAGGCCCAAGGCAAACGTCAACGCCGACCGTTTCCCGCTTTCTGTGCTCGCCGGCGTGGCTTCGCGGCTGTGAGTCTATACTGCCGTGGTTAAGCCAGCCTTGATCGCCAGTTAAGCTTGCGTTAAGCGCGCCATTGGCCACGGCCTCCGCCCGGATGGATCATGGGCGCAGCGCAGTGCTGAGGCCGCGGTGCCACCTCCGGCGACAGCGACGGAGCACCCGAGCCCGCCCGGTGGCCGCGGATTGACCCTCGGGCCGCCGGCGGGATATAATGACCGCCCAACAGGTGTTGGGACGTCAGGGGGAGATGCCCCGTGAAGCCCCCCGTCCCGGCCGCAGGGAGTGTCAACCGTGAACGAGACAGTGCGGACCGAGTGCTTCGACGAAACGCCCACGCGCGTCGTGTCGGGCTCGGGGGCACTGGCGAGCAGCAGGGCATGCCTCGCCGGGATGGGCATCGCGAAGGCGCTGATCGTGTGCGGGGAGAGCGTGGCCGGGCTCCCCCACCTGGCCGAGTTCATCTCCCTGTGCGAGGGGTGCGTGGAGCTGCACGTCTTCTCTGGAGCGCAGCCCGATCCCACGGATGAGAACGTGCTCGCCGGCGGCGCCATGGGCCGCGAGACGGGCGCCCAGGCGGTTATCGGTATCGGTGGGGGCTCCTCGATGGACTGCGCGAAGGCCGTGGCCGCGGAGGTCGGCCGTGAGGGCTGGATCAGCGCCCAGGACCGACCGGGCGAACCCACGCAGATCGATCACGAGGCGCTGCCGATCATGTGCGCACCCACCACCGCCGGGACCGGCTCTGAGGTCAACCCCTTCTCGGTCATCACCTTCACCGGGACGGAACGGAAGCTGGTGCTCAACCACGAGGCGCTGTATCCGCGCTGCGCGGTGCTGGACCCGACGCTGCTGACGACCGCCCCGGAGCCGGTGCGCATCGCGGCGGGCCTGGACGCGCTGACGCACGCGGTGGAGTCCTACGTAAGTAAGCGCGCGAACGAGGGCACGCGCAAGTGGGCGGCGCAGACCATCCGGGGGGTCGCGAAGTACCTCCCGCGGGCGGCCGGGGACGCGCAGGACATGCAGGCGCAGGCGGGGATGCAGCGCGCCGCCATGGTCGCCAGCCTGGCCTTCGCACAGACGCGCCTGGGGATCGTGCACGCCATGGCGCTGCCACTGTCCGCGCTCTTCGGCGTACCGCATGGGGTCGCGAACGCCGTCCTCCTGCCGCATGGGATGCGCTACAACCTGCAGGCCGATCTCGGGGCCTTCGCCGAGATGGCGGAGCTACTGGGCGTGGACGTCGAGGGCCTGTCCGCGGACGAGGCCGCAGCGCAGGCGCCCGCGGCCGTGGAGGCGCTGGCCGCGGAGGTCGGCGCGCCGAGGACTATGGGCGAGGTCGGCGTGCAGGCGGACGCTATTGAGCGCATGGCCGATGACGCCATGCAGTCCGCGCACGTGCAGGTCAACCCGCGCGAAATGTCGCGCGAGGACGTGATCGCGGTCTATCAGGCGGCAATGTAGCGGTCGTTGCGTGGCACGCACCTGTGCTACCGAGCGACCCTGGCACCAGCAAAGCGCGATCTGCCCGTTGGCTCGCGGCATCCGACGTCCAGCGGGCGGCTGCTGTTTCCCGGAGGAGCCAATGACCGTCACCGAAGTGACCGAATCGGCGCTCAGGATCATCGAGTCGATCGAGACCGTGATTGTGGGGAAGCGCGAGGCCGTGGAACTGACGGTCGCGGGCTTCCTGTCCGGCGGACACATCCTCATCGAGGACATCCCCGGCGTGGGCAAGACCATGCTGGCCAAGACGCTCGCCAAGAGCGTCGGCGGCAGCTTCAAGCGGGTCCAGTTCACGCCCGACCTGCTGCCCGCGGACGTGACGGGAAGCTCGGTCTTCAACCAGGTCGAGGGCTGCTTCATCTTCCGCGAGGGTCCCATCTTCGCCAACGTGGTCCTCGCCGACGAGGTCAACCGCGCGACACCGAAGTCACAGGCGGCGCTGCTCGAGGCCATGGAGGAGTTCCAGGTGACCGCCGATGGCGTCACCTACGAACTGCCCAGGCCCTTCTTCGTGATGGCCACCGAGAACCCGATCGAGTACGAGGGCACCTACTCGCTGCCGGAGGCCCAGCTCGATCGCTTCATCATGCGCGTGTCGCTGGGGTACCCGTGCGCCGAGGATGAGGTCGAGATCCTCACCCGGCAGATCAAGCGCCACCCCATCGAGGAGGTGTCGCCGGTCCTGCCCGAGGGTGAGGCCGAGCGGTTGCAGGTGACCGTGCGCGATGTCTTCCTCGAGGAGTCGATCAAGCAGTACATCGTGGACATCGTGGGTGAGACCCGCGATCACCCCGACCTGGACCTGGGCGCGAGCCCGCGAGGGTCGCTGGCGCTGATGCGCTGCTCGCAGGCCGTCGCCACCATCGACGGCCGCGACTACGTCCGGCCCGAGGACATCAAGCGCGTGGCGGTGCCGGCGCTGGCCCACCGGACGATCGTCAAGAGCGAGCAGAGCATCCACGGACTGCGCGCGCGCAGAGTGATCGAGGAGATCCTGCGCAAGGTGCCGGCGCCCACGGTGTGACGGTGGAAGGCGGGGCTGGAAGGTGAGGGCGCGCTGGCGTAAGTCCTCAGCGGCGCGTGTCCAGAAGGGTTTGGCGCACCCTACCTGCCTGGTTGAGTGGGATTTGACGTTCGCCATTGAGCCCGTGGCCTCTGGTTACTGCTATGGAATTCGGCAAGAAGCACGTCCTGATCTGGGGCTCAGTCTTCCTGCTGCTGGTGGCGTTGATTCTCGCCATCAGGCAGCTCTACATCATGTTCGCCGTCCTCGCGCTGCTGGCCCCGATCTCCTTCCTGCTCTCCCGCGACACGCTCAATGCCCTGGAGGTGCGCCGCAGCGCGCCGGGACTGATGAAGGAGGGCGAGCAGCGGCCCGTGCGTCTCACCATCACAAATGCGGGCGTCAGGCGTCGCTACTTCTTCCTCATCAGCGATGGGCTACCTGACGGCCTCGAGGCTGTGGCCGATGGCGAGGCGCTGGTGCTCAGCCTCGCGGCGGACGAGGAGCACACCTTCGAGTACGTTCTGCGCGCGAACCGCCGCGGCGTCTACCAGATCGGGCCCGTGAAGCTCAGGCACTCAGACCTGATCGGCATGTTCGACTTCGACCGCGAGCTTGGGGAGACCGATGAGCTCGTAGTGCATCCCACACCCGAGCGGCTGCCTCAGGTCTGGACGCCGGTGGCCTCGCTGCGCGCCCCGCAGCGGCCACGGCGGCGCTTCCGGGGCCAGGGCACCGAGTTCTACGGCACCCGGCCCTTCGTCCCCGGGGATGACCTCCGGCGTGTGGACTGGAACGCCACGGCCCGCCGCGGCCAGCTCATCGTGCGCGAGTACGAGCGCGCCGAGGCGACCGACACGACAATCGTCCTCGACCTGCAGCGCACCGAGCACCGGGGCGAGGGCAACGGCGCCACCGTGGAGCGGGCCGTGAAGCTGGCGGCGTCTGTGGCGGCGCAGCTCCTGGAGCGTGGCAGCAGCGTCGGGCTGATCGCGGCCGGCGAGAAGGAGCACAGCGTTCCGCCCTCGGCCGAGCCCCGCCAGCGAGTCAAGCTCTTCGATGCCCTGGCCCGGGTCAAGCCGGACGCAAGCGCGGGCCTGGCCGAGACGCTCGCGGCGCATCTGCAGTACCTGCCCTCGGGCGCGATGGTGATAGTGATCTCCCCACGGCGCGACGGCGAGGCGCTGGAGACGGCCGAGCAGCTTCAGCAACGAGGGCACCCGACCGGCTGGATGATCGTGGAGGCACCCGGCGAGCCCACGCCGGCGCCGGACGCGATGGAGGCGGATGCGCTGGCGGCGCGGCTGGCCGAGCGCGGGACCATCGCCTGGGTGATCGAACCGAACAGGGAGCTCGCCACCAGCATGAGGAGGGCGCGGCGTGGCAGATAGGGCGGGCGGGTACCTCCGGCGCGTTGGCCCGCTGCTGCTGGCAGGGGCAGTGGCCTGTTCGGCCGCGGCCGGAGCGCTCTCCAACGCTCTCGACGAGCCGGCCTTCGAGCTACTTCTGCACCTCATGGTCCTCGGCGGGGTGGCCTCGAGCGCCCTGGCGGGCATGCGGGGGCGCACCACCGCCCTGGCCGGCCTGCTGATCATCGCGGCTGCGGTCGCCGCGTTCGCCCAGCGCGTTGCGCCCATCCCCGGCGTCGAGCTGCTATACCCGCCTGAAGTCGTGGCCGACGAGGACTTGACCTGGGCGACGCTGTGGGCGTGGCTCATGGTCGGCTTCTGCTTCATGCTGGGACGGCGGCGCAACATCCTCTTCCCCATGGTGGCCGCGCTCGCCATCTTCGGGCTGACGGCGACGGTGAACCTCAACACTGTCATGCTCGTTTACTTCGCGGTCTTCATCTTCGCGGTCGTCTTCATCTGGGGCTACGAGCATCTGCTGAACGTAAGCGAGGAGCTGCCGCAGGCCGGTGAGCGCGCGGCGGAGTGGTTGCGCATCGCCCGCACCCAGGCGCTCGCGGGCACGCTGCTGGTCGCGGTGTTGCTTGCCGTGGGCGTCACGGTCGGGTCCCTGCTGTACCTCGTGGGGCCGCGCCTTTACGTCGGCGCCGACCGCATGACGCGCTACGCCCGCTATCTGCAGAGATCCCTGCTGGCCTACGGCGGGATGCTCAACACCTTCGACGTGGGCCGCGGGCCCGTGAACCTGCCGGCTGTACCGGCCATTCAGGTTCAGGCCGACGCTCCCGCGCTCTGGCGCGGCTCCGTCTACGACCACTACACCGGCCGGGGCTGGACGAAGGAGCTGCCCGGCACCGCTCCAATGCGGAAACAGCGGGACGGCTGGTATGTGCTGCCCTCAAGCGCAGAAGGTGCGCAGGGCGTGCGCGCGGGCCTCGAAGGCGTCGGGCGGTCTCTTCCCGGCGAAACGAACCGGCAGATCGTCACCGTGCTGAGCATGCAGAGCCGCGCGCTCTACGCGGCCGCCCAGCCTGTGCGCGTGCGGATGACGGACGAGAGCTGGCAGCGGACTCACGTGCACTATAAGGCCAACGTTGACGCCTATGGCACCCTCCTGACGCAGTTCATGATGGCTGCTGGCGCGCAGTACGAGGTGGTCTCGATCATGCCGCCGGATGATCCCGAGACCCTCCGCGCCGCACCAACCGACTACCCGCCCGGGCTGGTCGCTACCTACATCGACCAGATGCAGGTGCAGGCCGAGGCCGAGCTGGGCGGGCTGGTTGAGCGGATCACGGCGGATGCCACCACCGCCTACGACAAGGCGCAGGCCATCCGCGACTTCCTGGGCCGGAACTGCGTATACTCCGAGCGTGTGCCGGCCGTCCCGCTTGGGGAGGATGCGGCGGTCTTCTTCGTCAAGAGCAAGCGCCGCGGCGCCTGCGACCTCTTCGCCACCTCCCTGGCGGTGATGTGCCGCCTGGCAGGCGTTCCCGCTCGCGTCGCGACCGGTTTCCAGACGGGCAGGTACGATCCCGAGCAGGGGGCGTACATCGCGCTTCAGCGGGACGCGCACGCATGGGCGGAGGTCTACTTCCCCGAGATCGGCTGGGTGCCGTTCGACGTAGCCGCCTCCGAAGCAGATGCGTCAACCGATCTGATGGCCTGGCTGCGCAGCCGCCCCTGGCGCGTGCAGCTCAACGACCTTGTCAGGCGGGTGTCGAGCGTGTTTATGGTCGTCGCGGGCGTCCTTGCGCTGATCAGTGCAGTGCTGGGGCCGGGGGTCCTGATCCGCTGGCTGCGCCAGCGTGCGCGTCTGAGGACACCACGGCAGCAGATGGGCGAGGTGTTCGAGTGGTTCCGCCGCCAGGCGGTCAGACTCGCGGGCGTGAGGCTCGAGCGATGGCGTACGCCCGTCGAGCTGCAGGAGCAGCTCGTGGCCGCGGGCCTGGCGGCCACCCCGGCGCTTCAGGCGCGCCTGGGGCGCTTCGTCGACCGGTTCAACGATCAGCGCTACGGACGTGCTGAGCCCAGCGATGAGCAGATCAGACGCGCCAGGGCCGAGGCCCGGCGACTGATGGGCGAGCTGAAGCGGGAGCGGCGCGGCGCCGGCGGGCGCGCAGGCGGTGATGGCGAGTGAGCGCCTCCGCCGCGGAGCTGAGGACCGACGTTCCCCTGGCGCTGTTGTACGGTGATGCCGAGGTGCTCAAGGAGCGCGCGGTCCAGGCTCTGGTGGAGGACCGGCTCGACGAGTCGGAGCGGGAGTACGGACTGATCCGGCTGGACGCAAACGAGACTGCGGTGGAGGGGATCGTCGCTGAGCTGAACTCCGGCTCGCTGATGGCTCCGCGCCGGGTGATCGTGGTGCGGGACATCACGGCGCTGCACAACCTCCAGCAGCGCGCGCTGGCGAGGCATCTGGGGCAGATCCCGCCCGGGCTCGCCCTGGTGCTTGTGGCGGCCAAGCAGGAGGGCGGTCACAGCTGGGGGCCGCCGGTGGCCGCCGAGCTGCGCCGCGCCGTCGAGGGGCAGGGCCAGGTCCTTGAGCTTCGGCCCCCGGCGTCGCTGCCGGGGTGGGCGGCGTCGGAGGCTCAGCGGTTCGGCAAGCGGCTGGACCCGGACGCGGCCGCGGTGCTCTGCGACACGGTCGGTAGCGACCTCGACCGGCTGCTGCGCGAGATCGAGAAGCTCACCAGCTACGTCGGGGAGCGCGAGGAGATCACGGCGCAGGACGTTCGCGAGGTCTCAGTGCGCGTCACCGAGGAGGACATCTTCGAGCTGATGGACGCCATCGGCCATAAGGATGCCGGCACGGCCCTGACGCTGCTCGATGGAGTGCTGCCCGAGGGCTCCGACCGGGGCGAGTACATCCCCTTCGTGGGCATGATCGCGCGGCAGATTCGGCTCATCTGGCAGGCCCGGTTCCTGCGACAGTGCGGGGTGCCGCTGAGCGAGATCCAGAGCCTTCCCGATGACCTGAAGAGGCTGCTGCCTGAACACCACAACTTCCCGGACGCGACCGCGGGCCGCAAGTCGTGGCTGGCCGAGAAGTTCACGCGACAGGCGGCGATGTTCAGCGATGGCCAGCTTGCCCGCGCGTTGGATGCCGTGCACCAGGCGGACCTGATGCTCAAAGGCCGAGGGCGGATGGCTGAGCGCGCGGTGATCGAGCTGCTGATCGCCCGGCTGTGCCGGTAGCGGCGCCCCCGGGAGGCAGTGCTGATGGACAGGGGCACATGGCTTGGAGCCATCTGGGTCATTGGGGTACTGGCGCTGCACCTCCAAGCCCTGGTGCAGTCCCTGATGCAGTAAGGCGGACCTCAGTTCGCAAGCGGTGACATCGTGCTGGGCGCGATCACATTCCTGGCAGTCCTTTTCGTCGCCTTCATGCTGGGCACGCAGGCCCTGCGGCTGATCCGGCTCTCGCCGGACGACGACGCGGAGAGAGGGCTGGCGGCTCTCGTCCTCGGCCTCGTCATCCTGAGCCTGCTAGTGCTGGCTCTGGGGCTGATCGGGGGGCTGACGTGGTGGGCGCTGGCGCACATGCTGCTGCTATGCGCCCTGGTGGGACTGCGCACGCTCGATGACTGCCTGCGCTCGCTGGGCAGGCTGGCGGCGGTGCTCTGGTGGGAGCTGTCGCGATCGCCGCTGAAAGCTGTCTACTGGGTCATCGTCCTGGTCGTCGCCGCGCAGCTCGTCGCGGCGCTGGCCCCCCCCTCCCCGGCGGACTTCGACGGGCTCGCAGAGCACCTGGCCCAGGCCAAGCAGTACGCCCGCGACGGCCGCGTGCACCCGCTATGGTACGACCATCACTCGCAGTTCCCGGCCACCGTGCAGATGCTCTACACCATGGCCCATGTCTTCGGCCGGCCCGGCGCGGCCAAGCTCTTCCACTGGGTGTTCGGCGTGATGGCGATCGGGGCCACGGTGCTGGCCGGCAGGCGGCTGCTGGTGCCCGCCGCCGGCGCCTACGCCGGCCTGATCCTCGCTACCACTCCCGGATTCGCGTGGCTGATGGGCGTGGGGTACGTGGACCTCGCGACCACGGCCTGCGCCGTTCTGGCCTTCTACTTCTTCGCCCGCTCGTTGCAGGAGGAGCAGACCTGGCTGCTGTATCTGTCCGCACTCATGGCCGGCGCGGCGGCGGGCACGAAGATGCAGGGCCTGACCCTTCTTGGCGTGCTGGCGGCGGGTGTGCTCATTACGCGCCGCCAGCGGCTCGTTGTCGCCGTGCGGCGGGCCGCCGCCTACGTCGGCATCGCCCTCCTGGTCTGCGGTCCCTGGTATGTGAAGAGCTACCTGTGGACCGGCAACCCGGTCTACCCGTTTGCCTACGACATCTTCGGTGGGAAGCTCTGGTCGGCCGACCGGGCGCTGCACTACCGCTACTCCCAGAGGCAGTACGGCAAGGGCGAGATGCCGCCGCTGCGGCAGTTCCGCCAGATGCCGCCACTGCGGAAGACCTTCTGCGGCCCGCGAGCGCCGCAGAATCTGCTCCTGGCACCGATCAACCTGACGCTCGACCCGCCGGCCTTCACCGTGCCGCTTGGGTCATTCTGGGCCTTCGCCTCGGACAGCGTGGGGCCGCTCTGGCTGGCGCTGCTTCCGCTGTTGCTGCTATGTCGGCGCCCGCCGCCGGTGCGATGGATGCTCTGGGCACTGCTCCCCCTATGGCTGTGGTGGCTCTGGAGCATGCAGCTCACGCGCTACCTGCTGCCGAGCCTCGCGCTGGCGGCGCCGGCCGCCGGCTGGGCTGCCATCGAGGCCGAGCGCCGCTCGCGGATCCTGGCGACGGTGGTCAGGTCGGTGCTCGCGGCCTGGTCGGTGGTCGCCATGGGCATCATGCTGATGTACGTCCTGCCACAGGCGCCAGCGGCCTTCGGCCTGGTCGGCCCGGACGCGTACCTCGCGGGCCATGCGCTCTACGAGGCCAGCAAGTTCATCAACGGCGGCACTCAGCCCGACGCGAAGGTCGCACTCTATGGCGAGCCGCGGGGCTACTACCTCGACCGCGACTACCTGTGGGCGGACCCCGGCCACTCGGCTCTGATCGACTACAACTGCGCGCGGACGCCGGAGGGCCTCGTCTCGGAGTGGCGGCGGCTGGGCGTGACGCATGTGATGATCAACCGCGCGCAGTTCCCCGACCTGCGTCGGAGCAACGACCCGTTGGCTCTCACGATCGGTGAGGCGGTCGAGGAGGACCTGCTGCAGCGACTCGCGGCGCCGGCGACTGTGCGGCCCTATCTGGTGCTGCGGCTGGCCGAGGCGAAGTAGCGCCCAGCGGCGGCGCGTGCCGACCCGGAAGCTGGCCGCCCCCACCCCGACAGTCGCTTCGGGCTCTCACACCCCCAGGATCCGGTAGAACGGGACTATAGCGCCGAAGAGGCACCAGAGCGTGAAGGCCAGCATCGCGCCAGCGACCGCGAAGGGCAGCAGCCGCTCCAGGCGCTCCGGCAGCAGCCGCGCCACGCCCAGCGTCCACAGCATCCCCAGCGCCACGAACACCGGGAAGAGGTAGCGCCCCTGGCTCCCCCCGCCCAGATCCACCAGCAGGATGTAGTACAGCAGCGCCAGCTTCAGCAGGCCCGCGGCGACGGTCAGCAGCCACACGGCGCGAATCTGCAGTGGCGACCAGCCCAGCCGTCCCGCACGCGCGTCGGCGATGAGCAGCCCCAGTCCCGGCAGTGATGCCAGGCAGACGGCAAGCAGCAGCCAGTAGATCCAGGGCGCGACCGCGATGTTCGTCCACGCGAAGCCCGCCCAGAAGTTGCGGAAGGTCATCGGGACCGCGATCGACAGCAGGCGCCAGAGCATGTCGGGCCGCGCGAGGTAGATCTCCCAGGAGACCTGCTTGTCCACATTCGCGGGGAAGTGCGAGAGGCTTCCGTAGAGCACGATGCTGCGCGCGTACCACCAGCCGGCCAGGGCCGCGGCCACGCCCAGGGTGATGCCCAGCATCCTCAGGAAGCCCTTCCACTCGAGCGCCGCCACCCGCCGGGCGAGATCGGTGAGAGGCGTGTCGGCCGGCCTGGGCTGGTGGCGTCGCCCGGCCGCCCATGCCAGCGCCAGCACCGCGACCGGCAGGACGGCGGTGGCGGAGGCCTTGACCAGCATCCCGATGCCCAGGGCGAGCCCCAGCAGCGCGGCGCGCGCCGGCGACGGGCCCTCGCGCAGCAGCAGGACGCCGACCAGCAGCGTGAGGCCCACGGCCACGACCGTCGGAGGCTCATTGCCGACCGAGGCGCAGATGTGCAGGTACATGGGCTGGGTGGCCATCAGGGCTGCGACCGTCGCGGCCATCCACGGGCGGGCGGGGAAGATGGCGAAGACGATCCGGTAGGCCAGGAGGATGCCGACTCCGCCCAGGAGGACGGTCAGCAGCCGCATCGCCAGCCAGGCCCGGCGCTCCGCGGCGGTGCGGCGATAGGACTGTCGCAGCGCCGCGAGCGCGAGGTCGTGCTGTCCGCTGCGCACGGTCTCATAGTGGGGCAGCCGGCGCGCGATCTGCTCGTTCGTCGCCTCCAATGAGGCCGGCGGCTCGACTCCTCCCCGGCCGGCGGGCAGGGCCATCGCCAGCTTGCCAACCGCCGCGCACAGCGTGTAGTATAATGGTGGCTGATAGCTCTCGTAGCCGGCGTTATCGGCGTAGAAGTCGGGCAGCCGTCGCTCTCGGGCGAGGAAGAGCGCGTACTGCACGTGTGCCGGCTCGTCCGGTGCCTGGCTGAGGGGGAACACGAGGCTGAACGCGACGCCCAGCAGCAGGTACACCGCCAGGCAGGCGGGCAGGAATGACCTCGACCAGGGGCCGGAACGCCGGCGGGGCGCGGGTGCGTTATCACTGGTGAGGTCGAGGTCGCGCTGCCTCATCGCGCCTCAAATGTAGCACAAAGCAAGCGCGGCGACAATGCCCGGAGCGGGCTTCGGCCGAAGCCCCTCCCACGGCATCAACCACCCCGGAGGCGGCACATGAAGGTTGTCCTGCTGGTCGGCGGCAAGGGGATTCGACTGGCGGGCGAGGACGCTCCGCTCCCCAAGGCCCTCTATCGCATCGGGGGGCAGCCGATCGTCTACCACATCATGCGCAGCTTCGCCGCGCGCGGCTTCGTACGCTTCCTGCTGACACTGGGCTACCGCGGCGAGCGGATCGTGGATTACTTCCTGCACCACGTCCCCTTCCTGGAGACAGACCTGCGACTGCGGCTCGGCGGCGACGGCGACCTGCCGCACATCGATCGGCTGGACGGACCGGACGAGAGGTGGGACGTCACCCTGGCGCACACCGGGCTGGAGTCCCCGACAGGCGAGCGGCTGCGCCGCGTGCGCCGCTACCTGGCCGACGACGAGCGCTTCATCGTCACCTACGGCGACGGCCTGGCCGACCTCGACCCGGCGGAGCTGGTGCGCTTTCACGGTGACCACGGCCGCGCGGGCACTATCACGGTAGTCCGCGCGCGCTCCCAGTTCGGCCATGTGAGCTTCAGCGAGGGCGGCGTCGTGCGGATGGTGGAGGAGAAGCCGCTCCTGCCCGGCTGGGTCAACGGCGGATTCTTCGTCTTCGATCACCGGCTGTTCGACTACCTGCAACCGGGAGACGGCCTGGAGGCCGACTGCCTGCCTCGCATGGTGGCGGACGGCCAGCTCGTGGCCCGTGCTCACGAGGGCTTCTGGGCCTGCATGGATACCTACAAGGACGGCATGATGCTCAACGACCTGTGGGATGCCGGGCGGGCGCCGTGGGCGTAGGCGCGGGGACGGCGGACGGCGGCGGACAACGCCGGTAAACCACGGGCGGAGGCGCGAACGCCAGCGACGTGCGCTGCCCTGCCGGGCACGCAGCTCCCAAAGGAGATCCTGATGGCCGAAGTCGCGGGAGTGAAGGTCCTGATCACCGGCGCTCACGGCTTCATCGCCGGACACCTGATTGAGCGCCTGGCCGACGCGGGGGCCGACGTGGTCGGCGTTGACCTGTGGATGCTGCAGCAGTCCTACGTCGCCCTCTCGGGCGCAATGCGCAAGATGGACATGCTCGAGGGGGACATCTCGAACCTGGACGAGATGCAGGAGCTGTTCAACGAGCACCGCCCACAGGTGGTGATGCACCTGGCCGCACAGGCGGACGTCACGCGGGCGCTCAACAACCCGCTGGGCACTCTCGAGGCCAATGTGCGCGGCACCTACATCCTGCTCGAGTGCGCGCGCCGTCTCTGGGAGGGCGACGACCGCCCCCATGCGATGGTGGTCGCCAGCTCCGACAAGGCCTATGGCCGCCACGAGCATCTGCCCTATCGCGAGGACGACGAGCTGCTGGGGCTGTATCCCTACGATGTCTCGAAGGCCTGCGCGGACATGATCGCGCGCGGCTATCACCGGGCCTACGGAATGCCCGTTGGGGTCGTCAGGGCCGCCAACACCTACGGCCCGGGCGATCTGAACTTCAACCGCATCATCCCCGGGACCTGCCGCTCTCTGCTCCGGGGCGAGCGTCCCATTATCCGGTCCGACGGTCAACCGTTGCGCGACTATATGTACATCGACGACGCGGTGGACGGCTACGTGCGCGTGATGAGCGCGCTGCTGGACGGCGAGCACATGGGCGAAGCCTTCAACTTCGGCACCGGCGATCCCGTGAGCGTCCTCGGTATCTTCGAGGAGATGGTCGAGATCGCCGGTCGGCCCGACCTGCAGCCGGAGGTGCAGGGCGAGGCTTCGAAGGAGCTGCGCGACCAGTTCATCTCGGCCGCGAAAGCGCGCCGGCTGCTGGGCTGGGAGCCGCACGTGCCGCGCCCAGAGGGCCTGCGCAGGACCTTCCGCTGGTACCGCGACAACCTGCCGGAGATCAGGAACTGACCCAGGGGGCGCAGCGACGGGGCGAGTGGACGGGTGAACACCATGACCCTGCAGATTGACATTCCGCAGGAGGCCATCGCCGACTTCTGCCGGCGGAACCAGATCCGCAAGCCGGCCGTCTTCGGCTCCGCCCTGCGCGAGGACTTCACGCCTGAGAGCGACGTGGACGTCATCGCGTGGTTCGAGCCGCAGGCCCGAGTGGGACTGATCGCGTTCCATCACATAGAAGTGGAACTCACCGAGTTGCTGGGCCACCGGGTGGACCTGAAGACGGAGAAGATGCTGAGCAAGTACTTCCGCGACCGGGTGCTGGCGGAGGCGGAGGTGCTGCATGACTCAGCATGGGCCTGTGGTCTATCTGCAGCACATGCGCAGCTATGCAGCGGAGGCGCTGAGCTTCGCTGAGGGGCGGGCTCGCGCAGACCTCGATCGCAATAGTCAGTTCGCCTTCGCTCTGAGGTACGCGGTCGGGACGGTCGGCGAGGCCGCGTCAAAGGTGCCGGCCCAGATTCAGGCAGAGCATCCTGAGATGGACTGGGGGGCCTATCATCGGGATGCGTGATCGGCTCATCCATGGCTACGAGCACGTTGACTACGACATCGTCTGGGAGGCCGTGCAGAGGGATCTGCCTGACCTGCTGGAGAAGCTCGACACGCTTATCGAGCAGATGGGAGGCGTCTCCGAGGAGGCCACCCGAGGCAGTAATACCCATGACGCACCATGATCCGGTCGTCTACCTACTGCACATGCGTGACGACACACGGGAGGCGCTCAAGCTATCGCGCGGGCGAACGCGGGCTGACCTCGAGGATGAGATGTTCGCGTTCGCGATGGCCTACCTCGTCGGCCGCATCGATGCGATGGCGGCGAAGGTTCCCCCGCAACTTCGTCGGGCATACCCAGAGGTGCCGTGGGAAGCCGTCAACGGCGTGCGCGCATGCATCCTCGCCGGCGAAGCGTTGAGGAATGACGACCTTGTATGGGAGACGCTCGGAGCACTACCCGAACTCCTCCCCGCCCTCGAAGACGCGATTGGCGACCTGCGTGACAACGAGGAACCGCAGTAGGGACCTGCCCATCACATGAAACTAAGCGTCGTCATGCCGGTCTACAACGAACGGGGGACGATCCTTGAGATCCTCGACCGCGTGCGCGCCGTCGAGATCGACAAGGAGATCATCATCGTCGATAACTGCTCGACCGACGGGACGCGGGAGATCGTTGAGGAGATCGACCTGCCCGAGGTGCGGAGATTGTTCCAGGATCGGAACCGGATGAAGGGCAACTCGGTCAAGAAGGGCATCGCGGCGGCCCGCGGCGACTACACGATCATCCAGGACGCGGACCTGGAGTACGATCCGCGCGACTACGAGCCGCTGCTGGCGGAGGTGCAGCGGGATGGCGTGCTGGCCGTGCTGGGCTCGCGCGTGCTGGGGGCCGCGCGGCGCGGGGAGCGACTGGCGATCTCCTCGTTCTCACTGGGACGCAACCTGTTGAACGCGTACTTCAACCTGCTCTTCGGCACGCACCTGACCGACATCGCCACCTGCTACAAGATAGCGCCCACCGAGTTCCTGCAGGGCCTCAACCTGGTCAGCGACGGCTTCGACCTGGACTTCGAGCTGTCCGCCAGGTTCGTGCTGGAGGCGAGGCGGCGCGGGCAGAGCATCAGCGAGGTGCCCATACGCTACCACCCGCGCACGACACAGGAGGGCAAGAAGATCCGCTGGACGGACGGCATCGCGTCGCTGGCGGCGATCACACGCTTCAGGTTCGCCGCCCCGAGCGGGTGAAGGGATGAGAGGCCGGCTCTGGGTGGTGGCACTGACGCTCGCCGGGGTCGGGTTGGCGCTGGCCATCGTGTTTATCGTCATTCAGGGCCGCCCCGGCGCCGATCGGGATGGGGAGGCACCCGGCCCGCCTGAGGACCGGGCATCCGAGCCCGAGAAGCCCGAGCCCCGCATCGAGGTGACCGACACCGAGGTGACCGTCCGCGATGAGGAGGGCACGGTCATCTGGCGGGCTTCCTTCGCGGGTGAGATCGAGCTTGACGCCCAGGGACGCACCGCGCGGGCCGAGCGCGTGCACTGGCGGTTCGAGGGGAAGGGCTTTCGGGAGCTGGGCCTGAAGGCGCCGCTGATGGAGGCGGACTACAACCGGCGGCTGCTGGCCTTCTCCGAGGGTGTCTCGATCCAGGCCGAGGGCGGGGAGCTGGTCTTCTCCGCCGATGCGGTCCAGTACCAGTTCGACACGCACAAGCTCATCGGCTCCGGCCAGGTGCTCATGCGCAGCGGCGCCTTCCTGCTGACCGGAGACCGGTTAGTCATCGACAATAACACGCGGAAGGTCAGAGTTAGGAACGCGACGCTGCGCAAGGAGCGCTGAGCGGTGTCCATGACGAGGGGAGCCACGATGAGAGCGATTGCGACGCTGACGGTGCTCATCGCCGCCGGAGCGCTGATGGCGGCGGCGGCACTGGGCCAGCAGGTGCGCCGAACGGAGACGGGGACTGTCAGCGCGGATGAGATCGAGTACGACTTCGCCAACCACGTCTTCACCGCCTCGGGCAACACTCAGGTCACGATCCTGGGGAAGCACAACGCACAGATGCGTGCGCCGGCGCTCTCCGTAGAGGTCAACCAGCAGCTCACGCGGATTCTGGTCATGGAGGCTCGCGGTCCGGTGAGCTTCGACATCGTCACGGCTCCCGATGCCGAGGGAACGCGCCGACGCATCCGCGTGTCGGCCAGCCGTAGCGCCACCTACCGCGACGCCGAGCAGACGGTCTCGCTCTTGGGGGACGCCAAGGCCGACATCACGACCCTGCCCGAGGGCAGCGTCGAGGCGGCGCACCTGGAGGGCGAGTCGGTCGTCATCGATCTGGCCAACAGCACGCTCACGCTGAAGCAGGCGACGGTCGAAGTGACCACCGAGGTCGAAGAGCAAGAGGAGCAGCAGTGAGATGGCGCTGGTCGTAGAGGGCCTGGTCAAGACTTACGGCGGCCGGCGCGTGGTTGACGGCGTGGACCTGCACGTCGAGCGGGGCGAGATCGTCGGCCTGCTGGGCCCCAACGGCGCGGGGAAGACCACCTCGTTCTACATGATCCTGGGGCTGGTGCGCTCAGAGGCCGGCTCTGTGGCGCTCGATGACGTGGACCTGGCGCCCTTCCCCATGCACGAGCGCTGCCGCCGGGGCCTGGGCTATCTCGCACAGGAGCCGTCGGTTTTCCGCCGGCTGACCGTGCGCGAGAATCTGCTGCTGATCCTGGAGATGCAGGGCCTGCGGCGCGGCGAGCAGCATCAGCGCGCCGACGCGCTGCTGGAGCGGTTGGGCCTGACCGCGCGGGCGGACGCGAGGGGCGCCGTGCTCTCCGGCGGTGAGCGGCGGCGCGTCGAGATTGCGCGCGCGCTTTGCACGCGGCCATCCTTCATCCTACTGGACGAGCCCTTCACCGGCGTGGACCCCATTGCCATCGACGACATCCGGAGCATCGTCGCGGACCTGCAGTCGGACCACATCGGCATCCTCATCACCGACCACAACGTGCGCGAGACCCTCGGGATCTGCGACCGTGCCTACATCATCTCCGAGGGGCGGATCCGCACGCAGGGACCCGCCGAGGACCTGCCCAACGATCCCATCGCCAGACGCTACTACCTGGGCGACAGGTTCAGAATGTAGCGGGGCAGGCGCCCGGCCGGGCCATCGCGTTGCCGCAAGCCGGCCGCAGGAAGCCGGTAGCTCAGAGCCTGCTGCCGCCGTCGTACCCTTGGTTGATCTCGTGTCGCCTGCAGCGTGTGGTTGCCGCTATCCATGAAACGCGTCGATGGCTATCTGCTCACGGAGATGCTCCCCCCGTTCCTGTTTGGTATCGGGGCCTTCCTCGCCGTGCTGGTGGGCGTGGAGCTGCTCTACGACATGCTGCGGCTCATCTACTCGAAGGGCTTTCCGGTCTGGGCGGCGGTGCGCATCTCCGTGCTCGAGCTTCCCGGCATGATCGTGCTCACGCTGCCCATGGCCACCATGTTCGGCTGCCTCATGGCGATGGCGCGCCTGAGCAGCGACGGCGAGCTGGTCGCCATGCGCGCCGGCGGGCTGAGCCTGGGGCGTATCGGACTGCCGCTGATGCTCTTCGGCCTGGTCATCTCCGTCTTCACCTTCGCGGTGAACGAGACCGTCGTGCCGTCGGCGCAGCACCAGTCCTTCGAGATCGCGCGGGCGGTGTACGGCACGGTCGCCGGGGAGAAGGACATCGCGCTGGAGGTGCGCGACGACGATGAGCGACTCGAGCGCTGGCTCTACGCCCGCCAGTTCGACCCTGAGACCGTCACGCTGCGCGATGTCATCATCCTCGACTTCACACTCGGCCCCAAGCCGCATCTGCTCACCGCCGAGCGCGCCCGCTGGCAGGGCGAGAAGTGGGTCATGGAGAATGTTGAGGTCACCTACTGGGACGCCGGCCATCAGGTGACGGTGCGACCGGGCACCATGACCCACGATGTGGGCCGCACGCCCGCGGAGGTCGAGCGCATCCACAAGCTGCCCGAGGACATGAGCCTGGCCGAGCTCCGGGAGGAGGCGGCGCTGTCGGCGAAGCAGGGTCGCCAGGCCTGGGCGAACCGGCTGCGGCAGCACTATCACGTGCGGCTGGCACTGCCCTGGGCCTCCATCGGCTTCGCCGTCATCGGGCTGGCGCTCGGTGTCCACCGACAGCGCTCGTCGCGCGGCATCGGGATGGGCCTGTCGCTGGTCGTCATCTTCGTCTTCTACGCCATCAGCCACACGCTGTCGCTCGTCGGCGAGAGGGGGCTGGCCCACCCGGCGCTGATCGCCTGGACGCCAAACGTCGTGCTGTATCTCACCGGAATCGGGCTTCTGCTCAAAAACTCGCGCTGATGCAGCGTGCGCAGGGCCACGGCGGCTGAGAGCGAGACTACCGGGACGGGCACCGATGTCAACCTACACAGCACTGGTATTCGGCGCGCTGGTGATCCTCGGGGCGATCATCGCCTATCTGGGGGACGTGACGGGTGCGTGGCTGGGCAAGCGCCGCAGCAGCGTTTTCGGGCTGCGGCCCCGGCAGAGCGCCCGCCTGGTCGCCGCGGTCATCGGCGCGCTCCTGCCCCTGCTCGGCCTCATGGTCGCCACCATCGGTTCGGGCTACGCCCGCATCGCCGTCTTCGAGCTGCGCCAGCTCCTCCAGCGCCAGGAGGACCTACAGGCGCGCATCAGCGACCTGCAGTCAGAGGTCACGCGACTCGACAGGGAGGCGGCCGGGGCCGGTCGGCGCGCGGACACGGCCGAGCACCGCGCCCAGGAGCTCGAGGGCCTGCGCGAGGACGCGGAGCGGCGCGTCGGCGAGCTCACCGAGCGCCGCGACGAGTTGGCCGGCCGCGTCGATACGCTCATCCGCCGCCGCGGCCAGCTCGAGGTGGACCTGGAGGCGGCGCAGAGCGACCTGAACGCGGCCCGGGCGGACCTGGACGCGAGCGAGCAGGAGCTGAACGTCACCCAGGAGGAGCTGGACCGCAAGCGCCGCGAGGTGGAGGCCAAGCGGCACGAGGTCGAGACCATCTCACACCACCTGGAGATGGTGAGCCGCGACTTGGAGAGGGCCCAGCGGCACCTTGAACCCACGATCGAGCATCTCGAGGCCACGACCGCGGAGCTCGAGGCGCGGGAACAGGAGCTGGCCAGCATCGAGCAGCGGCTCGAGCAGGCCTGGCGCCAGCAGCGACTCATCGCCGAGCGGCCGGCGCTCTACGAGCCGGGCGAGGAGCTGATCCGCGTGGTGCTCGCGGCCGACGAGACTCAGGATCAGATGGAAAGCGACCTCTACGAGCTGCTGCACCTGGCGAGCGCGGCCGCCAAGCGCCGCGGAGTGCCCGAGGGCGCCAATGGCCGGGCGGTGGTGGCCGTGGCTCCCATCCCGGACTGGGCGCCAGCGGAGGAGGTCCCTGAGGGCATGATCGTGCGCTACGTGGCCTCCGAGCTACGCGAGGGCGGGGCCGAGGAGTGGGTTGTGACGGTGCGCGCCTTCCGCCGGCTCTTTCCCGGCGAAGAGACCCAGCTCGCCGTCGGGTTCAGGGCCGCCCCCAACCGCCTCGTCTTCTCTGAGGGCGAGGTGCTCGACGAGTTCCTCATCAGCTCCGGGGTCAGCTCCCTCCAGGCCTTCGAGACGCTGTGGCTTCGCATCACCAACCCGAAAGAGAGCCGCGTGCGGGCACGAGCCATCTCCGAGGGCATGCTCCCCCATCCCGAGACCGGGAGCTATGGCTCCATCGACCTCGCCGAGCTCTTCAACGCCGCCGAGGCGATCCGCGCGGGCGAGGGCATGATGCGCGTGCGTGTGATGGCAGCGGGCGACACCTACACGCGCGGCCCGCTGCTGCTCGACCTCGAGGTCTCGGCCGCGCCGGAGCCCCCATAGCGCCCTGGAGGCGAGAGCATGACCGGTCCTGGAACCGGCCCGGTGGTCGCCGTCGATCCCGGACGGGCCAAGTGCGGCATGGCCGCAGTTGCGGCGGACGGCGCGGTGCTTGAGCGCCTGATCGTGCCCACCGGGGGGGTCGGCGAGGCCGCGGCGGAGATGGCGCAGCGCCACGGTGCGGCGATAGTCCTGGTCGGCGCGCGCACCGGCTCAGAGCTGGCCTCGGAGCTGATCCGACGGGCCGCGAGCGACGTCGTGCTGGCCGAGATCGACGAGCACATGACCACGCTGCAGGCGCGCGAGCGCTACTGGCGCGAGAATCCGCCACGCGGCCTCTGGCGGCTCGTCCCCACCGGCCTGCGCCTCCCGCCGGAGCCCATCGACGACTGGGCGGCGGTGATACTCGCCGAGCGATACCTGGGGCTGGCCAACGACTGACGGCAGTGGCGGGAGAGACAATGGGCGAGGGGCAAGAGGACAGGGGAAGGCACGTTGACGCCGCAGGCCACTCAGCCGGCGACGTGCTCGTCCCCGACTCCTGGCACGATCTGCTCGCCGCCACCGAGTGCGGGCGCGGCACGATCATGGTCATTGGTGCCACGGATGCCGGCAAGACCGTGCTCTGTTGGTGGTTGGCCGAGCGGCTGGCGGAGAGCGGATCGGTCGCCGTCGTCGATGCGGACCTGGGGCAGTCGGTGCTCGGCCCGCCCGGCACGGTCGGCTGGCGCCTGCTTGGGGGCGATCGCGATCGGTTCATCTTCGTCGGCGTGACCTCGCCCGCCGCGCGGCCACTGGGCACGGCCAGCGCCACGTTCCTCGCCTGTCGCCGCGCCGGCGAGGCGGCCGACCGCGTGGTGCTCGACACCTCGGGCTACGTGCACGGCTCCGGTGCGGTAGCGCTCAAGCGCGCGAAGACGGACCTCGTCCGGCCCTCGGACGTTGTGTTGATAGAGGCGGAGCCCGGGGGGCTCGAGCCCATCGCGCGTGCCCTCAGGCCCGGCGAGACCCGCGTGCACCGCCTGGAGGCCATTGCGGCCGACCGCAAGAGCGCCTCCTTCCGCCACCGCTGGCGGCAGACGCGCTTCGAGGAGCACCTGCGGGACGCACAGGTCCAGGCCATCCCCCTGCAGGGACGCGCGGTCTACGGCGGCAGGCCATGGCTCTGGGGGCGCTCGTGGAGCAGGCTGGCCTCGAAGCTGGAGGGACTGCTCATCGGCCTCAGCGACGCCGAGGGGATCGGTCTGGCCGTTGGGCTGCTGCGCGGCGTCCGCGACAGGGGCGAGACGCTGCTGGTACTGGCCTCGCCGATTGACCTGGACGCCGTCGCCTCAATCGGCCTGGGCACCATCCGCCTGCGCGAGGACGGGACGCAGATGCGCGAGGAATGAGCGTCGCCGCATGACAGGCAGACCGGCTCTCGCCGTGCGCAGGGCTGCGACAGGGGCCTCGAGCCAGCGTTTCGCACGGTGGAGGCCCTCGGGCCAGCAGCGACGAAGGCAAGCGGAGCGATGCACCGAAGGCGCGAACGGGGGCGCTGATCGCCCATGGCGACCAAGACCATAGCCGAGTTCGAGGTCGGCGACCGCATCGTCGGCACGTACGCCGCGCGTGACAAGTCCCTGCAGAGCTTCCGCAGCAAACCCGGCCAGTACCTCTCGCTGACGCTGGCGGACGCCACCGGCGAGATCCCCGCGCGCATGTGGGACAACGCGGAGGAGGCGGCCCAACTCTTCGGGGCCGGCGACGCGGTGACCGTTCGCGGCGCGGTCGAGGAGTACAGGGGCCAGAGGCAGCTTGTCATCGAGCGGCTCAAGAAGGCCGAAGCCGATGAGCTCTCGCGGGCGGAGCTTGTGGCGTCCAGCACGCGCGACCTCGGCGAACTGCGCCGGAGGCTGCTGGCGACGGCCGCGAGCGTGCGCGAGCCGCACCTGCGGGCCCTCGTTGACCACTTCTTCGGCGACGAGGAGTTCCTCGAACGCTTCTGCCGCGCGCCGGGCGCCAAGTCGCTGCACCACTCGCACATCGGCGGGCTGCTCGAGCACACCGTCGGCGTGATCGAGGTGCTGGAGACCGTCGCGCGCGTGCACCCGGAGCTGGATCGGGACGTGCTGATGGCCGGCGCGTTGCTCCATGACCTGGGCAAGGTCGTCGAGCTTGAGTGCGACGCATCGATAGAGTACACTGATCGCGGGCGCCTGGTCGGGCACACCGTGCTCACCGACCGCATGGTGAACAGGGCGATCGAGGAGATCGAGGGCTTCCCCGACGAGCTGGCGAACCGCCTCACGCATGTGCTCCTGTCGCATCACGGGCAGCGAGAGTACGGCGCTCCCGTTCTGCCCATGACGGCCGAGGCCTGCGCGCTGCACTACGCCGACAACCTGGACGCGCACGTGCAGTACTTCAGCCAGGTGGTGGCCCAGGGCGCCGAGGCCGGATCGCAGTGGTCGGACTACCAGCGGCTCTTCGAGCGCTACATCTACGTCGGGGCGCGCGCGGACGCCCCTGGCGCCCGGCCCACGTCGCCAGGGCACGGGCAGGGCGATGCGGCGGCACCAGGGGCGCCCCAGGAGCAGGGCGGCGAGGGAGAGCCGGGCAGGCTCTTCGACCGGTAGCCGCCGGCGCGGGGGACCGTCGAGCCACACGCAGGCAGACACCTTCTGAACATTAGGGTAGAGATAGCGTCTACGAATGGCGAAAGACAACGGACTCGCGCAACCGGGAATCGAGCGCCTCGTCGAGCGGGCCAAGACGGGGGACCGTGAGGCCTTCGGCCGGTTGGTGGACGAGTACAAGGACCGGATATACAGCTATGTCTGCCGGATGCTGGGGGACCCGTACGAGGCCGAGGACGTGACCCAGGAGGCCTTCGTTCGAGCCTATCGGTCCCTGCCCAGGTTCCGGGGCGCGTCGAGCTTCCATACGTGGCTGTATCGCATCGCCAGCAACTTGGCAATCGATGTGGTCCGGCGCCGGAGGCGCGCAGAGGCGACGGTCTCGCTGGACGAGCCTCTCGACTCAGATGACGGTGAGTACGACCGGGAGATTCCCGACGAATCCGGCGGTCCCGAGGACAGCTCGACGACGCGCGAGACGCAGGTGGCCGTAAGGCGCGCCATCATGGACCTGCCCGAGAAGCTGCGGGACGTGATGATACTCTACGAGCTGCAGGGAGAGAGCTACGAGGACATCGCCGAGATCCTCGACGTCCCGCTGGGCACGGTGAAGAGCCGCCTGTTCAATGCGCGCAGTCGGCTCAAGGAGAGCCTGCAGTACCTGGTGGAGACCGGAGAGATCGAGGTCGAGAGGTGAGCTTTCGCCGTGGCGCGGGCGGCTCATGGAGACGCTCGCCCGAGAGAGGCCGCGGCATAGAGGGTGCGGATGGTGTCGTCGTCACGTCGCGGGGAGAGCTAAAGGGGCCGACGCGGCTGGCTGGAGGTCGAGACTGATGACGTGCGAGAAGGTGCGCGAGGAGCTGCTTGCGTGTTGGGGCGCGACCGCCGAGCTTTCGGCGGGGGCGATCGAGCACATCGAGAGCTGCGAGGACTGCCGCAGGGAGGCGCTCCTGCTGCGCGAGACACATGGCGCGCTGCAGTCGCTGCCCGCCGACCGGCTCCCGGCCGGATTCACCGACCGCGTGCTCGCGGAGATCGCGGCAGAGGACGAGTCCCCCGGTTGGGCTCGGCGTATCGCCGCGTGGCTGATCCCGAGCGATCAGCCGGAATGGGCGCGTGCCGCGGCCGTCGCCGCCCTCGCTCTTGCCGTGGCCGGGGGCACCGTCTGGTACAGCCAGTCACATCACGCCGCGCAGGCGCCCGCGATCGCCGTCACGAACACCGCGTCGGGTACCCAGATGGCGGCGACCGCCGGCGAGATCGAAGAGCTGATGCGCAAGCACCAAGCGCTTGAGATGACGCAGCCGCTGGCCGACGACGCCGGCGTCAGCCTGGTCATGTACACATCCTACTGACCCACCCGTCCTCCCCCGCGCCGTCGAGGAAGCGAAGCGCTGTGATGAGCAGGTTCGGCAGGCTGGTATCGGTATCGCTCGCGCTGGTCGCCTCGGGCACCGTGGCTCTGGCGCAACCTCATCTTACGGCGTTGGAGATCCTGCGCAGGAGCATCGAGTCCCGCAGCACCGTGGACTTCAGCGGGCTTCGCAGCGTAGTCGTCTTCGACGGCGGCACGAAGTTGCATGGCGTGCGGCAGCAGATCGACTGCAAGGCCCCCGACAGGCTCCGCATCCTGGTGCTGGCCCCCGAGAGTGAGAAGGGGACGCTGTGCATCACCAACGGCCGGGTTCAATGGCACTACGACCCCACGACTGGTCACGCCGTGCGCGCGGAGCTTGCGCCCCCAAGGCAGACGGCGGAGCAGCGCGTGCAGGAGCTGGAGCGGCTCGCCAAGCGCATGCGATTGCAGTACGTCGGGGAGGAGGAGATCGCCGGGCGACGCACGCACGTGGTGAAGGTCTACACCTCCGAGGGGCTGCTGGTGAAGAAGTCCTGGGTGGACGCCGAGCATTTCGTGACCCTCAAGACGCAGCGCTTCGACTCGCACGGCCGGGTCAAGTCCTCGGCGTTCTTCACCCGGATCACCTACAACCCGGCACTGGACCCGAGCATCTTCGACTTCGAGCCGCCGGCGGACTGCACGGTCATAGATGGGGAGCGGCCCTGCGAGCGCATGCCGCTGTCGAAGGCAGAGAAGCAGGCGGGCTTCCGGGCCGTGCTGCCCCGCTACCTGCCGCCCGGCTACCGCTTCCAGCCCAACCGCGCGGCGGTCATCGAGATGAACGGCCAGCCCGTGCTGTGGCTCTCGTTCAGTAATGGAGCCGACACCTTCAGTCTCTTCCAGCGGCCCGGCTCGGGGCCCAGGGAGCCGGTGCAGCGCGGACGGTCCATGACCTGGCAGGAGGGCGGGTTCGTGTTCACGCTTCTGGGAACCCTCGCACAGGCCGAGATGCAGAAGGTCCAGAGCGCCATCCGTCCCTGACCGCCCGCAGACGCAGACCCCACCTCACCCGATCCAGCAGCCCATGTCTCGAGAAACGCGCAAGGCGAAGAACCCTGCGAAAAAGCTGCTCAATACGCTAAAGCCGCGGCGCGAGCTGCCGATATCTCTATTGGGGTGTGCGTGAGAGGTCGGGCGGAACGAGGAGAGAGGCGAAGTGAGGATCGATCCCAGCAAGCTCCACAGCATCGGCCGCAGCAGCGTCGGAGGCGTGCACAGCGAGGGCATCAGCCGCGCCCGCCCCGCTCAGCAGGTCGGCGCCTCAGCAGGCGTGGGAAGTACCGACCGGCTCGCCTTCAGCCGCAGGGCCGAGGAGATCAAGGCAGCGCGCGCCGCTCTGGCCGAGGCACCGGAGGTGCGGGCCGAGCGTGTCGCCGAGCTGAAGGCACAGGTCGAGGCCGGAACCTACAGGGTTGACCCGGATAGGGTGGCCGAGCGGATACTCAACCCGCGTAACTAGTGCAGCGTCCAGAAAATGGTTGTACAGGATGCAAGGTTTGCCGTGCGGATGTGGAATAGGCATCTGTTGGCGATGTCAGATCGCGGGAGTGTTAGCAGATGCCCCTTCC